>DATLUZ010000176.1:0-26747 GCA_035577785.1 Burkholderiales bacterium | reverse complement strand
GTTCCCCAGGCTCGCCTTTCGCGCGGCCTTCCCGCGATCAGTACCATGGACCGTCGCGCGTTCCTCAGGCGCTCGGGCGTCACGCTCGGCGCCGGCGCCGTGGCTTCGCAGCTTCCCTTCAGCATGATCGGCGAGGCCGAGGCCAAGGCCGAGGAAGGCAAGCTCGAAGTGAAGCGCACCGTGTGTACGCACTGCTCCGTGGGTTGCGCAATCGATGCCGTGGTGCAGAACGGCGTCTGGGTGCGCCAGGAGCCGGTGTTCGATTCCCCGATCAACCTCGGCGCGCACTGCGCCAAGGGCGCGTCGGTGCGCGAGCACGGCATGACGCACGACTCGCACCGCCTGAAGTACCCGGTGAAGCTCGAGGGCGGCAAGTGGAAGCGCATTTCCTGGGACCAGGCCTACGACGAGATCTCGAAGAAGATGCTCGAGATCCGCAAGCAGAGCGGCCCGGACTCGCTCTTCCTGGTCGGCTCCTCGAAGCACAACAACGAGCAGTCGGAGCTGTTGTGCAAGTGGGCGCGTCTCTGGGGCAGCAACAACACCGACCACCAGGCGCGCATCTGCCACTCGACCACCGTCGCCGGCCTGGGCCAGACCTGGGGCTACGGCGCGATGACCAACTCGTACAACGACGAGCAGAACTCGAAGTCGCTGATGTTCCTCGGCTCGAACGCCGCCGAGGCGCACCCGGTGTCGATGCTGCACACGATCCACGCGCGCGAGAACGGCTGCAAGGTGATCGTGGTCGATCCGCGCTTCACACGCACCGCGGCGAAGGCCGACCTCTACGTGCGTCACCGCTCGGGCAGCGACGTGGCGTTCATCTTCGGCGTGCTGCACCACATCTTCAAGAACGGCTGGGAAGACAAGAAGTACATCCATGACCGCGTCTACGGCATGGACGAGGTGAAGAAGGAAGTGATGACGAAGTGGACGCCGGACAAGGTAACCGAGGCGACCGGCGTGCCCGAGGACCAGGTGCACCTGGTGGCGAAGACGCTGTCCGAGAACCGCCCCGGCTTCATCATCTGGGCAATGGGACAGACGCAGCACACCAACGCCAACGGCATCGTGCGCGCCTCCAACATCCTGATGCTCGCGCTCGGTAACGTCGGGCGCTCGGGCGGCGGCTGCAACGTCTACCGCGGGCACGACAACGTGCAGGGCGCGACCGACGTCGGCCCGAACCCCGACACGCTGCCGGGCTACTACCCGGTGGGTGTTCCGGGCTCGTGGGTGCACTGGGCGAAGGTCTGGAACATCGACCTCGACTGGCTGAAGAAGCAGTACGCCTCCGAGAAGATGATGGCCTCGCCCGGCATGACCGTATCGCGCTGGATCGACGGCGTCATGGAGAAGAACGAGGCCATCGACCAGGACTCGAACCTGCGCATGCTGATCTACTGGGGTCACGCGCCGAACTCGCAGACGCGCGGCTCCGAGATGATCGAGGCGATGCGCAAGCTCGATCTCATGGTCGTGATCGATCCGTATCCCTCGGCGAGCGCGGCGATGTTCGCCAAGGTGCGCAAGGACGGCGCCTATCTGCTGCCGGCCGCGACCCAGTTCGAGACCGAGGGCTCGGTGACGGCGTCCAACCGCTCGCTGCAGTGGCGCGAGCGCGTGATCGAGCCGCTGTTCGAGTCGCGCACCGACCACATGATCATGTACCAGCTCGCCGGCAAGCTCGGCTTCGCCGACCAGTTCATCGGCAAGAAGGACGGCAAGCAGCTGCTGCGCCTGGTGAAGGGCAAGGGTGGTATGGACGAGCCGTCGATGGAAGACGTGCTCACGCACGAGATCAACGCCGGCTGCTGGACCATCGGCTACACGGGCCAGTCGCCCGAGCGCCTCCAGGCGCACATGCGGAACATGCACGTCTTCGACATCAAGACGACGCGCGCGAGGGGCGGCAAGGACGCGAAGACCGGCTACGACCTCACCGGCGACTACTTCGGCCTGCCATGGCCGTGCTACGGGAGCGCCAAAATCAAGCACCCCGGCACGCCGCTTCTTTACGACACGCACAAGCACCCGATGGACGGCGGCCATGCCTTCCGCGCGCTGTTCGGCGTGGAGAGGGACGGCGTGAACCTGCTGGCCGAGGACGGCGTAGCCAACAAGGGCAGCGAGATCACCACGGGCTATCCGCAGTTCGACCACGTGCTTCTGAAGAAGCTCGGCTGGTGGGACGAGCTGACCGACGAGGAGAAGAAGGCGGCCGAGGGCAAGACCTGGACCAACGACCTCTCCGGCGGCATCCAGCGCGTCGCCATGAAGCACGGCTGCACGCCTTTCGGCAACGCCAAGGCGCGCGCGGTGGTGTGGAACTGGCCGGATCAGATCCCGCAGCACCGTGAGCCGCTCTTCAGCCCGAAGCCGGAGCTGGTCGAGAAGTACCCGACCCACGACGACGTCAAGGTGATCTGGCGGCTGCCGACGCTCTTCAAGTCGGTGCAGCAGGCGGCGGTCAAGGACGGAACCGCGAAGAAGTTCCCGCTCATCCTCACGAGCGGCCGCCTGGTCGAGTACGAAGGCGGCGGCGAGGAGACGCGCTCCAACCCCTGGCTCGCCGAGCTGCAGCAGGACAACTTCGTCGAGATCAATCCGAAGGCGGCGGCCGACCGCGGCATCCGCGACGGCGAGTACGTCTGGGTCAGCACCCCGGGCAGGAACCCCGACGGCACCAATGTGCGGATCAAGGTCAAGGCACAGGTCACCGAGCGCGTCGGTCCCGACACCTGCTTCATCCCGTTCCACTTCTCCGGCTGGTGGCAGGGCGAGGACATGCTGCCGTACTACCCCGAAGGGTCGGCGCCGATCGTGCGTGGTGAGGCGGTGAACACCGCGACCACCTACGGCTACGACCGGATCACCTTGATGCAGGAAACGAAGACGACGCTCTGCGAAGTCAAGAAGGCATAAGGAGAACCTCATGGCGAGGATGAAATTTCTGTGTGACGCCGAGCGCTGCATCGAGTGCAATGGCTGCGTGACCGCGTGCAAGAACGAGAACGAAGTGCCCTGGGGCGTGAACCGGCGCCGCGTCGTCACGATCAACGACGGCGTGGTCGGGGCCGAGAAGTCGATCTCGGTCGCCTGCATGCACTGCTCCGACGCGCCCTGCATGGCGGTCTGCCCGGTCGACTGCTTCTACAAGACCGACGACGGCGTGGTGCTGCACGACAAGGATCTCTGCATCGGCTGCGGCTACTGCTTCTATGCCTGTCCCTTCGGCGCGCCGCAGTTCCCGCAGGCAGGCGCCTTCGGCCTGCGCGGCAAGATGGACAAGTGCACGTTCTGCGCCGGCGGCCCCGAGCCCGACCGCAGCGAGGTCGAGTTCCAGAAGTACGGCCGCAACCGCCTGTCCGAGGGCAAGCTTCCGGCCTGCGCCGAGATGTGCTCGACCAAGGCGCTGCTAGGCGGCGACGGCGACGTGATCGCCGACATCTACCGCGCGCGCGTGCTGCGCCGGGGCAAGGGCTCCGAGGTCTGGGGCTGGGGCACCGCGTACGGTCCCGGGGCGCCCGGCGCCAAGCCGCCCGCCCAGATGCCCGGCCAACCGGCTACGAAGTCATGAAATCGTTTTTGACTTTGTTTGCGTTGTTTGCCTTGTCTTTGGGCGTCACCGGCTGCGGTGAGAAGTCGCAGGTGGTGGTCTACAAGCAGGGCAAGTACCAGGGCAAGCCAGACGGCCGTCCTTGGGACAACGATTCGCCTGTCGCGGAGCTGCGAGGCGGCAAGTGGAACAAGGGGGATCGCACGAGCTGGGAAGAGCAGATCAAGAACAGGCAGCTCACCCAGAACGAATACCAACGGATCGGCCAGTAGAGGGTCCGTTTAAAAAAAGCATAGGAGGTCGGATGTCGATTGTTTCCAGGCTTTGCCTGGTCGTGGGGCTTTCGCTCAGCGCGGGCCTTGCATTCGCGCAGCCGGCCGCGCAGCCCGGCGCGGCGGAGCCGTCGAACGTGCAGGAGCAGCAGAAGCGCCAAGTCACCCAGCCGGGCAACAACGCCCCGGTGTGGCGCGATGTGCGCAGCGGCCAGGAGAACTTCACCACCATCAAGGGCCGGGAGACCGGCGTGCTGATCCAGTCGGGTGGAGACACCTGGCGGCGCGTGCGCAACGGCCCGGTCACGTTCTACGGCGGCCTGCTGGTGGTGCTGATCGCGGCAGCGATCCTCGGCTTCTACTCGATCTTCGGAGCGGTCAAGCTGCACGAAAAGCCGACCGGGCGCCTGATGCAGCGCTTCACCCGGCTCGACCAGATCGTGCACTGGTCGGTCGCGATCAGCTTCTGCATCCTCGGCCTGGGCGGGCTGATCATGCTCTTCGGCAAGCACGTGCTGCTGCCCATCATCGGCTACACGCTGTTCGCATGGCTCACCGCCCTCTCCAAGAACCTGCACAATTTCGTGGCGCCGATCTTCATCGTCTCGGTCGCCGCCATGATCGTGCTCTTCCTGCGCCACAACCTCCCCAAGGCGTATGACATCAAGTTCCTGACGAATGCTTTCGCGGTGATGGCGAAGGGCAAGCACGTGCCCTCCGGCAAGTTCAACGGCGGCGAGAAGGTGTGGTTCTGGGGCGGCGTGGTCGTGCTCAGCATCGTCGTCACCTGGAGCGGCCTGATCCTGCTCTTTCCCAACTTCGATCAGACGCGCGCGATGATGCAGGAAGCCTGGATCTGGCATGCGTGCGCTGCGCTTCTCTACATCTCGATCGCGTTCGGGCACATCTACCTCGGCACGATCGGCCTGGAAGGCTCCTATCAGGCGATGCGCTCGGGTTATGTCGACGAGACCTGGGCGAAGGAACACCACCAGTACTGGTACGAGGAGATGAAGTCGAAGTCGGCAGCCCAGCCCGCCCGTGGCGGAGCCGTTCCAGCTGGAGCCCCTCACGCTCCCACGGGAAAACGCTAATTAGAGCTATGAAGGAAAAGCCATGAAAGCCATCCTGAGTGGACTCGCCGCCCTGCTGATCGGGGCAATGGCCGCGTCTTACGCGAAGCTGCCGCCGCCGCCGGCGAAGAGCGACGCGGAGAAGGCGGCCGAGGCCCAGAAGGCCGACGCGGCGAAAGCGAAGGACGCGGCGGATCTCGCCAAGGCGCAGGACAAGGCGGTCGCCAACTACAAGAAGAACGCGCCGTCGATGGACCGCAAGAAGTAGCGATTCCAGGAGGAGGAGAGGCTAAGAAGGGCACCTGAGGGTGCCCTTCTTTTCTTATGCTATCGCCCATGAACTCCTCCGAGATCAAGGCGTGCCTCTTCGACGTGTTCGGCACGGTCGTCGACTGGCGCAACAGCGTCACGCGCGACCTGCAGGAGTTCGCGCGGCGCAAGGGCATCGACGGCGTCGACTGGCTCGAATTCGCGGTCGAGTGGCGCAAGCTCTACCAGCCCTCCATGGAGGAGGTGCGCTCGGGCCGGCGCGCCTTCACCATCCTCGACGTGCTCCACCGGGAGAGCCTGGCGACGCTCCTCCAGCGCTATCGCGTCGCGGGCCTGTCGGAAGCGGACATCGACCACATGAGCCGTGCGTGGCACCGCCTCGACCCATGGCCCGACGTGCGCGAAGGGCTCGGCCGGCTGAAGCGCTCGCGCATCATCGCGCCGTGCTCCAACGGCAACATCGCTCTCATGGTGAATATGGCGAAGCGCGCCGGCCTGCCGTGGGACTGCATCCTCGGCGCCGAGACCGCGCGCGCCTACAAGCCCATGCCTGAGGCCTATCTCGTCTCGTGCCGCCAGCTCGGCCTGGCGCCGGCGGCGGTGATGATGGTCGCGGCGCACAACCCCGACCTCAAGGCCGCGAAAGCGCAGGGCCTCGCCACGGCCTTCGTGGCCCGCCCGCAGGAGCACGGGCCCGGGCAGACGACGAACCTCGAGCCCGACTGGAGCTGCGTGGACGTCGCGGCGGCCGACTTCGTCGAGCTCGCAAACAGGCTCGGCTAGGCGCCTTAGAGTCTCGGCTAGGCGCCTTCCACCAGCACCAGCCTGCCGCGCGAGGCGCGCTGGCGCAGCGCGATGAGCGGCGCGTACTCGCTCGAGCGGTACCACTTCTGCGCCTGCTCCATCGACGGGAATTCGAGCAGCACCAGCCGCTTGGGCTGCCATCCGCCCTCGAGCGGCACGACGCTTCCGCCGCGCACCACGAACCTGCCGCCGTATTTCTGGATCGTCGCCAGGACCTGCTTGCGGTAGTCGTCGTAGACCGCCGGGTCGGTTACCTCGATCTCGCCGATCACATAGGCCGCCATCGGTTTCTCCGTCAGGAAAGGAATCGCAACAGGATACCCGCGGCCGCCCTGACCGCGACGGTCTCGACGAGGCCCCGCTGCAGCCGCAGCATGAGGAACGCGGCCACGAGCGCCAGCGCGGCGGCCTTCCAGTCGATCGACCGTTTATCGCAGCGCCGGCAGGCAGGTGTGACGTCCACCGGCGAGCGGCAGCACATCCACGGAGACACCGTAGAGACGCTGGAGCGAATCGGGCCGGATGACGTCGGCGGGCGCGCCGATCTCCAGGGCGCGGCCTTCGGCGAGCAGCAGCACGCGCTGCGAGGTGAGAAACGCGTGGTCCGGATCGTGCGTCGCGAAGAGGATCGAGATGCCGCTCGCCGCGAGCGCGAGGATTTTCTCCAGCACGCGCACCTGATTGCCGAAATCGAGGCTGGCGGTCGGCTCGTCCAGCACCAGCAGCGCCGGCTCCTGGGCGAGGGCGCGCGCCACGAGGGCGAGCTGACGTTCTCCGCCCGAGATCTCGGTGACCGGCCGGTGCGCGAGGTGCGCGATGCCGAGCGACTCGAGCACGCGCGCGGCGAGCTCGCGGTCTTTGCGGCCCGGAGTGGAGAACACGCCGAGGTGCGCGGTGCGGCCCATCAGGACGAAGTCGAGCACCGTGAACGCGAAATAGGCGGAATGCCCCTGCGGCACGTAGCCGATGCGGCGCGCGACCTCGCTGCGCGAGAGCGACCCGAGCGCGACGCCGTCGAGCGCGACCGTTCCGCCGTGCGGCTCGAGCAGCCCGAGGATCGTGCGGAAGAGGGTGGTCTTGCCGCCGCCGTTCGGTCCGAGCACGCACATCGCCTCTCCGGCGGCGAGCGAGAAGCACACGTCGCGCCCCACGGTGCGGCCAGGAAAGCCGAAGGCGAGATTCTCGACTTTCAGCATCACCAGCTCCTTCTGGCGAGGGCGAAGAGCCAGAGGAAGAACGGGGTTCCGATGAGCGCGGTCAGCACCCCCGGCGGCACTTCGATCGTGGCGATGGTGCGGCAAAGCGTGTCGACGCCGAGGAGAAACCCCGCGCCCAGCAGCATGGCGAGCGGCAGCAGGCGCCCGAAGTCGGGGCCGACCAGAAGCCGCGCCGCGTGCGGAATCAGGAGCCCCACCCAACCGATGATGCCGCTCACCGCGACGGCGGCGGCCGTCATCAGCGTCGCCGCGGCCACGACCAGGGTGCGCAGCTTCCGGGTGTCGACGCCGAGCGCGCGCGCCTCGTCGTCGGGAAGCGCGAGCAGGTTCATGCGCCAGCGCAGGAGCAGCATCGGCGCGAGACCGGCGAGCGCGAGCGGGGCGGCGGCACCGAGGTCGCGCGGGGCGATGGCGGCGAGGCTGCCGAGCAGCCAGTAGGTGATCGCCGGAAGCTGGTTGTACGGGTCGGCGAGGTACTTGAGCAGCGCGATCACCGATCCGAGCAGCGTCCCGATCACGACGCCCGTGAGCACGAGCGCCAGCAGCGGATCGTGGCCGCGCAGCCGCGAGCCGATCCAGTACACCAGGCCGACCGCGGCGAGCCCCCCGGTGAAGGCAAACAACTGGATCACCAGGATCCCCTGGGAGAAGAAAATCGCCAGGACTGCGCCGAGCGCGGCGCCGGTGGAGACGCCCAGGATGTCGGGCGAGACCAGCGGGTTGCGGAACATCCCCTGGTAGGCGGTGCCCGCGGCGGCGAGCGCTGCGCCGACGACCAGCGCCGCGAGGACGCGCGGCCCGCGCACCTGTAGAACCACAGTTTCCACGTTGGCCGGGAGGGTGCTCGAGCTTCCCGTGAGCTTCGACGCGAGCAACGACCATATTTCAGGCAGTGAGACCGGGTAGCGCCCCACCGCGAAGGCAAGCGCGGTAAGCGCGACCAGCCCGCCGGCGGCGACCACGTAAGAGAACGATCTTGAAGTCATTTCGCTAGAACGCCCGGCTCGCCAAGGAGCGCGTCCAACTGGGCCGCGGTCGGGTCGCGGTGATAGAACAGGCGGTGGAACTCGGTCACCTTGGCGCGCAGGTCGACGTCGGCGAAGCTTTGCGGATAGAGCAGCTTTCCCGCCCACCACAGCCCGAGCAGGCGGTTCGCACCCGGCGGAAAGTCGAACCAGCCGAAGGGGAGGTGCGGCGACAGATACACCCGCTTTTGCTCGACCGCGCGCACCGCGCGCCATCTCGGATCGGTCCACACCGAATTCCAGAAATTCGGGTCGGTGGTGAGGATCACTTCCGGGTTCCACAGCAGCACCTGCTCGAACGACACCGTGACCAGGCCCGCGCGCGCCTCGGCGGCGGCGTTGCGCGCGCCGAGCACCTCGAGCGCCTCGACGTTGATCGAGCCCTTGCCGCCGGTCTGGAGTCCCGAGGCACTCCGGCCGTAGTAGGCGAGGGGATGTTCCTTTGCCCTGGAGACGCGTTGCTTCACGTCCGCTACCTCGTGCTCATACCAGGCGGCGAGTTTCTCCGCCGGCCCTTCGTTGCCCATCAACTTTCCAATGGCGCGCAGCGTGGCCGGCGTCGATTCGATGCGGCCGTCGAACAGGCTGTAGGGAATGCGCGTCTGCTCCTGCACCTGGGATGCGAGCGAGGCGAGCGTGGGGCCGGTCGAGCCGACGTCGACGATGAGGTCGGTTTTCGCGTTGAGCACCACCTCGACGTTGGCCGTGTTGCCGCGCCCGGTCAGCCGGCCTAGCTCGGGCAGGTTTGCATAGCGCTCCGGGAAGAACTCCGCCTCGTTCGGCCGCATGGCGCGGGTCCAGCCGGTGAGCTTGTCGGGCGCGATGGCGAAGACGAGCAGGCTCGCCGGCGGCCCGGCGGCGTAGACGCGCTCGACTTTCGCCGGTGAACGGATCTCGCGACCCGAAGCATCGGTGACCGCGGTTTGCCCGAAACACAGACTTCCAGACACGGCGAGGAGGAGGGGGAGGAACAAAAAGCGAATCATGCGTATCCCACGCTGCGGCGGTCGATCGACACCGCCTTGATCAGAGCGAACACCGGCAGCCCGGGTCGCAGCCCTAGCTCGGAAGCGGACTTGCGCGTGATGCGGGCGAGTAGCGCCGTGCCGTGGAGGTCCAGACGCACATCGAGGCTCGAGCCTTCGTCGTCCGCGAGCTCGACCACGGTGCCGGCGAGCACGTTGCGGATGCTGAGGCCGGCAGGCCGGGTGAGCGCGATCGAGACATCCCGCGCGCGGACTCGGATCCGCACCTGCTCGCCGAGCAACGCCTCGACATCGGGAATCTCCAAGGCGCCGCCGCCGAACTCGAGCCGCGCGAGTCCGCTCTCCAGGTCCTGGCCGGCCACGCGTGCCTCGATGACGGCGCCGCCTTCGTGCCGTCCGAGGTAGGGGCGCAGCTCCACGCGGCTCGTCATCTCGCGCACGTCCCCGGTGCCGAGCACCCGGCCGTCTGACATCAGCACCATCGAGTTGGATAGGCGCACGACCTCGTCGAGCGAATGGCTTACGTACACGATGGGAATGCGCACCTCGTCGCGCAGCCGCTCGACGTAATAGAGGATCTCGGCCTTGCGGGGCGCGTCGAGCGAGGCGAGCGGCTCGTCCAACAGCAGCACCTCGGGATTCGCCAGCAGCGCCCGGCCGATCGCCACGCGCTGCTTCTCGCCGCCGGAAAGCGCGCCGGGCCTTCGTTCCAGGAGGTGGCCGATGCCGAGCAGCTCGGTCACGTGCTCGAACGCCACGACGTGGTTCTTTTTCCGGTTGAAGAAGTTTCCGTACAGCAGGTTATGGCGCACCGTGAGGTGCGGAAGCAGGCGTCCTTCCTGGAACACGTAACCGACGCGCCGCGCGTGCGGCGGGAGGTCGATGCCGGCCGCGCTGTCATAGAGCTTTCTTTTTTCTACCGTAATTGTCCCGGACTGCGGCCGTGCAAGCCCCGCGATCAGGTTGAGGACGGTGGTCTTGCCGGCGCCGGAGCGTCCGAAGAGCGCGGTGACGCCGCCGCCGGTGGCAAATGCGGCGTCGAGCGCGAAGCTGCCGACGCGGCAGCGTACGTCGAACTCAAGCATCGCGGCCGGCGGCGCGCACCGTGGCGCGGCGCACGAGCACCTCGGAAGCCATCAGCGCCGCGAGCGACAGGACGATCGAGAGGATGCAAAGCCGCAACGCCTGGGCGTCCCCGCCGGGCACCTGCGTGAAGGCATAGATCGCGAGCGGCAGCGTCTGCGTCTCGCCCGGGATGTTGGAGACGAAGGTGATGGTGGCGCCGAACTCGCCCAGGCTGCGCGCGAAGGAAAGCAGCATCCCCGTGAGGATACCCGGGAGGATGAGGGGCAGCGTCACGCTTGCGAATACCCAGAGCGGCGGCGCGCCCAGCGTCGCCGCCGCGGCCTCGAGCCCGCGATCGACCGCGTCGAGCGATTGGCGCACCGCGCGCACGAGCAGCGGCAGGCCCATCACCGCGCAGGCGAGCGCCGCGCCGGTCCAGCGGAAGATGAAAGTGATGCCGAGGTACTCCTCGAGAAGAGCACCGATCGCGCCGCGCCGCCCGAATGCGAGCAGCAGGAAGTAGCCCACGACCACGGGCGGCAGCACCAGTGGCAGGTGGACGATTGCGTCGAGCAGGCTCTTACCCGGAAAGCTCAGGCGCGAAAGGATCCAGGCGAGCGCGACCGCCACCGGCAGGCTTGCGGCGACGCTCCAGAAAGCGACCTTGAGGCTGAGGAGAAGGGCGGTGGTCTCGGCCGGCGAAAGGCTCCACACGCCCTCAGTTTACGGCGAAGCCGTGCTTCTCGAAAATTACGCGCGACTTTGGCTGCGAGAGAAACTGGAGGAACTTCGTGCTGCCTTCCTTCGCCGTCTTCAGGGCGGCGACGGGGTAGATGATCGGTGGATGCGTGTCCCGCGGAAACACGCCGGCCACCATGACGCCGGGCTCGGCCTTGGCATCGGTCTGGTAGACCACGCCGAGCGGCGCCTCGCCGCGCGCTACCAGCGCAAGCGCCGCTCGCACATTTTCGGCTGCCGCGACGCGCGGCGCGACCTGGTCCCACACGCCGAGCGTCTCGAAGGCCGCCTTGGCGTACTTGCCGGCCGGCACGCTGTTCGGCTCGGCTAGCGCGATGCGTCCGTTTCCCAGCGCCTTGGCGATCGGAAATCCGGGCGCAGGCTGGAGCTTGACCGGCTGCTTTGCCGGCGCGATCAGCACCAGGCGGTTGGCGAGGAGATTGCGGCGCGTGCCCGGGGCGAGCAGGTTCTTCTTGTCCACATAGTCCATCCAATCGAGATCGGCCGAAATGAAAATGTCGGCCGGCGCGCCGTTCTCGATCTGGCGCGCGAGCGTCGAGCTCGCGCCGTAGGCGATGACGGGTTTGGTCGGGTAGAAAGAGGCAACCTCGTCCAGCGCCTCCTTGAGGCTCGCCGCGGCAAGCACCGTCGGCGCCTGAGCCTGCACGGAAAAGGCGAGGACGGCAAGAATCCACGGGAACACACGGCGCGGCATCACGCGAACTCCCCGGTTCCGCCGCGCTCGGCGCCACCCTTGGCCGAGCGCACCAGCGGCGCGGCGAAGTCGCGGTTCATCGCCTCGACCAGGCCCCAGGCGCGGGTGTAGCTCATCTTCATGCGCCGGCCGGCGGCGGCAATCGAGCCGCTGTCGCGGATGTGCTCGAGGAGCTCCGCCTTGCCCGGACCGAAGGCGCTTCCGTTGCGCAGGACGATGCGCGGGCTGAGCGCGGGGTGGCGGTCGGCGCGGGCCATCGCGCAATTATCCCAGCATAAAAAAAGAGGGCCGCTTGCGGTCGCTTACAGGAAGCGCGTTCACCAGTTCCACGTATGAAATGCAGTTCCTATGTTTCTGCTGAAAGACAAAGGGCCGCGTTCGCGGCCCTTCTTCAGAAACATCTTCCGACGACGCGCTAGGTCTTCAGCTCGCGCGCCGTGATGGTGTACTTGAAGTTGTCCGGGTCGAGGCTGTCGAGGCGCTCTTTGCCGGTCTCGGCCTGCGGGTACATCAGGAAGCCGATCGCAGGGCCGTTGGAGCCGGGCAACTTGACGTCGTTCGCCTCGTTGTACGCGAGCCAGTTCATCTCCCAGGCGCCGAACAGCTTGGCCCGTACCGGCGGCACCACGGGATCGGCGAGCGTCGTCGGCTCGGGCTTCTCCTCCAGCACGACCTTGCGAACGTCGGCCGGGTCGACGGGCACCCAGCCGAAGCCGGTGAGGTAGACCTCGGCGCGGCAGTGCTGGGCGCGAGTGACGTTCGGGGTACCGGCGCCGAGGCTGCGATAGCCGAACTCGCTCTTCGCCACTCGCAGGCCGTAGACATCGCGCGCGGGAAGTCCGGATGCGCGCGCCAGGCCGACGTACAGCGCATTGAGGTCGGCGCATTTGCCCTTCAGGTTGCCGGTCTCCAGCATGCTCTTGATGTCGCCGATGCCGCAGCCGCGCACTTTCGGGTCGCGGGCCGTGTTATCGACGATCCACTCGTAGATCGCGCGCGCCTTCTGCAGCTCGCTGAACTTGCCCTTGGTGACGTCGCGCGCCGTGTCCCGCACGATTCCATCCGTGGGAATCAGGTCGGTCGGCGCGAGATAGAACGCCGCGGTGGGGGCGTCGAGCGGCTTGATGGACGGGTCGGGCTTGCTCAAGTCGACGGCGCGATTGATGGTCGAAAAGCCGCTCACTACCTCGATCACCGGGTTCTTCTCCGAAGGATTCCACTCGGCGGCAACCATGTTGGCGCCGTACTTGCCATCGCTCGCCAGGCGGACCGAGCCGTTGCCGGACCAGGTGGTGCCAAGCACCTTCTGGTAGGAATTCTCCACCGATGGGACCGGAATCCAGACCCGTGAAGTGCCCTCGGGCCACTGCAGCTCGACGCGCGTGGTGATCTCGAAGGTGCGCCAGCCGGCACTCGGCTTCGGATCGAACGACGGCTGCTGCGCATGAGCGAAACGCGGAAGGGCGCCGACGAGCGACGCCGCTGCGCTGGCCTGGAGGAAGGAACGTCTGTGCATGCTTTCTCCTGTTACGGGTACGGTCGGGGGCGATTCACGGGTTCAGCGAACGCTGTGGGGAAAACTATAGCAGGACATCCCAGGGCGGCGTCCTGTCGACCGCCGAGATTTCGCCGGTGCGGTGGGCGCCCATGCCGTGGAGCGCGGCGACCGCATCGTGAAACGCGTCGCCGCGCAGCAACC
Organism: Burkholderiales bacterium; assembly: GCA_035577785.1. Taxonomy (GTDB): domain Bacteria; phylum Pseudomonadota; class Gammaproteobacteria; order Burkholderiales; family SG8-39; genus SCGC-AG-212-J23. The sequence continues at coordinate 13,321 of DATLUZ010000176.1, read as the reverse complement.
CGATGAGGAGCTTCCCTTCCCGCCGCTCCAGCAGGTCCTTGTGAGCCGCGAAGAAGTAGCGCTCGGACGCCACCGGAACGAAGCTGAGTCCGAACTGTACCGCCGCGGCCTTGATGCCAAGTCCCGCATCGGCCAGGCCGCTCGCGACGTGTGCCGCGACCGCGGCGTGCGTGTGCTCCTCGCTCTCGTATCCCTCGATGCCGGTGGGGTCGATTGCGGCTTGGGCGAGCAGCTCGTCCAGCAGCATGCGGGTTCCCGAGTCCCGCTGGCGGTTGATGAATCGCACTCCCGGCCGCGCAAGGTCGGCGACCGAGCCGATGGATTTCGGATTGCCTTTCGCGAGGATCAGGCCCTGGACCCGGGTCGCAACCCACACCAGGCGATGGATCGCCGGCCCCAGTGCCTCGGCATAGCGCATCGCGGCGGGTCGACCCAGCGGACCCTCCGTGACGTGAAAGCCCGCAACCTCGCAGGCGCCGCGGCGCAGCGCCGCGAGTGCCTCGGCGCTGCCGCGATAGCGCAAATCGATGCTGATCGAACGGGTCTTGCTCGCGAGCTCGCGCAGCTTCACCAGGCTAAAATCATGGCTCGCGTGGATGCGCAGCACCGGCGCGTTACCTGCGGCCGCGTCGTTCAGGCAGCGTGCCAACTCCGCAGCGAGGTTTTCGAGCTCGGGTTGGAGCCGGGCCTGCGCCCGCTTGCCCGCCCAGAGAAGCTTGGCGCCGAGCTCGCTCAACTGCGTGCCGCGACCCCGCTCGATCGTGACGAGGGGCGCGCCGAAAAAGTCCGACCACTTCTCGAGAAGATTCCATGCATGGCGATGCGATATGCGTGCGGCACGCGCCGCTACGGTCAGCTTGCCGCTGCTTTCGATCGCATCCAGAAGGTCGAGGAGGGTGAGGTCGAGGTCGGATTGTCCAGCCCTGCGGAAACGCCAGACGGTGCGCAGGTCGACGTCAAAGGGATGGGGCATCGCGCCATGTTACTAAGTTTCCGCAAGCGCCGGCAGTGCACGGCTCTCGCTTATGCTGCCGTCGTCCCGGCGTAGACCGTGTGGCTGGAGCCGCGCACGAAGCCGATCAGCGTCAGGCCACAGTCGGCCGCCAGGCGAACGGCGAGGTCCGTGGGCGCCGACATGGCGGCGAGCAGTGGGATACCGAAGCTCGCTGCCTTCTGCACCATCTCGCTGCTCGCGCGGCTGGTGATGACGGCGAAACCGTCGGCGCTCGAAAGCTGGCGCTGCGCCATCGCGCCGATCAGCTTGTCGAGCGCATTGTGGCGGCCGACGTCCTCGCGCGCGAGGAGCAGCCGGCCTTCCCAGTCGGCCCATCCCGCCGCGTGGGTGGCGCCGGTTTCGCGATGCAGGACCTGCTCGGCCGCGAGCTCGTCCATCGCGCGATGGATCGCCGACGCGCTCGCGGCGCCGCCGCCGGGCAGGATCCGGCCCGGCGTGCGCGCGGCGTGCGCGAGGCTTTCGGCGCCGCACAGCCCGCAGCCGGTGCGTCCGGCGAGGCTCCTGCGGCGCGCCTTCAACTCCATCATGCGCTCGGCCGCGATGGAGAGCTGCGCCTCGATTCCCGCCTCCAGGCGCTCAACTTCGATGCTGTAGAGCTCGCCGGGGTCGCGCAGGATACCTTCGCTCAGGCTGAAGCCGAGCGCGAAATCCTCGATGTCCCGCGGCGTGGCGAGCATGACTGCGTGCGACACCCCGTTGTAGACCAGCGCTACCGGAACCTCAGCGGCCACCGGCCGTGCGGTCGTGGCGAGCGCGCTCAGGCCGCCTCCTTCCTTAGCCGGACCGGGATTGACTTCGCCGCCGGCACCTTGCTGCCCTCCGCGTGGTGCCACAGCGGGATCAGCGGGTTGCACTCGGGGTAGTAGCCGGCGATGCAGCCCTCCGGGATGTCGTACGGCACGATCCGCAGCCCGCGCACCTCGCGCTTCACGCCGTCGCGGGCGACGGCGACGGCCGTCACGATATCGCCCGCTGCGAGGCCGAGGCGCGCGAGATCGGCGCGGTTCGCTAGCAGCACCATGCGCGTGCCCTCGATGCCGCGGTAGCGGTCGTCGTGGTCGTAGATCGTGGTGTTGAACTGGCCGATCGAGCGAATCGTGGTGAGCCGCAGCACGTCGGGCCCGGCCTCGGGCATGTCCGGGTCCTCGGCGAGCGACTTCGGCGTGATGAAGTTTGCTTTGCCGTTCGGTGTCTTCCAGACGCGCTCGCGCGCGCCGAGCGGGCGCGGAAATCCTCCCGGAGTCCACAGGCGCGCGTTGAAGTCGTGGAAGATGTCGGGGTACGTGCTTGCGATGGCGTCGCGCACGCGCGAGTAGTCGGCGACCCACCCGTCCCACGGCACGTTCGGATTCGGCGGGAGCGCGGCTTTGGCGATGCCTGCCACGATCGCCGGTTCCGAGCGCAGCAGCGGGCTCGCCGGCTCGGCCGCGCCGCGTGAGCCGTGCATGTGGCCGATGCTGCTCTCCATCGAGACCGCCTGCTCGCCGCTCGCCTGCCGGTCGATCTCGATGCGTCCGAGGCAGGGCAGGAGGTAGGAGACTTCGCCGTGGACGAGGTGGCTGCGGTTCAGCTTGGTGGCGATCTGCACCGTGAGGCGCAGCTTCGTCCAGGCCGCCTCGATGCGCTCGCGCTCGGGCACCGCGCGCACGAAGTTGCCGCCCAGGCCGACGAACGCCTTCACGGTCCCATTCAGCACGCCTTCGCAGGCCTCCACCGTATTCAGGCCCTTCTCGCGCGGCGGCTCGAAGCGGTAGAGCTCCTTCAGCTTGTCGAGCGACGCGAGCTCGGGCTTCTCGGTGATGCCGACGGTGCGCTGGCCCTGCACGTTGGAATGACCGCGCACCGGGCAGACGCCGGCGCCGGGCTTGCCCATGTTGCCGCGCAGGAGCAGCAGGTTGGTCACCATCTGCACGTTCTGCACGCCCTTGCGGTGTTGCGTCAGGCCCATGCCATAGATCGCCATGACGGCCTGGCAGCGCGCATATTCCTGCGCTGCCTCCTCGATCGCAGAGCGCAGCAGGCCGGACTCGCGCTCGATGTCTGCCCAGTTCCAGCTTCGCGCGGCCTGCGCGAACGCATCGAAGCCGTGCGTGTGCTGCTCGATGAACCCCGCGTCGAGCACGCGCAGCTTGCCTTCGCGCCGCGCCGCGTCGTCCATCTCGATCAGCGACTTGCACAGGCCCATCAGCACCGCGGAGTCGCCGCCCGGCTTGAGCTGGTGGTATTGCGTGCTGATGCGCGTGTCGGCGCCGCCGAGCATCTGCTTCGGCGACTGCGGGTCGGCGAAGCTCACCAGCCCCGGCTCGCGCAGCGGGTTGAAGGTGACGATGGGCACGCCGCGCTCGCGCGCCGCCTTGAGCTGGTGGAGCATGCGGGGGCTGTTCACGCCGACGTTCTGGCCGAAGAAGAAAATGCAGTCGGTGCGCTCGAAATCCTCCAGGTTCACCGTGCCGACGCCGACCCCGATCGTCTTCGGCAGCGCGACCGAGGTGCTCTCGTGGCACATGTTCGAGCTGTCGGGGAGGTTGTTGCAGCCGTACAGGCGTGCGAGGAGCTGGTACATGTACGAAGCCTCGAGCGAGGCGCGCCCCGAGGTATAGAACACGACCGATTTCGGCTCGAGCTTCTTCAGCTCGGCGCCGATACCGGCGAAGGCTTCCTCCCAGCTCACCTCGAGGTACTTGTCCTGCGTCGCATCCCAGCGCATCGGCGCGGTCAGCCGGCCGCCTTCCTCGAGATCGTGGTCGTGCCAGGTCCGCAGCTCTGCGAGCGTGTGCTCGCGAAAGAATTCAGGCGTCAGCTTCTTGTGGGTAATCTCCCAGGCGGTCGCTTTCGCGCCTTCCTCGCAGAACTCCGCCGCGTGCGGATCGGCTGGCTTCGCCCAGGAGCAGCTCACGCAGGCGTAGCCGCCAGGTTTGTTCTGTTTTAACAGAATGCGCGCGCCCTCGACCGGCACGCGCTCGCGCAGCAGGATCGCGCCTAGCGCCTTGACCGAGCCCCAGCCGCCGGCATGATGTTCGCGCTCTTCGAAGCCTTCCGACTTGCCCATGGCAATTCCTTCTGTTCTGGAATTGCCGTATGCAAACTGCGTTCCTTAAGGCCGGATTAAGACCTCGCCCAGACCGAGGAGCTCGAGCGGAGGAGGAGTTCCGTCGCGTCAGGGAGTGTCAGGAGCGGCCGAGGCCGACCGGTATTGTGGAGGCGACGGGCGGCGTCGAACGGCCCGCGCATTTCCTGGACGCCAATCAAGTTCTTGACCCGGTTCGTCATTCGTCGGTGCCGCGGCTGCGGCGAAAACTTGGTCAGCGTCGACAAGAATCTTCAGCGATTGTTCTAGAGCGTAACTTATCCCCGCCCGTTGCAGTCCTTTGCCCCATCGCGCGATTTCGCGATGCTACGGTGCCTGCTTTCGTCAGTTACGCGCAACCACCCGGGGGGAGAAGGACATGCTGGGCGCGACTGGGGTATTGCAAGGTTATGTAACGAGCGGCGTCGACCTGCTCTCGAAAGAGCGCGTCGTCGCCGGTCCGGCATTCAACCGCTGGCTGGTGCCGCCGGCGGCGCTCGCCATCCACTTGTGCATCGGCATGGCGTACGGTTTCAGCGTGTTCTGGCTGCCGCTTACGCGGGCGATCAATGGCCAGCGCTCGGTCGCGTGCCCGCCCGACCAGTCGTTCTTCGCGGCGCTCTTTACCACCACCTGCGACTGGAAGATCAGCGAGCTAAGCATGGTGTATGCGCTGTTCTTCGTGTTCCTCGGCGCCGCCTCGGCGGTGTGGGGCGGGTGGCTCGAGCGCGCCGGCCCGCGCAAGGCGACCTTCGTTTCGGCGCTTTGCTGGTCCGGCGGCCTGATGCTCTCGTCCCTCGGCATCTACCTGCACCAGCTTTGGCTGGTATTTCTTGGCGCCGGCGCGATCGGCGGCATCGGCCTGGGCCTGGGCTACATCGGCCCGGTTTCGACGCTGATCAAATGGTTCCCGGAGCGTCGCGGCATGGCGACCGGCGTGGCGGTCGCGGGCTTCGGCGGCGGCGCGATGATCGGGGCGCCGCTGGCGGACATCCTGATGCGCCACTATGCGACCCCCTCTTCAGTCGGGGTGTGGGAAACGTTCCTGACGCTCGCCGCCGTCTACTTCGTGTTCATGACGGCCGGCGCTTTCACGATCAAGGTGCCTGCGTCGAGCTGGAAGCCGAAAGGCTGGACGCCGCCCGCGCCTGCGGCCGACACCATGATCAGCACGCGGCACGTCCACGTCGACGCGGCGGTGAAGACGCCGCAGTTCTGGCTGATCTGGTCCGTGCTGTGCATGAACGTCACCGCGGGAATCGGCATCATCGGCATGGCTTCGCCGATGCTCCAGGAAGTGTTCGGGGGCGCGCTGATCGGAGTGGAGGCGCAATTCGGCCAGCTCGACACCGGGCAACTCGCCGCCGTGGCCGCCATCGCCGCCGGCTTCACCGGCCTGATCAGCCTGTTCAACGTCGTCGGACGTTTTGTCTGGGGCTCGTCGTCCGACATGCTGGGCCGCAAGCTCACCTACTGCGTGTTCTTCATCCTGGGCATCCTGCTCTATGCCTCGGCGCCGTGGGGCGGCCGGCTCGGCGCGGTCGGGCTGTTCGTCGCCACCTTCTGCATCATTCTGTCGATCTACGGCGGCGGCTTCGCCACCATGCCGGCCTATCTTGCAGACCTGTTTGGCACCGAGATGGTCGGGGCGATCATGGGACGCCTGCTGACCGCCTGGTCCGCAGCGGGCGTTCTCGGACCCTTCATCGTTGGGTATCTGCGCGATTATCAGCTCGCGCGCGGCGTGCCGCCCGCTCATGCTTACGACCTCATTGCTTACGTGCTGTGCGTGTTCCTGGCGCTCGGCTTGGCCTGCAACGTCCTGGTGCGGCCGGTGGCCGACAAGCACTTCATGACCGAGGCCGAGGTCGATGCCCAGCGCAAGCTCGTGAACGAGGCCGCACGTCTCGCCGGGCTCAGCAATACGCAGCAGATGCGCCTCGACCGCACGCCCACCGGCCTGCTAGTCGGCGCGTGGATAGCGGTCGGCGTGCCTGCTGTTTGGGGCTTCTGCATCACCCTGCAGAAGGCCTGGGTGCTCTTCAGCTAGTTTGGTTTTGGGCAAGCAGCGTGCTATGAACTGCGGTTCATATCGCGCGTATCCGGGACGGCGCTTAGCATGCCGGCGCAGTTCCGGATCCGATGCACTCCATCCTTGAGGCTATCCGCGCAGCCGTCGGCCTGATCGCGTCGGGCGACGCGACGCTCGGCGAAATCGTTCTGCTCAGCCTGGGCGTGAGCCTGAGCGCGGTCGCGCTGGCGACGCTGCTCGGCCTGCCGCTGGGCGCGGCGATCGCGGTCGGGCGCTTCCCCGGACGCCGCGCGATCATCGTTCTCCTGAACGCGCTGATGGGCTTGCCGCCGGTGGTGGTGGGCCTGGTGGTTTACCTGCTCCTGTCCCGCGCCGGTCCGCTGGGCGACCTGGGCCTGCTCTTCACGCCGGGCGCCATGGTGATCGCCCAGACTATCCTCATCCTGCCGATCATCGCTGCGCTGTCCCGTCAGTCCGTCGACGACGCATGGCGGGAATACGAAGAGCAGCTGCGGTCGCTCGGTTCGGAAGGCGCGGGCGCTGCGCTCACGGTGCTGTGGGACATCCGCTTCTCGCTTCTCACCGCGGTGCTCGCGGGCCTGGGAAGAGCCTCGGCCGAGGTTGGCGCGGTCATGATCGTCGGCGGCAACATCGACGGGGTCACGCGGGTGATGACCACGACGATCGCGCTGGAGACCTCCAAGGGAGATCTGCCTCTGGCGCTCGGCCTGGGCATCGTGCTCATCGCCATCATCCTCGCGCTCAATGCCGCCGCCTACCTGGTGAAGGAGGCGGCGCAGCGCCGCTACGGATGATCCTTCCCCTCAGGCTGGACGCCGTCGCCTACCGCGGCATCATCGAGCCGCTCACGCTCGAGCTCGAAGCCGGGCCCAGCACCGTCCTGCTCGGCGCCAACGGGGCGGGGAAGAGCGTGCTCATGCGCCTGATGCACGGCCTCCTCGCTCCCACCGAGGGAAAGGTCTCGTGGAGCGGCGACAATCCTCGGCGCCATCAGGCGATGGTGTTCCAGCGTCCGGTGATGCTCCGCCGTTCGGCGCTTGCCAACGTCGTCTACGCGCTGAAGCTCGCCGGGGTCGCCGATGCCCAGTATGTCGCCAGGGCTGCGCTGGCAGAGGTCGGTCTTAAGCACTTGGCGCACCGGTCGGCCCGCGTGCTCTCGGGCGGCGAGCAGCAGCGCCTGGCGCTCGCGCGCGCCTGGGCGCTGCATCCGGAGGTGCTGTTTCTCGACGAGCCCACGGCGAGCCTCGATCCGACGGCCACGCGCGAGATTGAAACGCTGATCCGCGCTTTCGACGCCGCCGGAACCAAGGTGGTGATGGCGACTCACAACCTTGGACAGGCGCGCCGCCTGGGCGACGAAGTGCTTTTCCTGCACCAAGGGCGTCTTGTTGAGCGCTCGCCCGTCGAGCAGTTTTTCAAGCAGCCAGCTTCCCAGGAGGCGACTGCGTTCATCAAAGGAGAGTTGCCTTGGCTGTAACGAGAATCCTGATCGCCACACTGTTGTGCCTGTCGCTGCCGGCTCACGCACAGCGGTTTATCACCGTGGCTTCGACCACATCGACCGAGCAGAGCGGCCTGTTCAAGCACCTGCTGCCGGCGTTCGAGAAGAAGACCGGGATCCAGGTGCGCGTGGTCGCGCTCGGCACCGGCCAGGCGATCGACCTCGGCAAGCGCGGCGATGCCGACGTCGCGTTCGTGCACGACAAACAGGCGGAAGAGAAGGCGGTTGCCGAAGGCGCCTTCGTCGACCGGCACGAGGTGATGTACAACGACTTCATCATCGTCGGGCCGAAATCGGATCCTGCTAAGGCGAAGGGCCATGACGTGGTCGGGGGCCTGAAGAAGATCGCAGAAGCAAAAGCTCCGTTCGCGTCCCGCGGCGACAGGAGCGGAACGCACGCAGCCGAGCTCCGTCTTTGGAAGGACGCGGGCATCGACCCGCAGCAGGGCAAGGGCTCGTGGTACCGCGAGACCGGCTCGGGCATGGGGCCGACGCTGAACACGGCGTCGGGCATGAACGCCTACGCGCTGGCCGACCGCGGGACGTGGCTTTCGTTCAAGAACCGCGGCGACCTCACGATCCTCGTCGAAGGCGACAAGCGCCTCTTCAACCAATACGGCGTGATGCTGGTCAATCCCGAGAAGCATCCAAACGTCAAGAAGGCCGACGGCATGGCGTTCATCAACTGGCTGATCTCGCCCGAAGGCCAGAAGACGATCGCCGACTACAAGATCGGCGGTGAGCAGCTCTTCTTCCCGAATGCACACAATTAAAGCCTTTTCCGGAGGTTTGAGCCATCAAGTTGAGCGCCCACCATGGAGGCGGTGAAGGAGCTGGAGCTGAAGGTCGGCGCCCGGGCCTCGCGGCGGTCGTGAAAGCCTCGGATGTCATCGTGGGTAAGGAATAGCTCTTCTGCGGTAATGTTGGCGCTTCGTTCTTCGACTATCGGACGGAGCGTCAGATGGGCAGCTATTACGAATCCGCGGACCTGAAGAAATTCGGCGAAATCGGCCGGCACGCGAAAGCGCTTGCCGACGATTTCTTTCGGTATTACGGCAACGTCACCGGAACCGACGGTGCGCTCTCCAAGCGCGAGAAGGCGCTGATCGCGCTCGCGGTTTCGCACGCGCAGAAGTGTCCCTATTGCATCGACGCCTACACCACGCAGTGCCTCGAGAACGGCGCCAACCCCGAGCAGATGATGGAGGCGGTGCACGTCGCGGCGGTGATGCAGGCCGGGATCACGCTGGTGCACTCGGTGCAGATGGACAAACACCTGAACAAGCTGGTGCTTTGAGCCTGGCGATTCCCATTCGGGCGGCGCCCCCGCGCGCCCGCCATGACTTCGAGTCGATACTGCATGGTCGAGGCGTGAAGCTGCCGCCGCTCTCGATCGACACGCTGCAGGTGAACATCACCAAGCTGTGCAACCAGCAGTGCCGCCACTGCCATGTCGACGCTTCGCCCGCGCGCCGCGAGATGATGTCCGCCGACGGAATCGCGAAGTGCCTCGCGATCCTCGAGCGCAATCCGCGCATCGGCACGCTCGACATCACCGGAGGGGCCCCCGAGCTTCATCCCGGGTTCGACGGCTTCGTCGAGCGGGCTGCAGCGCTCGGCAAGCACGTGATGGTGCGCCACAACCTCACCGTGCAGCTCGACGCTCATCCGCAGACCGGCGAGAGCAAGGAATACCTGCCGGCGTTCTTCGCCCGGCATCGCGTCGAGGTGGTCTCGTCGCTGCCCTACTATCAGCAGTACTTCACCGACGCGCAGCGCGGTGCGGGCGTGTTCGGCAAGAGCATCGAAGCGATGAAACGCCTGAACGCGGTGGGCTACGGGGTCGAAGGAAGCGGCCTCGCCCTGAATCTTGTCTACAACCCGGTCGGGCCGTATCTGCCCGCGGCCCAGGCCACCCTGGAAGCCGACTACAAGCGCGAGCTGAAGGCGAAGTTCGGCCTCTCCTTCAACCGGCTTTACACCATCACCAACATGCCGATCAACCGCTTCCGGCTGCACCTGGAGAAGAGCGGGCAGCTCGAGGCCTACCTCGACAAGCTTGCCGCCGCGTTCAACCCGGCCGCGGCCGAGGGCGTCATGTGCCGCAACCTGCTCAGCGTCGGCTGGAACGGACGCATCTACGACTGCGACTTCAACCAGATGCTCGAGCTCGCCGCGACCGACCGAGCCGGCCGGCCGCTCAGCATCTTCGATTTCGACTTCGACGCCGCGCTCGGGCGCCGCATCGCCTTCGGCGAGCACTGCCTGGGCTGCACCGCCGGGGCGGGCAGCTCGTGCGGCGGCGCGACGGCTTAAAATCACGGCAGTGAAGATCTTCGGCTTTGCCGGCTGGTCCGGAAGCGGAAAAACCACCCTCATCGAGAAGCTGATCCCGCGCTTCGTCGGCGGCGGGCTGCGCGTATCGCTCATCAAGCACGCTCACCACACGTTCGACGTCGATCAGCCGGGCAAGGACTCCTACCGCCACCGCCATGCGGGCGCGTCCGAGGTCCTGGTCACCTCGTCGCGGCGCTGGGTGCTGATGCACGAGCTGCGCGGCGCCCACGAGCCGCCGTTCGAGGAGCAGGTGAAGCGCTTCTCGCCGTGCGACCTCCTCATCGTCGAGGGCTTCAAGTTCGCGCCGATCCCGAAGCTCGAGGTCTGGCGCGCCGAAACCGGGGAAGGCCTGCTGCACCCCAACGACCCGCATATCGTGGCGGTGGCGAGCGACGGCCCGGTGGGCACCGAGCTTCCGGTGCTCGACCTGAACGACGATGCGGCGATCGCGAAATTCATCACCTCGCACCTCAAGCTCCATGAATAAGGGACTTCTCTCGGTCGACGAAGCCCTGGGCCAGCTCCTTGCGGGCGCCGCGCCCGTTTCTGCCGTCGAGGAGGTGCCGGCCCTCGAGGCAAGCGGGCGCATCCTGGCGCGCGCGCAGCGCTCGACGATGGACGTGCCGCCCATGGACAACAGCGCCATGGACGGGTACGCGGTTCGCAGCTCGGATCTGGAAAGAAACGGAAAACTCCGGGTTAGCCAGAAAATCATGGCAGGCTCGGTCGGCAAGCCGCTCGAGCCTGAAACCGCCGCCCGCATTTTTACCGGCGCGCCGATCCCGTCGGGCGCCGACGCCGTGGTGATCCAGGAAGAAACCGAAGCGGTCGATGACTCTGTAGTCGTCAAGAAAAAACCGAAGCCGGGCGACTGGGTGCGCTATGTCGGGAGCGACATCCGCAAGAATTCCGAGATCCTGCCGGCGGGAAAGCGCCTGCTGCCGCAGGACACGGGCCTCGCCGCCTCCGTCGGAATCAAGACGCTGCCGGTCTTCAGGAAGGTGCGCCTCGGCCTCTTTTTCACCGGCGACGAGCTGGTCATGCCGGGCGAGCCGCTCGCGCCGGGGCGCATCTACAACTCCAACCGCTTCACGCTGCGCGGCCTGGCGCACGCGTTCGACTGCGAGGTGCGCGACTACGGCATCGTGCCCGACAGCCTCGAGGCGACGCGCGAGGTGCTGCGCCGCGCCGCGCAGGAGTGCGACCTCATCGTGACTTCAGGCGGCGTCTCGGTCGGCGACGCCGACTACGTGAAGCCCGCGGTCGAGGCCGAAGGGCGCCTCCTCATGTGGCGCATCGCGATGAAGCCGGGCCGGCCGCTCGCGTTCGGCCGGATCGCCAATGCCGCCTTCATCGGCCTGCCCGGAAACCCGGTCTCGAGCTTCGTCACCTTCCTGATCTTCGTGCGCCCATTTCTCCTGCGCACGCAGGGGCTGCTGCACGTGGAGCCGAAGGCCATCGCGGCGCGCGCCGATTTCGACTGGACCGAGCCGGACTCGCGCCGCGAGTTCCTGCGCGCGAAATGGAACGCGCAGGGCGGCCTGGATCTCTACCCGACCCAGGACTCCGCGGTGCTCACTTCCACGGCGTGGGCCGACGGGCTGATCGACAATCCGGCCGCGCATGCGATTCGAAGGGGCGAGACGGTCCGCTTCCTGCCCTACGCGGGGCTTTTCTCATGAAGATCCGGCTTCTTTTCTTCGCCTCGTTGCGCGAGCAGCTCGGCCGCTCCGGCGAAGAGGTCGATCTTCCTTCGGGCGTGACCACGGTAGCGGCGCTGCGTGAGCACCTGGGGCAGCGCGGCGGCGCCTATGGCAAGGCGTTCGGCGGAAAGGCGCTGATCCGCGCCGCCGTGAACCAGGACATGGTGCAGCCCTCGGCGCGCATCGAGGCGGGCGACGAAGTCGCGTTCTTCCCCCCGGTGACCGGCGGATGAAGGTCTCGATCCAGCAGCAGGACTTCGACCTCAACGCCGAAGTGCGCGGGATCTCGGGCGGCGGCAAGGTCGGCGCGGTCGCGAGCTTCGTCGGCCTGGTGCGCGACGTGCCGATGACGCTCGAGCACTACGCCGGCATGACCGAGCGCGAGATCGGCAAGATCGTCGGGCAGGCGTCCGAGCGCTGGAAGCTGATCGACGTCACCGTGATCCATCGCTATGGGGAACTGAAGCCGGCCGACCAGATCGTGCTGGTCGCGGTGGCGTCCGCCCACCGCGGCGAGGCCTTCGCCGCCTGCGAGTTCATCATGGACTACCTGAAGACGCGCGCTCCCTTCTGGAAGAAGGAGCACCGCGCCGGCTCCGCCGAGTGGGTGGAAGCCAAAGCCTCGGACGACACGGCGGCCGAGCGCTGGGATCCGCCCGGAAGAAAGACCGGCTAGGCCGGAGTCACGGCGCGCCTGAGCTCGTCGAGCTCGGTCTCCACCAGCGTCTCCTTGTCGAGCAGCTTCTTCGCCCACTGCTCGAGCAGCGCACGCTCCCGCCTCAGGATCGCCAGGGCTTTTTCGTACGTCCCGTCCACGATCTGGCGCACGGCGACGTCGATCTCCCGCGCGGTCGCTTCGCTGTACTCGCGGTGGCCGCTCGGCAGCGGGCCGCCGAGGAACGGCGGGCGCTCCTCCTCGTAGGCCACGTGGCCGAGCGCCTTTACCATGGCGTAGCGCATCACCATGCTGCGCGCGATCTCGGTCACCTTGGCGAGATCGTTGGCCGCGCCGGTGGAAAGGTGGTCGAACATGACCTCCTCGGCCGCGCGCCCGCCGAGGAGCACTGCCATCTTGTTCTCGAGCTCCTCGCGCGTCATGAGAAAACGGTCCTCGGTGGGGCGCTGCAGGGTGTAGCCGAGCGCCGCGACCCCGCGCGGGATGATCGAGATCTTTTGCACCGGGTCGGTCCCGGGCAGCGCCATCGCTACGACGGCGTGACCGAGCTCGTGGTGCGCGACCACGCGCCGTTCCTGCTCGTTCAGCACCCGGCTCTTCTTCTCGAGGCCGGCGATCATGCGCTCGATCGCCTCGGCAAAGTCGTCGCCGCTCACTGCGTCGGCGCCGCGGCGGGTGGCGAGGAGCGCGGCTTCGTTCACGAGGTTCGCGAGGTCTGCGCCGGAGAACCCGGCCGTCGAGGCGGCGATCTTGTCGAGGTCGACGTCCGCGGCCAGCTTCACCTTGCGCGCGTGCACCTGCAGGATCTGCAGCCGTCCCGGCTTGTCGGGCCGGTCGACCAGTACCACGCGGTCGAAGCGCCCGGCGCGCAGCAGCGCCGGGTCGAGGATTTCGGGACGGTTGGTGGCGGCGAGCAGCACGAGCCCGGTGCTCGGGTCGAACCCGTCGAGCTCGACCAGGAGCTGGTTC
>DATLUZ010000175.1:0-12361 GCA_035577785.1 Burkholderiales bacterium | reverse complement strand
GTCGTTCTCGGTCGCGCTGCCGATCGTCACCCGAAGGTGCTCGGGCAGGCCGTAGCCGCCCACCGGGCGCACGATCACGCCGCGGCGCAGGAGCCGCTTGAAGATCTCGGACGCCTTGCCTACGTGCACCGGGAGGAAGTTGCCGTAGGAGGGGATGTAGTCGAGCCCGAGCGCCCGCACTCCCTCCTCGAGCTGGCGCATGCCGCTCAGGTTGACGGCGTAGCTGCGCGCGACGAATTCCATGTCGTCGAGCGCCGCCGTGGCGGCTGCGAGCGCGATGCTGTTCACGTTGAACGGCTGGCGCACGCGGTTCATTACGTCGGCGACCGAGGGATGGGCGAGCGCATAGCCCACGCGCAGGCCGGCGAGCCCGTAGGCCTTGGAGAAGGTGCGAGTGACCACGAGGTTCGGATGGCGCCTGAGCCACTTCACCGGGTCGGCGCGCAGGTCGTGGCTGATGTACTCGTTGTAGGCCTCGTCCAGCACGATCAGGACGCGCTCGGGCACCTTGCGCAGGAACGCCTCGAGCTCGTCGGGGCGCGCGAAGGTCCCGGTCGGGTTGTTGGGGTTCGCCGCCCAGACCACGTAGGTTTCGTCGTCCACCGCGCGCGCCATTGCCTCGAGGTCGTGGCCGAAGCTCTTCGCCGGCACCACGATCGAGCGCGCGCCGCGCGCCTGCGTGGCGAGCGGATAGACCGCGAAGGCGTGCTGCGACATGACGGCGGCGCGGCCCGGACCGAGAAACGCCGCTGCCACCAGCTCGAGGACGTCGTTCGAGCCGTTGCCGAGCACGATCGACGACTGGTCGACGCCGTAGCGCTGGGACAGCGCCTGCTTCAGCTCGAAGCCGCTGCCGTCGGGATAGCGCGCCACCTCGGCCAGCGCCGCGTCGATCGCGGCGCGCGTGCGCGGGCCGGTGCCGAGCGGGTTCTCGTTCGAGGCGAGCTTGATGATGTTTTCTTCCTTGAGGCCGAGCTCGCGCGCGACTTCGGAGATGGGCTTGCCGGGCTGGTACGGCGCGATCGAGCGCACGTAGGAGGGCGAAAGCTCACACGGATCGATCAGCATGGCCTTTTGCTCACAATTCAGGAAACGGCCACCGGATACGAGCCCAGGATCTTGAGGTAGGGCGCGTTGGCGCGCAGCGCGGCCAGTGCCTGCGCGACGCGCTCGTCCTTCTGGTGGCCTTCGACATCGATAAAAAAGAGGTACTCCCAGAGCGCGGTGCGCGCGCGCGCCGGGCGCGACTCGATGCGGCTCATGCTCACGCCGTGCGCCGCGAGCGGGGTGAGCAGCGCGTGCACGGCGCCGGGCTTGTTTTCGGCCGACATGACGAGCGAGGTGCGGTCGCGGCCGCTCGGCGCCGGGTCGACGTTGCCGAGCACGAGAAAGCGCGTGGTGTTGTTCGCGTCGTCCTCGATCGAGCGCGCGAGCGCCGGGACACCGTAGCGCTCGCCCGCGGCGAGGCCTGCGATCGCCGCGACGCCGGGCTCCCGCGCGGCGCGCTGCGCGGCCTCGGCGTTCGACGCCACCGGCACGCGCTCGGCGCCCGGCAGGTTCTGCGCGAGCCAGCCGTTGCACTGCGCAAGCGATTGGGAATGCGAGTACACCCTGCGGACCGACGCCAGCCCAGATTCCCTGGTCAGCAGGTTTTGTTGAACCCTAAGCTCGATCTCGCCGCAGATGCGAAGCGGCGTGATGACCAGCAGATCGAGCGTGCGCCCCACCACGCCCTCGGTCGAGTTCTCGGCCGGCACCACCGTGAACTGGGCGGCGCCGGACTCGCAGCGCCGGAACGCCTCGTCGACCGACGCGACCGGCACGGCGTCGACCGCGGCGCCGAAATGCTTGCGCACCGCCTGCTCGCTGAAGGTGCCTTCGGGCCCGAGGTAGGAAATGCGGATCGCCTCCTCCAGCCCGCGGCAGGCCGAGATGATCTCGCGGAACACCGCGCTCATCTTTTCTCCGCCGAGGAGGCCGTTTCTCTTCGAAACCCGCTGCAGGATCTGGCTCTCGCGCTCCGGGCGGTAAGCCCCGGCGCCGGCCTTGAGCTCGCCGATCTTCTTCGCCTGCGCGGCGCGGCGCTCGATCAGCGCGGCGAGCTCGTCGTCGAGGCGGTCGATTTCCTTCCGGATCTTTTCGAGCTCGTCAGACATCTACGGGAAGATAGCGCACCGCGAGCACGCCGTTCAGAGCGGCGAGCTCCTTGATCACGTCGGAGGGCACGGGACTGTCGGCATCGACCAGCGTGTACGCCATCTCTCCCTTCGACTTGTTCAGCATGTTGTGGATGTTGATCTTACGGCGGCCGAGCGTGTGCGAGATGCTGCTCAGCATGTCGGGCACGTTGGCGTTGGCGATGGCGAGCCGGAAAGGCGCCTCGCGCGGCATCGCGGCGTCGGGAAAGTTGACCGCGTTCTGCAGGTTGCCCTGCTCGAGGTAGTCGCGCACCTGGTCGACCACCATGATGGCGCAGTTGTCCTCGGCCTCGCGCGTCGAGGCGCCCAGGTGCGGGAGAGCGATGACGCCCGGGTGCCCGAGCAGCGCGCCGGTGGGGAAGTCGGTCACGTACCACTTGAGCCCGTGGCTCTTCAGCCCCTTCGCCACGGCGTCCTCGGCCACGATGCCTTCGCGCGAAAAGTTGAGCAGCACCGCGCCGTGGCGGAATTGCTCGATGTTCCTGCCGTTGATGAGGTGGCGCGTTTTTTCGCCGAGCGGCACGTGGAGGGTAACGAAGTGGCTCGTCTTGATCAGCTCGTCGATCGACGCGGCGCGCTTCACCTGCGAAGGCAGGCTCCACGCCGCCTCGACCGTGATGTGCGGATCGTAGCCCTGCACGCTCATGCCGAGGCGGATGGCGGCGTCGGCGACGAGGCTCCCGATCTTGCCCAGGCCGATCACGCCCAGGGTGTGGCCTGGCAGCTCGAGGCCGGCGAACTGCTTCTTGCCGTCCTCGACCCGCGATTCCAGATCTTCGTCTTTCAACTGACGTACGAAATCGAGCGCCGGCGCCAGGTTTCTCGCCGCGATCAGCATGCCCGCGAGGACCAGCTCTTTCACCGCGTTGGCGTTGGCCCCGGGCGCGTTGAACACCGGGATGCCGCGCTTGGAGAGCGCCGCCACCGGGATGTTGTTCACGCCGGCACCGGCGCGGCCGACCGCGCGCAGCGACGGCCCGAACTCGTAGCGGTGCAGATCCTGCGAGCGCACCACGATCGCGTCGGGATCGTTCCCCTCCTTCACCACCGTGTACTGCTCGGGCGGAAAACGCCGCAGCCCGATCAGCGCGACGTTGTTGATGACGAGGATTTCGGATTTTCTCGGGCGGGCCTTAGGCATGCCGCGCCTCAAAGTCCCTCATGTATTCGACCAGGCGCTGAACGCCCTCCACTGGCATGGCGTTGTAGATCGACGCGCGCATGCCGCCGACCGAGCGGTGGCCCTTGAGCTGCACCATGCCGCGCTCCTCGGCGCCTTTCAGGAACGCGCCATCGAGCGCCGCGTCCTTCAGGGTAAAAGGCACGTTCATGCGCGAGCGGTCTTCCTTCGCCACCGGGTTCCTGAAGAAGCGGCTCGAATCGAGGAAATCGTAGAGGAGCTTCGCCTTCTCGATGTTCTTCTGCTCGAGCGCGGCGAGCCCGCCCTGCTGCTTGATCCACTTGAACACCAGCCCGGCGATGTACATCGCGTAGGCCGCCGGCGTGTTGAGCATCGAATCGGCATCGGCCTGCAGCTTGTAGTCCATCACCGTGGGCGTGCCCTTCGCCGCCGCGCCGATCAGATCCTCGCGCACGATGACGAAGGTGAGTCCGGCGGGGCCCGCGTTTTTCTGTGCTCCGGCATAGATCAACCCGTGTTTCGCCACCTCCAGGGGGCGCGACAGGAAGTGGGAGGAAGCGTCGGCAACCAAGGGAATTTCTACTGTCGGAATTTCATTAAATTCCACGCCACCGATGGTCTCGTTCGAGCAGTAATGGACGTACGCCGCGTCGGGCCGCACTTTCCACTGCTTGGGCGCGTAGGTGAAATTGCGGTCCTCCGAGCTCGCCGCGATGGCGACGTCGCAGTAGTTCTTCGCCTCCTTGATCGCCTTCTTCGACCACTCGCCGGTGAGGACGTAGTCGGCCTTTCCCTTGCCGCGCAGCAGGTTCATCGGAATCTGCGCGAACTGCAGCGTGGCGCCGCCCTGCAGTAAGAGCACCTTGTAGTCCTGCGGGATTGCGGCGAGGCTGCGCAGGTCGGCCTCGGCCTCCGCGGCGATCGAGATGAATTCGGGGCCGCGGTGGCTCATCTCCATCACCGACATGCCGCTGCCGCGCCAGTCGAGCATCTCGTCGCCTGCGCGCGCGAGCACCTCGGCCGGAAGCATGGCGGGACCCGCGCTGAAGTTGAAAATCCTCGACATAGGCTTAGTGAACCGTCGGTCCCGGAGTGGGCGCGTCCGGTTCGATATCGCCGCCAGCGTCGCCTCCGGCGCCGCCGTTGCCGCCCTCGGGACCGTGCCCGTTGCCGTTGCCGTTCCCGGCAACGTCGCGCTCCTCGATGCGCTCGAGGCCGGCGAGCTTCTCGCCTTCGCCTAGCGAGATCAGGGTCACGCCCTGCGTGGAACGGCCCATCTCGCGGATCTGCGCCACCGCGGTGCGGATCAGCACGCCTCCGGTCGAGATCAGCATCACCTCGTCGTCCTCCTCGACCAGCACGGCGCCGATGACGGCGCCGTTCCGCTCCGAGGTCTGGATCGCGATCACGCCTTGCCCGCCGCGGCCGTGCCGCGGGTACTCGGAGATCAGCGTGCGCTTGCCGTAGCCCTTCTCCGTGGCGGTCAGCACCGAGCGCGACTCGTCTTTCGCGGCCAGCATGCACACCACGCGCTGTTCCGCGGCGAGGCGCATGCCTCGCACCCCGGTCGCCTGGCGGCCCATCGGTCGCACGTCGCCCTCCTCGAAGCGCACGCTCTTGCCGTCCGAGGAGAACAGCATCACGTCGTACTTGCCGTCGGTGAGCGCCGCGCCCACGAGGTAGTCGCCCTCCTCCAGCCCCACGGCGATGATGCCGCTCGGGCGCGGGCGGGAGAACTCGTCGAGCGCGGTCTTCTTGACCGTGCCCTTGGCGGTGGCCATGAAGACATAGTGGTTCTCGTCGAACTCCTTCACCGGCACGACCGCCGTGATCTTCTCGTTCTCCTCGAGCGGGAACATGTTGACGATCGGCTTGCCGCGCGCCGAGCGGCTGCCCGCGGGCACCTCGTAGACCTTGAGCCAGTAGAGGCGGCCGCGATTGGAGAAGCACAGCAGGTAGTCGTGCGAATGCGCCACGAAGAGCCGCTCGATGAAGTCGTCCTCCTTCATCGTGGTGGCCATCTTGCCGCGGCCGCCTCGTCTCTGCGCCCGGTAATCGGCGAGCGGCTGGGACTTCACGTAGCCGCCGTGCGAGAAGGTGACCACCATGTCCTGCGGTGCGATCAGGTCCTCGACCGAGATGTCCTCCGCCACGGTGACGATCTCGCTCTTCCTCTTGTCGCCGAAGGCCTCCTTCAGGGCGGTGAGCTCGTCGACGATGATCTTCACGATGCGCGCCGGCTTGGCGAGGATGTCCAGCAGGTCGCGGATGATCTCGATGACCTCGCGGTATTCGTCGCGGATCTTGTCCTGCTCGAGGCCCGTCAGCCGGCGCAGCTGCAGGTCGATGATCGCCTGCGCCTGATCGTCGGACAGGTGGTAGCCGTCGTCCTTCAGGCCGAAGTGCGCCGCCAGCCCCTCGGGACGGAACTGGTTTGCGTTTCCGTCCCCGATCATGTTTTTCACCAGATCGGAAGACCAGGGCCGCGCCATCAGGCGGCTCTTCGCCTCGGCGGGGCTGGCCGCCTTCTTGACCAGCTCGATCACCTCGTCGACGTTCGACAGCGCCACCGCGAGGCCCTCGAGCACGTGTCCACGCTCGCGCGCCTTGCGCAGCTCGAACACGGTGCGCCGCGTGACCACCTCGCGCCGGTGCGAGATGAACGCCTCGATCAGGTCCTTCAGGTTGAGCACGCGCGGCTGGCCGTCGACCAGCGCCACCATGTTCATGTGGAAGGTGTCCTGGAGCTGCGTCATCTTGTACAGGTTGTTCAGCACCACCTCCGGCAGCTCGCCGCGCTTGAGCTCGATCACCATGCGCATGCCGGACTTGTCCGACTCGTCGCGCAGGTCCGAGATGCCTTCCAGGCGCTTCTCGGTGACCAGCTCGGCGATTTTCTCGAGCAGCGCCTTCTTGTTCACCTGGTAGGGCAGCTCGTCGACGATGATCGCCGTGCGGTCACCCTTGCCGAACTCTTCGAAGTGCGTGCGCGCCCGCATCACCGCGCGTCCGCGCCCGGTGCGATAGCCCTCGTGCACCCCGGACAGGCCGTAGATGATGCCCGCGGTGGGAAAGTCGGGCGCAGGCATGCGCTTGATGAGGTCCTCGACCGCGCAGTGCGGCGTGGCGAGGAGGTGCAGGCAGGCGTCGACCACCTCGCCGAGGTTGTGCGGCGGGATGTTGGTGGCCATGCCCACCGCGATGCCCGAGGAGCCGTTGACGAGGAGGTTCGGCGCCCGCGTCGGGAGCACCGAGGGCTCGAGCTCCTTGCCGTCGTAGTTGGGCACGAAGTCGACGGTTTCCTTGTCGATATCGGCGAGCAGCTCCGAGGCGAGCTTCTCCAGGCGGCACTCGGTGTAGCGGTAGGCCGCGGCGGCGTCGCCGTCGACCGAGCCGAAGTTGCCCTGGCCGTCGATCAGCGTATAGCGCATGGAGAAGTCCTGCGCCATGCGCACCAGCGCCTCGTAGGTGGCCGAGTCGCCGTGCGGGTGGTACTTGCCGAGCACGTCGCCGACGATGCGCGCGCACTTCACGTACGGCCGGTTCCAGACGTTGTTCGCCTCGTGCATCGCGAAGAGCACGCGGCGGTGCACCGGCTTCAGCCCGTCGCGCACGTCGGGGAGGGCCCGCCCCACGATCACGCTCATGGCGTAATCGAGGTACGAGCGCCGCATCTCCTCCTCGAGCGAGATCGGGAGCGTTTCCTTGGCGAAATTTTCCATCGGCGAGAAGCTCGAATTTTATCATGCAAGCATCGGTTTTCCCTCTGAAAAACGCTTGTATTCAGGGCGCCCGCTGTGATTAAATCCGGAGCCACGCCGGGGCCCAAAAAAGAAAGGGAGGAGCCACGTGAAAACTGCAATCGCACTGCTGGCGACATTCGGCCTTCTGCTTGCCGGTTGCGCCAGCGAACCCGAAAAGCCCGCACCGGCTCCCGAGCCCGCAGCCAAGCCCGCGCCGCCGCCGGCGCCGGTCGCTACGCCCACGCCGGCGCCGACGCCCAAGCCCGTCGCCAAGCCCGAGCCGCCGAAGAAGCCGGCGGTGATCTCGGTCACCTCCACGGGGCTGTTCGAATTCAACAAAGCCGCGCTCACGGCGGATGCGCGCGCGAAGCTCGACCAGGAGGTCGTCGCCCGCGCCAAGGACTTCGCCTCGATCGCGCTCGTGCACATCGACGGCCACGCCGACCGCCTCGGCTCGGCGCAATACAACCAGAGGCTCTCGGAGAAGCGCGCCGACGCGGTCCAGGCCTACCTCGTCTCGAAAGGCTTCGACGCGTCGAAGATCGAAACCCTGGGTTCGGGCAAGACCAACCAGGTCAAGCACTGCCCCGACAAGGTAGGAGGCAAGGCAGACCGGAAAGCGCTCATCGAATGCCTGGCGCCCAACCGGCGCGTCGTGGTCGAGCTGAAAGGGACGCCGAGATAAGGCCGAGCTTTACACGTAGACTCGGAGCATCGACTCGAACCGTCTCCTGATTCGGCCGCGCTGGGTCGTTCCGGTCGAGCCGGCGGCCGCGGTCCTCGAAGGGCACGCGGTCGCGGTGCGCGACGGGCGCATCGAGGCGCTCCTTCCGCAAGCAGAGGCCGCAGGGCGCTTCCCTTCCTATACGGCGGTCGATCTGCCCGATCACGTGCTCATCCCCGGGCTCGTGAACGCGCATACCCACGCCGCCATGTCGCTGATGCGCGGCCTCTCCGACGACCTGCCGCTCATGCGCTGGCTCGAGGACCACATCTGGCCGGCCGAGGCGAAGCACGTTTCTCCCGCCATGGTGCGCGACGGCACCCTCCTCGCGTGCGCCGAAATGTTGCGCGGGGGGATCACCTGCTTCAACGACATGTATTTCTTCCCCGAGGCCTCGCTCGAGGCGGCGCGCGGCGCCGGCATGCGGGTCTCGCTGGGCATCATCGTGTTCGAGTTCCCCTCGGCCTACGCCGCCGACGCCGGCGACTACCTGCGCAAGGGCCTCGCGCTGCGCGACCGCGAGGGCGAGGACCCGCTGGTCTCGTTCTGCCTCGCCCCCCACGCTCCGTACACCGTGTCCGACGCGAGCTTTCGCCAGGTGGCGAAGCTCGCGGCCGAGCTCGACCTGCCGGTCCACGTGCACCTCGCCGAAACCGAGGACGAGAACCGGCGCTCGAACGCCGAGCACGGCGTGCGGCCGGTGGAGCGGCTGCGGCGCCTGGGCCTGCTTGGACCCGGTCTCATCGCCGTGCACGCGGTGCACCTCGAGCAGCAGGAAATCGACCTTCTCGGCAGCCACGCCGCGTCGATCGCACATTGCCCTTCGTCGAACCTGAAGCTCGCGAGCGGCTTCGCGCCCATCGAGGCCCTGCGCCGCGCGGGCGCCAATCTTTGCCTCGGCACCGACGGCGCGGCGAGCAACAACCGGCTCGACCTGTTCCAGGAGATGCGCACCGCCGCGCTGCTCGCCAAGGCGGTCGCGGGCAATGCGCAAGCCTTGCCCGCGCACGCGGCGCTCCGCGCCGCGACGCTGGGGGGCGCGCAGGCGCTCGGCATCGACGGCACCGCCGGCTCGATCGTCCCGGGAAAGGCCGCCGACCTCGCGGCGGTGGCGCTGCGCGCGCCCGAGCTTGCGCCCTGCTACGACCCGGTGTCGCACCTCGTCTATGCCGCGGGCCGCGAGCACGTCACGCACGTCTGGGTGAGCGGTGAAGCGCGCGTGACCGAGGGACGCTTGCTGCCAAGCGCCTTCTCCGGTTTGAAAAAGCTCGCGCACTTGTGGCAGAATGCCCTCAAGGGTCACGCAGACTCTTGATTTTCTGAAATAAAGAACTATCCAAAGAACCACGAAGACAGGCGGGGAGCGAATGACCAAGAACCTACTCGCAGTGTTCGTCGCAGTCGCCTTCGCAGCGGGCTGCGCCACCTCCGAACCGACGCCCGAAGCCAAGCCCGAGCCCGTTCCGGCGCCGGCGCCCGCACCCAAACCCGAGCCCAAGCCCGCGCCTCCGCCTGCGCCGCCGAAGCCCGCGGAAAAACCCAAGCCGGTCGCCGAGAAGATCACCTTCGCCGCGGACGTGCTCTTCGACTTCGACAAGTCGGTGATCAAGCCCGAGGGCCGCTCGAAGCTCGACGACCTCGCCGGCAAGGCGAAAGGCGTCAACCTCGAGGTCATCATCGCCATCGGCCACGCCGACTCCATCGGCTCCGACGAGTACAACCAGCGCCTGTCGGTGCGCCGCGCCGAATCGGTGAAGGCTTACCTGGTCTCGAAGGGCATCGAGGCCAACCGGGTCTACACCGAGGGCAAGGGCGAAAAGCAGCCGGTGGCGAGCAACAAGACCGCCGAAGGCCGCGCGAAGAACCGCCGCACCGAGATCGAGGTCATCGGCACGCGCAGGAACTGACGCTTCTTTTTCTCTCCATCAAAGAACCCCGCTCTTGCGGGGTTTTTTGTTTCTATCGGCGAAAATCGGGGTCAGACCCGAATCTTTTAAAGCAAAATCCGGGTCTGACCCCAATGAACGCCGACCCCGCCGAGCTCGAGAAATTCTCTAGGCTCGCGCACCGCTGGTGGGACCCGCAGGGCGAGTTCCGGCCGCTGCACGAGATCAACCCGCTGCGCCTGGAATGGATCGACGGAGCCGCCGGCCTCGCCGGCAAGAAGGTGCTCGACGTCGGCTGCGGCGGCGGCATCCTCGCCGAGGCGATGGCGCGCCGCGGCGCCGAGGTGACGGGAATCGACCTCGGCGAGAAGGGCCTGCGCGTTGCGGAGCTGCATCTCGCCGAATCGAAATTGCCGGTGAAATATGAAATGGTGTCGGCTGAAGACCATGCCGCGCGCCACGCGGGCGAATTCGACGTGGTCACCTGCATGGAGCTCCTCGAGCACGTGCCCGAGCCGGCCGGAATGGTCGCCGCCTGCGCGCGGCTCGCGCGCCCCGGCGGGTTCGTGTTCTTCTCCACCATCAACCGCAATCCGAAGTCGTACCTCTTCGCCGTGATCGGCGCGGAGTACGTGCTCAAGCTTCTCCCGAAGGGCACCCATGACTACCTGCGCTTCATCAAGCCCTCGGAGCTTTCACGCTGGAGCCGGACGAGCGGCCTCGCGCCCGAGGAGCTCATCGGGATGACCTACAACCCATTCACGCAGCGCTACAGCCTCGGGCGCGACTGCGACGTCAACTACCTGCTGCGCTGCAGGCGCGATGCCTAGCCGCGCGGCGCTGTTCGACTTCGACGGCACGCTCGCCGACACCGCGCCCGACCTCGCGGCGGCGGTGAACCGCATGCGCGTCGAGCAGGGCCAGGCAGCGCTGCCGATCGAGCGGCTGCGTCCCTTCGCCTCGGCGGGCGCGCGCGGGCTCGTGCACGCGGCCTTCGGCGTGAAGCCCGGCGATCCGGACTATGCGGCGCTGCGCGAGACCTTTCTCGAGTACTACGGCGAGCGCGTGTGCGCCGAGACCCGCCTCTTTCCCGGCATCGCCGAGCTCATCGCGGCGCTGCGCCAGCGCGCGATCGCCTGGGGCATCGTCACCAACAAGGCCACGCGCTTCACCGAGCGCATCGTCGCGCAGCTCGGGCTCGATCCCGACTGCGTGGCCTGCGGCGACACCACGCCGCACCTCAAGCCGCACCCGGCTTCGCTTTTTCACGCAGCGAAACAACTCAACCTCCAGCCTGGGGCGTGCTGCTATTTGGGCGACGACCTGCGCGATATGAAAGCCGCCCACGCCGCCGGAATGCGTCCCATCGCGGTCGAGTGGGGCTACCATCACCCCGAAAGCGGCGGCCCCGACACCTGGCAAGCCGCCGCCATCATCCGCCACCCGCTGGAGCTCATCGAGCACCTATGAAAGCCATCGTCCACACGTTTCAGGATATCGAGCAGCCGAAGCCTGCGCCCACCGGCCGCGATCTGCTGGTGAAGGTCGAAGCCATCTCGGTCAACCCGGTCGACACCAAGCAACGGAAAGTCGATTCGGCGGCGCCGCGCGTGCTCGGCTGGGACGCCGCCGGCACCGTGGAGGCCGCCGGCCCCGAAGTCACGCTCTTCAAGCGCGGCGACGAGGTCTACTACGCCGGCGACGTCACGCGCCCGGGCGCGAACAGCGAGTTCCACCTCGTCGACGAGCGCATCGTCGGGCGCAAGCCGAAGCGCCTCGACTTCGCGCAGGCCGCCGCCATCCCGCTCACCGCGATCACCGCGTGGGAAGCTTTCTTCGACCGCATGAAGATCGACCGCGGCGGCAAGGACGCGGGAAAGACGATGCTCATCATCGGCGGCGCGGGCGGCGTCGGCTCGATCGGCATCCAGCTCGCCAGGCTCGCCGGCCTCAAGGTCATCGCCACCGCCTCGCGCCCGGAGAGCATCGCGTGGGTAAAGGAGCTCGGCGCCGACGAAGTCGTCGACCACCGCAAGGACCTGGCGTCCCAGGTGAAGAAGCCGGTCGAGTACATCGCGAACTTCAACGACCTCGACACGCACTGGGCGGCGATGGGGCAGCTCGTCGCCCCGCAGGGCGCGCTGGTCGCGATCGTCGGCAACCAGAAGCCGCTGCCGATGGACCTGGTGCGCTCGAAGAGCGCGACCCTGTGCTGGGAGCTCATGTTCACGCGGCCGCGCTTCAAGACGCCCGACATGATCGAGCAGCATCGCCTGCTCAACCAGGTCGCCGACTGGCTCGACGCCGGAAAGCTGCGCGGCACGCTGAAGGAGACGCTCTCGCCCATCAACGCGGCCAATCTGCGCAAGGCGCACGAGAAGCTCGAGTCGGGAACCATGATCGGCAAGCTGGTTCTAAGGGGTTGGTCCTGAAGGTTGAATAAGGCCTCCCACGGCCCCATTTGAAGTGGGACAATAGGCGCCAGTAGCAGCACACGGATTCCGGGGGCGACCTGGTTTCGACGTGGACACTGAAGCAGCGCAGGGCATGCCGAGGCCCAGTTACCTCGTAAATCCATCTGGAAACACTACAAACGCCAACGACGAGCGTTTCGCTCTAGCCGCCTAATACCGGCTAGACGCTGCACTGGTCTGCTGATGGGCCAGGCC
>DATLUZ010000174.1:0-41713 GCA_035577785.1 Burkholderiales bacterium | reverse complement strand
ACCTTCGCCACGCTGCTCGCCATCGCCTTCCTCGGCGAGACGTTCGCCGCCTTCCACGCGGTCGGAATCGTCACCATCCTCGTCGGGGTCATCCTGGGGACGCGCCGGTGACCGCGCCGAGGTGCGCCGACCCGACCTGCGCCGCGTACTTCGCCAGCACGCCCGACACCGGCGCCCGTTTGGGCGCTCTGGCTTTGCGCTTGCTGAGCTCGGAAGAAGGAACTTTCAGCTCCAGAATCCTTTTCGCGGCGTCGATGCGGATGCGGTCGCCGTTGCGCACCCGCGCCAGCGGCCCGCCCACCGCGGCTTCCGGCGAGACGTAGCCGACCATCATGCCGCGCGTCGCGCCGGAGAAGCGGCCGTCGGTGAGGAGCGCCACCTTCTCGCCCATTCCCTGGCCGTAGAGGAGCGCGGTCACGCCCAGCATCTCGCGCATCCCAGGCCCGCCCTTCGGGCCCTCGTACCGGATCACCAGCACTTCGCCTTCCCTGTAGGCGCGCTGCTTCACCACTTCGGCACACGCCTCCTCCGAATCGAATACGCGCGCCGGGCCTTCGAACACGAGCGAGCTCAGCCCCGCGACCTTGATCAGCGCGCCGTCCGGCGCGAGGTTTCCCTTCAGAACCACGAGTCCTCCAGTGGGCGAAATTGGAATTTTTCGTACCACCTCGCCATCGGGGCCGGTATGGCCCTCGAGGGACTCCTTCAAGGTTCCTCCGGACAGCGTGAGGCACTCCCCGTGGAGGGCACCGTGCGTCAGCAGCGCCTTGAGCACGGTATTGACGCCGCCCACCGCATGCAGGTCCTTCGCCAGGAACCGTCCGCCCGGTTGCATGTCGGCGAGGAGCGGCGTGCGCTTCGCCACGCGCGCGAAATCATCGAGCGTGAAGCGGATCCCCGCCTCGTGCGCGATCGCGGGAATGTGCAGGGCGGCGTTGGTGGAGCCGCCGGTGGCGGCGACGGCGGCGCAGGCGTTTTCCAGGCTCTTCTTCGTGACGAGCTCGCGCGGCCGCGGTCCGTCATTTCTTAATATGCGCATGACCGCTCTGCCCGCTTCCTGGGCCAGGTCTTTGCGCTGTTCGGAAACCGCAGGCAGCGTGGCGCTGCCTGGAAGGGCGAGACCGAGCGTCTCGGCGACCATGGCCATCGTGTTGGCGGTGAATTGGCCGGGGCAGGAGCCGAGCGTCGGGATGCAGATCTCTTCCAGCTCGGCGAGCTCGGCCGGCTCCATCCGCCCGCCCATCACCGCGCCCACCGCCTCGTAGGTGTCGAGCACGGTGACGTCGCGGCCCTTCCAGCGGCCGGGAAGCGCGGCGCCGCCATAGACGAAGACCGCGGGGAGGTCGAGGCGCGTCATCGCCATCATCATCCCCGGCAGCGTCTTGTCGCAGCCGGCGAAGGTGACGAGCGCATCGTAGGCGTGGCCGCGGGCCACGGCCTCGACGCCGTCCGCGATGAGCTCGCGCGACACGAGCGAGTAGCGCATGCCGCCGTGATTCATCGACATCGAGTCGGCCACCGACACCGAGGCGAAATCGAACGCCACGCCGCCCGCCTCGCGCACCGCGGCGCAGGCTGCGCGCGCGAATTCCCCCAGCAGCGCATTGCACGGCGTGACACGCCCGTCGGTGGAAGCGACGCCGACGAACGGCTTGGCAAGGTCATCCGCTGACAGTCCGAGCGCGCGCAGGAACGCGCGATGCGGCGCGCGATCGAGGCCTTCCACCGTGACCCTGGACGGCAGTCTTGACGGCAGCTTTCGAGTATTCTTCACCGGGGAGAACATATCGCAAACAGGAGGAGCGATGCTTCGAGTCATGCTTCGCGCAGTTCTGGCCGTTATCTTGTTGTGTTGCGGCGCCGCCGCGTGGTCCCAGCCCTATCCGTCGAAGCCGGTGCGCCTGGTCGTGCCGTACGCGGTCGGCGGGTCGGCCGACGTCTACGGCCGCGTCCTCGCGGCGAAGCTCTCGGAAGATCTGGGCCATCCCGTGGTCGTGGAAAACCGTCCCGGCGGCGGCGCGGTCGTCGGGACCGACGCCGTCGCGAAGTCGGCGCCCGACGGCTACACGGTCCTCATGATGTCGAACACGCACGCGGTGAACGAGACGCTCATGCCGAAGAAGCCCTACGAGCTCATGCGCGACCTCGCCCCGGTGACCGGCGTGAATTACCAGGACCTGCTGCTCGTGGTCCACCCATCGGTCCCCGCGAAAAACGTGAAAGAGCTCATCGCGCTCGCGAAGAAGAGCCCGGGCAAGCTGAACTACGCTTCCTCGGGGCCGGGCACGCCCTACCACATGGCGGGCGAGCTCTTCAAATACATGGCGGGCGTCGACATCGTGCACATTCCGCACAAGGGCAGCGACCAGGCCCGCACCGCGGTGCTCGGCCACCAGGTCGACATGATGTTCGACGCGATCAGCACCATCATCGGCCAGGTGCACGCCGGGAAATTGAGGGCGATCGCCACCACCGGCAAGAAACGCTCGACGGTCACGCCCGACGTTCCGACCGTGGCCGAATCCGGCGTGCCCGGCTACGAGGCGCCGATCTGGCTCGGGCTGATGGTGCCGGCCGCGACGCCGAAACCGGTCATCGAAAAGCTGAACGCCGAGGTCGCGAAGGTCTTGCAGTCTCCTGACATCAAGGACAACTGGGCCAAGCAGGGCGCGCAGCCGATGCCGATGAAGCCCGACGAGTTCGGCCGTTTCCTGCGCGCCGACATCGAGAAGTGGGGCAAGCTCGTCAAGGCGACCGGGATGCAGATCGAATAAAGGCCCGGGCAAGTGAGCGGCGGCTGGCTGATCGTCTTCGTCGGCGCATTCGTCGCAGGTTTGATCGGGCTGTTCCTCTACGGCTGGCTGCGGCGCAAGGAGAAGCCGCCGCCCGGCGTGAAACCGCTCAAGGACGACGACGACTGGTAGCAATCCGGATATCATCCAAGGCTCCAAGAGGGTTTCCGGCAGCAAAAAACACTGGTCAACTGGCGCTCCCTGCTCGTCGTCGTGTTCGCCGCCGCGTGGCTGGCGACGCTGGCGGCGCGCCCCCTCTACAAGACCGACGAAGCCCGCTACGGCGAGATCTCGCGCGAGATGGCGCAAAGCGGCGACTGGGTCACGCCGCGCCTGAACGGCATCAAGTACTTCGAAAAGCCGCCGCTGCAGTACTGGGCGGGCGCAGCCGCCCTCAAGGTGTTCGGCGTGCACGACTGGGCAGCGCGCCTCTGGACCGGGCTCCTGGCGCTCGCCGGAGTCGCGCTCGCTTTCATTGCCGGCCGCAGGCTCTTCGGCGCGCCCGCGGGCCCCGCGGCGGCGGCGATCCTGGCCGGCTGTCCGCTCTTCATCGCCTTCGGCCAGTTCAACACGCTCGACATGGGGGTGAGCGTGTTCCTCGCGGCCGCGGTATTTGCCTTCGCCATCGGCCAGAGCCCGGGTGCCGGGTCCATAGGAGGCGCACTCGTGCGCCGGCGTCGGCGCTGGATGCTCGCGGGATGGGCCGCCTGTGCCCTCGCCGTGCTGAGCAAGGGGCTGATCGGCATCGTGCTGCCGGCCGCGACTGTGGCGCTATACATGCTCCTCCGCCGCGACTGGGCTCTGCTGCGCCGGCTCGAGCTCGCGCGGGGCATACCGCTGTTCCTCGCCATCACTGTGCCGTGGTTCGTGGTCGTCTCGATGCGCAATCCGGAATTTGCCCACTTCTTTTTCGTGCAGGAGCACTTTCAACGCTTCACCACCACGATGCATCACCGCGAGCATCCTGCCTGGTACTTCGTGCCGATCCTCCTCGCGGGGATGCTCCCGTTCGTCTTCGTGGTCCTTCCCGCGTGGCTGGCAGCGCTGCGCCGCCCCGAGCCTGGTTTCTCGCCCACCCTTTTCCTGGGGTTGTGGGCGCTGCTCGTGTTCCTGTTCTTTTCGGCCTCCGGCTCCAAGCTGCCGGGCTACATCCTGCCGATGTTTCCGGTGCTGGCGGTGCTGGCCGGCGCGTACCTGGCGCGCGCCGCCCGCCAGCGTGTGCTCGCCGCTCAATCCATCGTGGTCGCGCTCGGCGGGCTCGCACTGGCGATCGCCGCGCCTTACCTGTCGCGCGCCGGCGCCGACCAGCTCGACCGGTTCGCCGGCGCCTACGCGGCCGTGCTCATCTTTGCGGGGCTCGCCATGGCGGCCGGCGGGGCATTAGGCGCTGTGCTCGTCCTGCGCGGCAGAACCCTGGCTTGCGTGGCCGCCCTCGCCCTCTGCACGCTGACCGCGTCGCTGGCCGCGATCGCCGGGCACCGCGACTACGCGCCGCTTTTCAGCGCATCGAGTACGATCGCCGCGATGAACCCGCAACCTTCCGCGCAGACGCCGTTCTTCGCGGTCGAGAGCTATGATCACAGCGTGCCCTGGTCCCTGCGGCGCGCCGTCACCATGGTCGGGTATCGCGACGAGTTCGGCGAGGCGGTTTACTGGGAGCCGGGCAAATACATCCGCGAGGACGCCGGCTTCGCCCGCGCCTGGACCGAGGCGCGCGATGCCTACGCGCTCTTCGCGCTGCGCGATTTCGACCGGCTGCGGGCTGCGCTCGCTGTGCCGATGGAGGTGGTCGCGCAAGGCCCGCGCTACGTCATCGTGAGGAAGCCATGAGCGCGGCAAGCTTTGGGCTGGTGCTCTTCGGCGTGCTGCTGAATGCGGCGGCCCAGCTGCTGCTCAAGGCCGGCACCAACGCCATGCCGCTCGGGCCGCGCCTCGCGCTCGAGCCGCACATCCTCGGCGGCCTCGCCTGCTACGCGGTCAGCGTGGTCGTCTGGGTCGTGGCGCTTTCCCGCGTCCCGGTAAGCATTGCCTACCCGATGCTCTCGATCGGCTACATCGTCAACGCCGTCGCGGCCTGGTACCTGTTCGGAGAAGCGCTTTCCACCATGAAGCTTGCGGGGATCGGCGTCATCGTCGCCGGCGTTTTTATTGTCGCGCGCTCTTAACCGAGCTTTTTCCACACCATGGACTTCCTGCCGTTCACTAAGCCGGATATCGACGAGGCGACGATCGCCGGCGTCGGCGAGGTGCTGCGCTCGGGCTGGATCACCTCCGGGCCGCAGGTGAAGGCGTTCGAAGCGGCGCTGTCGGGGCTCCTCGGCGGGCGCACGGTGCGCTGCTTCAGCTCCGGCACCGCCACGCTGGAAGTCGGCCTGCGGCTCGCCGACGTCGGCGCCGGCGACGAAGTCCTCACCACGCCGCTCTCCTGGGTGGCGACGGCCAATGTGGCGCTCGAGGTCGGCGCACGACCGGTTTTCGTGGATGTGGATCCGCGCACGCGCAACCTCGACCTCGACCTGGCGGAAAAGGCGATCACGAAGAAAACCAAGGCGATCATCCCGGTGGACTTGGCGGGCCTGCCCGTCGACCGCGATCGCCTTTATGCCATCGCCGGCAAGCATGGCGTGCGCGTGGTCGAGGACGCGGCGCAGGCGTTCGGTGCGAGCTGGAGGGGCCGCGCCGTCGGCAGCTTCGGCGATTTCGTGTCCTTCAGCTTCCACGCCAACAAGAACCTCACCACCGCCGAGGGCGGCGCGCTGGTGCTGCCCGATGCGTCGCTCGCCGCACGCTGCGAGCAGTGGCGGCTGCAGGGCGTGATCCGCTCCGGCGAGGACGGCATGGAGGTCGAGGTGCCCGGCGGCAAGTTCAACATGACCGACGTCGCCGCGCGCATCGGCCTCGGGCAGCTGCCCCATCTAAGCAGATTCACGGAAAGAAGAAAAACCCTGGTCAGGCGCTACTTCGCGCGCTGGGACCGCTCGCTCGGCTGCGGACTGCCGCCGGAAGACTTCGAGAACTCGAACTGGCACATGTTCCAGATCGTGCTGCCCGAAAAGGTCGAGCGCGCCGGCTTCATGGCGCGCCTGCGCGCTGCAGGAATCGGCACGGGGGTGCATTATCCGGCCATGCACCTCTTCAGGCTCTACCGGGGGCTCGGCTGGCGGCCCGGGCAGTTCCCGCACGCCGAGCGCATCGGCGCCTCGATCGTCACCTTGCCGCTCTTCCCGGCGATGCGAGACGAGGACGTCGACCGGGTGTGCGAGACGGCGCGGACGGCCCTGGCATGAATGCGCCGACGATTTCCGTCGTGATCCCCATCTACAACGAAGCAGCCGGTCTCGCCGCGCTTTTCGGCCGGCTCTATCCGGCGCTCGACGCGCTCGGCGAGCGCTGCGAGCTGATCCTCGTCGACGACGGCAGCCGCGACCAGTCGGCGCGGCTCCTGGCCGAGCAGTTCCGCCGCCGCCCGGACGTGACGCGCGTGATCCTGCTCGCGACCAACTTCGGCCAGCACATGGCGATCCGCGCCGGCTTCGACCGCGCGCGCGGCGAGCTGGTCGTGACGCTCGACGCCGACCTGCAGAACCCGCCGGAGGAGATCGCGAAGCTGGTGGCGAAGTGGCGCGAGGGCTACGACTACGTCGGCTCGTACCGCAAGGACCGCAACGACACCTGGTTCCGCCGCGCCGCGTCGCGTCTGAACAACCGCATCCGCGAGCGCATCACCGACATCCGCATGACCGACCAGGGCTGCATGCTGCGCGCCTACGGCCGCAACGTGGTCGACGCCATCGTGCAATCGCCGGAAGCGAGCACCTTCATTCCGGCCCTCGCCTACCTCTACGCGAGGAACCCGGTCGAGATCGAGGTCGCCCACGAGGCGCGCGCGGCCGGCACCACTAAGTATTCGCTGTTCCGCCTGCTCGAGCTCAACTTCGACCTCGTCACCGGCTTTTCGGTGGCGCCGCTGCGCTTCTTCTCCATGCTCGGCATGCTGGTGGCGTTGGTGTCGCTCGCGCTCTACATCGTCGTCATGGCGCTGCGGCTCGCCCGCGGCTACCCGTTCCTCGAGGTGATCTGGGACCGCGATATCCTGCAGTTCATCCTGATCGGCATGGTGCTGTTCGGCCTCGGCCTGGTCGGCGAGTACGTCGGCCGCATCCACGAGCAGGTGCGTGGGCGGCCGCGCTACCTCGTCCACGCCGTGCTCGAAAGCCCCGGCCTCTCCGAATCGTGGCAGCCGCAACGGCCGTCGTCTTCGGCTACGGGGACATAGGACTCCGCGGGCTGGCGGCGCTGCTCGAGGCCGGCCTCGAGGCGCCGCTCGTCGTCACGCACCGCGACGACCCTAACGAAAACCGCTGGTACGGAAGTCTTTTCGACTATTCCCGTGAGCGCGGTCTTGCAGTCCTCGCTGATCCCGCCTTGGCTCTTCTCGAAGAAAAGATTTCTCGGATAAAACCGGATCTGATCTTCTCGTTCTACTACCGCCGCATGCTGCCGATGTCGCTGCTCGGGCACGCGCGGCTCGGCGCGTTCAACATGCACGGCTCGCTGCTGCCCAAGTTCCGCGGCCGCGCGCCGCTCAACTGGGCGATTCTGAAGGGCGAAACCGAGACCGGCGTCACGCTGCACGAGATGGTGGCGAAGCCGGACGCCGGCCGCATCGTCGACCGGCAGGCGGTGCCGATCGGGCCCGACGAGAACGCGGTCGAGGTCTTCCGCAAGATGACCGACGCGACGGAAGCGGTTCTTCGCCGTTCAATCGGGGATCTCCTTTCGGGAAAAGCAAAGCTGACCCCGCAAGATCTCGCCGCCGGCAGCTACTACGGCGCTCGCAAGCCCGAGGACGGGCGCATCGACTGGGCGCAGGGCGCACGCGAGATCCACAACCTGGTGCGGGCGGTCGCGCCACCCTTTCCCGGGGCGTTCGCCGACGGCCTGAGGGTTCTCAAGACGGCGCTCACTGATAAGACTCATTCTCTAGAGAAGCTCGGTCCCTATCGGGAGAACGGAGAGTGGTTCGCGGCCTGCGGCGATGGTAAAGTCCTGCGCCTCCTCGAAGTACAACAAACATGAAGCGCATTCTGCCGTTATGAAGCGAATCCTAATTCTCGGCGTCAACGGCTTCATCGGCCATCACCTCTCGAAGCGCATCCTCGCGACCACCGACTGGGAGGTCTACGGGATGGACATGCAGAGCGAGCGCATCGCGGAGATCGCCGGCGAGAAGCGCTTCCATTTCTTCGAGGGCGACATCACCATCAACAAGGAGTGGATCGAGTACCACGTGCGCAAGTGCGACACGGTGCTGCCGCTGGTGGCGATCGCGACCCCCGCCACCTACGTGAAGGATCCGCTGCGGGTGTTCGAGCTCGACTTCGAGGCCAACCTGCCGATCGTGCGCGCCTGCGTGCACCACGGGAAGCGCCTGGTGTTCCCCTCGACCTCCGAGGTCTACGGCATGTCGGGCGACCGCGAGTTCGACCCCGAGCGCTCGCCGCTCGTGTACGGTCCGATCCACAAGCAGCGCTGGATCTACGCCTGCTCGAAGCAGCTGATGGACCGGGTGATCTGGGCCTACGGCGACAAGGTCGGGCTCGACTTCACCCTCTTCCGGCCGTTCAACTGGATCGGCGCCGGGCTGGACTCGCTCGGCACCGCGAAGGAGGGCAGCTCGCGCGTCGTGACCCAGTTCCTCGGCCACATCGCCCGCGGCGAGCCGATCCAGCTGGTCGACGGCGGCCGGCAGAAGCGCGCCTTCACCTACATCGACGACGGCATCGCCGCCCTCATGAAGATCATCGCGAACCCGGGCGGGATCGCCTCGCGCAAGATCTACAACATCGGCAACCCGCGCAACAACTTCTCGGTGCGCGAGCTGGCCGAGATGATGGTGAAGCTCGCGTTGGAGTTCCCGGAATACCGCGGCACGGCCCGCAAGGTGCGCATCAAGCGCACCACGGCCGAGCGCTACTACGGGCGCGGCTACCAGGACGTGCAGAACCGGGTGCCGGGCATCGCCAACACGCGGCGCGAGCTGCGCTGGGAGCCGCGCGTCGCCATGCGCGACGCGCTGCGGTTCATCTTCGAGGCCTATCGCGGCCAGATCGCAGACGCCCGCCGCTTGGTAGGATAAATGCGGGGATGAAGCTCGCGCTGAAGGTCGACGTCGATACCTTCCGCGGCACGCGCGAAGGGGTGCCCCGCCTTGCCCGGCTGCTCGAGCGCCGCGGCGCCGGGGCGAGCTTCTTCTTCAGCCTCGGTCCCGACCACACCGGGCGCGCCATGAAGCGGATTTTCAGAAGGAATTTTTTCGGGAAAGTCAGGCGCACCTCGGTGGTGCGCCACTACGGCCTGCGCACGCTCCTCTACGGCACGCTGCTGCCGGGCCCGGACATCGGAGCGCGCTGCGCCGGCGAGATGCGCGCGGTGCGCGCGGCGGGGTTCGAGGTCGGCGTGCACTGCTGGGATCACGTGCGCTGGCAGGACTTCGTCGCCGCGCGCGACGCGGCCTGGACCGAGCGCGAAATGGCGCTCGCCGAGGAGCGCTTCGGGTCGATCTTCGGCGCGCGGCCGGAGAGCTGGGCCGCGGCCGGCTGGCAGACCAATCGCCACGCCGCCGCCTGGCAGGAGCGCGCGCAGCTCGGCTACGCCTCCGATACCCGCGGCTTCTCGCCTTTTGTTCCGCTATGGAACGGCGAGGCGGTGGGCTGCGTGCAGATTCCGACCACGCTGCCGACGCTCGACGAGCTGATCGGCCGCGAGGGAGATCCGGTCGCGAGCCTGCTTGCCGCCACGGCGTCCGGGGCGACACATGTCTTCACCGCGCACGCCGAGCTCGAGGGCGGTGAGCTCGCGAGCCTGCTCGAGGCGTTGCTCGGCGGCTGGCGCGCGCAAGGCTACGAGATCGTCAGCCTCGCCGCGCTGCACCGGGCGCTCGCCGGCAAAGTGCTGCCGCGGCATGAGGTGGTATACGGCGAGGTGCCCGGCCGCTCCGGCACGCTCGCAGTCCAAGGGACCGAAAGCCGGCGGCCGGTCAGTCGGTCATGATGTTCGGGAAGATCATCCCGAACGAGACGATGCAGACGGCGAGCTTGATGATGAACACGGTCTTCTGACCGGTCGACATCTGCTTGAACGTCTGCTTTTCTTTCGCGCCCCCGCGCCCCTGCAAAGACTGCTTTGGATCGCTCATAGCAGAACTCCTTTTTTAGGCGCAGTCAGTCTATCCGGCTGTCCGCAGGGGTGCCTGTCGGCGGCCTGACTACGTCAAATTCCACGAATCGATGACCCGGAGAGCGTCGCAGCGTCGTGCAACATGCTGCACATGGAAAACATGGAGATTCCGGCCGACAACTGCCCCGTCGCGCCGCCCTCGCAGGTCACGGTCTATACCCGCGTCCTGCACCGCGCCTGCCAGATCGCCGGCGGCGTGGAGTCCCTCGCCACGCGCCTGCGCGTCCCGGTGGCCACGCTCTATCGCTGGCTCGACGGCGAGGCCGAGCCGCCGACGCCGGTATTCCTGAAAGCGGTGGACATCGTGATGCCGGCGTGGAGCGCCGACGATGAGCTGCTCGCCCGGGCGCTGCGCGCGGCCCGGCCGAAGAAGCCCCTGACCTGACCTACTTGTAAAGGAGGTAGGGCTCGCGCTCGGCGAGCCATGCCTCTTCCTGCGGCCGCACCAGCGCGTCGAGGTCGCCCGGCGCGGCGGCCGCGTCGTCGACCCACTTCCGCAGGCGCTCGCCGCCGTTGATGACGTCGATGGCGAGGCGCTTCTCGTATTCGTAAGGGAAGTCGCGCCAAAGCGCGTAGCCTGGGCTGAGCGCGCGCAGCGCCTTGAAGGCGAGTGCCACAAGACGCCAGGGAAGAAACGCGCCGTGGTCGTAGCCCGGCCCTTCGACGTGGATCTGCACGCCTGCGCATAGCTTCCCCGCGTGCTTCTGGAAGGTCGGCTCGAACCAGCATGGACGAAGCCGGCAACCCTGCAGCCAGCGCGGCGCGAGCACACCCATGCGCGCGACCAGCGCCGCCGGGTCGAGGTCGGGAGCGCCGAAGAGCTCCAGCGGTCGCGTGGTCCCTCGACCTTCGGAGAGCGTCGTGCCCTCGAGCATGACCGTTCCGGGGTAGCAGCGCGCCATCCACAGGCTCGGTGCGTTCGGGCTCGGGTTGACCCAGTCGCGCTCGCCCAGGGGCCAGCCGAAGCCCGGCGCGGCGCCGGGCTGCCATCCGTGCATGGCGATGACCTCGC
Source organism: Burkholderiales bacterium (assembly GCA_035577785.1). GTDB lineage: Bacteria > Pseudomonadota > Gammaproteobacteria > Burkholderiales > SG8-39 > SCGC-AG-212-J23. Next base: position 30,670 of record DATLUZ010000174.1, on the reverse strand, counting down.
ATTCGGCGTCCAGGCGGCCGCGGGCGACGAACCAGCGGGCGAGCTCGCCGAGCGTCATGCCGTGGCGCATCGGCAGCGGCCCCGCGCCGACGAAGCTCTCCCAGCCGGCTTCCAGGAGGTTGCCCTCGATCGGTCGTCCAGCCGGATTGGGCCGGTCGAGCACCCAGACTTCCTTGCGATGCTTCGCCGCCGCCTCGAGGACGTACGCGAGCGTCGTGACGAACGTGTAGACCCGGCAGCCGAGGTCCTGGAGATCGACCAGCAGGACGTCGAAGGACTGCATCATGGCGTCGGTCGGCCGCCGCACCTCGCCATACAGGCTGAACACGGGAATTCCGTGCACCGGATCGGTGAAGTCGCGCGATTCGATCATGTTGTCCTGCTTGTCGCCGCGCAGGCCGTGCTGGGGCCCGAACGCCGCCGCGAGCGGTAGTCCGCACGCGAAGAGCGCGTCCATCGAATGCGCCAGGCTTTTCGTGACCGAGGCCGGGTGCGCGAGGAGCGCGAGGCGCCGGCCCCTGAGGCGCTTTTGCAGCGCACGCTCCTCGAGCAGGCGGTCGACGCCGAATTTCAATCGAGCTCCAGCGCAAAGCCGTCCGGGTGATGGAAATCCGGGCGCGCCGCCGGATGGCGCAGCGCCCAGTACGAGAGGGTCCCGTCCTGCTCCTCGATCACCGCGCACAGAGCCACACGCAGCGACGCCCGCTCGACCGCGACGGTGGCGGAGAGCTCGAGTCCCGCGGCGTCCGTACGCACGGCGATGCCCGGGTCCGGGACGGCGAGCGGCCCGCCTTCGCGATAGCGCTCGAACGCGTACGCCGCCCATTCGCCCGAGGGCGAGAAGTTGAACTCCCGGTAGGCCGATGCCGCGGCGGGCGCGACGAACGCCTCGCAGCAAAGATGCTGCCAGAGCCGCTCGCCGGGCGCCGGCGCGCGCGGCGGCGGAATTTTCAGCCGCTCGAGATCACCCTCGATGCGATAGCGCAGCGCGAGCATGCCCCTGGGCGTCCTCGCCGCGGCCGCGCGCACACCTCGCACGGCGGCGCCGGGCGCCTGCGGATGAGGCACGAGGGCGATCACGCCCGCGGCAGGTGCGCCATCACGGTCGCGCGCAACGCCGCCTGGGCCGCCTCCGGGCCGTCGCGGGCCTCGAGCTCGTACATGTCGAGGAAGGCGAGCACGCCGAGCGCCTCGAGGGCGAGCTCGATGCCGCGGCGCGCCCCGGCGGAGACCGGGCTGCGCGCTACCCGGCAGCACACGACCGGCAGGCGCTTGGCGCGCGGCAGCGCGTTGAGCACGCCGAGGAAATCGAACATGCGCGAGTCGTCGAAGCGCACGTTGCACAGCACCAGCTCGACGCCCCCTTCGACCTCTTTCAGCGCCTCGGCGACCGAGTACGCGGCGGCGAGCTCGAACTCCCCGCCGAGCACCGCGCGCGCCGTGTCCACCGCATCCTGGGTGCCGGCGACGAGCACGCGGCGCACGGGAAGGCTTCAGCTGCCGGCGCGGTAGGCCTTGCCGCGCTTCTTGCCGCGGGAAATGGCGCCCTTGCGCGACGCCGAGCCGTAATTGTTGCTGTTGTCGCGCATCTCCTTCGCCCGCAGGCGCTGCGCCTTTTCAGCCTCGCTCTCGCGCGCGAGCGCCGAGCCGTATTTGCGTTTCATTCCGAATGCTCCGCAACCCTGTTCGTCGAGGAGCAATGGTACTCGAAAGCCGAATTCGCGCCGCCGGTGCGGGCGCCGATCGCGGCGAGAATTTCTTCACGCTTTTCTTGCAATTCGCCGTTGCGCACGGCATCATCGTCCGGCAAGCCAAGCTCGACACAAGAAGCTCACGCAAGAAAAGAAGCGGACAAGAAAAAGGGGACGCAGAACCTCTCGCAAGAATGAAGACCACCCTGGTGCTCAACCCGAAGGGCGGCGCGGGCAAGACGACCGTCGCCACCAACCTGGCCAGCTGCTTCGCGGCGGCCGACATACCGACCACGCTCATGGACTACGACCCGCAGGGGTCGAGCATGAACTGGCTGCGGCTGCGGCCGGCGCACGCCGCGCGCATCCATCGCGCGAACGGCGCGCCCGAGCGGCGCGACCGGCTGCGCAGCTTCGAGAGCTACGTGCCGGGCGACACCGAGCGCCTGGTGATCGACGCCCCCGCCGGTGCCTCGGGCATGCTGCTCCAGGAGATGCTCGAGCGGGCGCACTGCCTCCTCGTGCCGGTAGTGCCCTCGGCGATCGACCTGCACGCGACCGCCAATTTCCTGCGCGAGCTCTCGGGCTGGGGCCGGGTGCGCTCCGGAGCCGTGCCGGTGGCGGTGGTGGCGAACAAGGTGCGCCGGTCCATGCCCGCTTACTGGCCGCTCGAGCAGTTCCTGCAGGCGGCCAATCTGAAGCTCCTCGCCCGGCTCATCGATTCCGACGTCTACCTGCGCGCGGCCGAGTCGGGGCTGGGCATCTTCGAGCTCGACGCGAATCTCGCGCTGTCGGAGCGAAAGCAGTTCACCCCGATCGTCGAATGGGTCGAGGACCGTCGCTCGCCCCCGCTGGCGGCCGACGCCGCGGTATACCCCCTCCCGAGGAGCCGCTCCGCCTAGTCGAGGTAAGACTAGCCGGGCCGCGGCGCGGTCAGCGCGCGCCGGATCTCGCGCAGCTTCGCCTTTACGCGGGCCTCGTTTTCCGGCCCCATGCGGACCATGATCTTCTGGCCGGCCGAGAGGCCCTCGAGCTCGGGGTCGGCGAACTGGTAGAGCACCTTGGGCCGGACCAGCTTGACCGGCCCGGTCGGGACCGGTGCCTCCAGCATGTCGTCGATCGCCGCCAGGAGGCGATCGTGGAAGCGCGCCTTCGGGAAGCCGAGGTCGGCGTAGGCGCGCTGGAAGAGCGGATACGCTTCGGCGTAGCGCTGCGCCAGCGCGCGCGCGTCGAGCGCCTCGAACACGTGGACATAACCGGAGTAGCGCTGCGCGTTCGCGGCAGACAGGACCATCTCGTCGCCCTCGCCCGAGGCGCCGAAAGCCCCGGGCACCGCCGCGAGCGGCATCACGCGCCGGGGTGCGGTCTCACGCGGCAAATTGTCGACCGTCGCCACGATGCGGCGCACGAGCTGCGAAGGGTAGACCATGGCCTCGAAGGCCTTGCGCCCCACCAGGCCGCTCACCGTGTCGCGCATCATGGCGTCGCTCTGCTCGATGCTCGGCAGCGGCTTCGCCGGCTCGGCCGACGGCGCCTGCGCCTGCGGCACCTCGGGCTTCGCTTCCTCGGCCGGCGCCGCCGGCTGCGTCGCGGGCGGGGTGGAAGCGACCGGCGTCAACCCCGGCAAGTCGCGCTTCGACCAGAAGTAATACATCGCCGCAATGACGGCGAGCGCGAGCAAGATAAAGAAGACCCACCACACGTAGCCGGTACGGGATTCGCGGATATAAGGCCGCTCGTCGCGGCTCGACCATTGCTCCATCGGCTCAGCCTCCTGCGTCGATCTGGAATGCCGTCCTCACGATACGCCGGCGGCGCCTTTCCTTCCACCTCCGGTGTTTTCCCTCAGCAGCGACGCCAGAGCATCCGCGGGCATCGCCTTGCCGAGCAGGTCGCCTTGCAGCTCCTCGCAGCCGAACCGGGCGAGCCACGCCGCCTGCTCCTCGGTTTCCACCCCTTCGGCGACCGCGCGCATCCCGAGCGCGTGGGCGAGGTAGATCACCGCCTCGGCGATCGCCACGTCCTCCCGATCGGCCGGGATGCCGGCGACGAACGCGCGGTCGATCTTGAGCGCGTCGAACGGAAACATCTTCAGGTACGAAAGCGACGAATAGCCGATGCCGAAATCGTCGAGCGAAAGCCGCAGGCGCAGGCCCTTCAGCTCCTCCAGCGTCTGCGCCGCCTGCGCCGGATTCGCCATCACCAGGGTTTCGGTCACCTCGAGCTCGAGCGCCTCGGGCGCGAGCCCCGAGGAGCGCAGCGCCCGCGCCACGTCCTCGACCAGCGTCTTCTCGGCGAACTGGCGCGCCGACAGGTTGACGCTCACGCGCAAGTCGAAGCCCTGCTCCTTCCACTGCCGGGCACGCGCGCAGGCCGCGCTCAGCACCCATTCGCCGATCGGGACGATGAGGCCGGTTTCCTCGGCGAGCGGGATGAACTCTCCCGGCGTCATGAGCCCGCCGTCGGGGTGGCGCCAGCGCAGCAGCGCCTCGACGCCGGTGACGCGGCCGCCGCGCGCCTCGATGCGCGGCTGGTAGTAGAGGACGAGCTCGTCGCGCGCCAGCGCGCGCCTCAGGTCCGCCTCGAGGGCGAAGCGCCGCTCCATCTCCTCGTTCATCGTGGCGGCGAAGAAGCGATAGCTGCCGCGCGCCTGCTGCTTCGCCCGGACCATGGCCATGTCGGCGTGCTTCACCAGGCTCGTGGCGTCGATGCCGTCGGCCGGATAAAGGCTGATGCCGATGCTCGCCGACGCGGCGAACTCGCGGCCCTCGAATCCGAACGGTTCCTTGAGCCGGTCCAGGAGCTTCTGCACCACCGCGGTGATGTCCTGGGGCTTGTCCATGCCCTCGAGCATCACGACGAATTCGTCGCCGCCGATGCGCGCCACCGTGTCGCTCTGGCGCAGGGATTCCTTGATGCGCCGGGCGCAGTCCTGGAGGAAGCGGTCGCCTGCGGCGTGGCCGATGCTGTCGTTCAGCAGCTTGAAGCGGTCGAGATCGACGAACACGACCGCGAGCGGGCCGCGATCGCGCCGGGCGCGCTTCAGCGCGGTCTCGAGCTGGTGGTGGAACTCGAGCCGGTTGGGCAGGCCGGTGAGCGCGTCGTGCGCCGCGACGAACTTGAGCGCCTCCTCGGCGAGCGTGCGCTGGTGGTGCTGCCCGAGCTGCGCGCCGATCGAGGAGAGGAGGTCGGCCACCGCGCCGTCGATGCGCGTCGGCGTCTCGCTGAAGAGCTCGATCACGCCCAGGACACTGTTCGCTGCGACGATCGGAAAGGCAACCGCGCTGTGCAGTGCGACCCGTTCGCCGCCGCTCCCGACGGCGTACAGCGGCTGCCGGTCCGCCTGAAGCGCGGAGAGCACCAGCTCGCGCTTCTGCAGCGCGGCCCGCGCAAGCTGGCTGCCGGAGGCCTGCAGTCGCATGTGGACCCGCTCGCTGCGGTCGATCTTGTCGGCGCACCAGACGCGCTCGCAGCGCACCGACTGCGCGCCGTCCGCGAGCCACTGCACCGCGCACACCATGTTGAGCTGCGTGCACAGGACTTTCAGCAGCGACGGCAGCACGCTGTCGTCTTCCCGCCCCGTCGCCAGGATCCGCGTGACCTGGTGCTCGGTCTGCAGGGTGGACTCGGCGCGCTTGCGCTCGGTGATGTCCATCGTGGTCCCGCGCCACACGCCGCCTTCGCCGAGCGGCTCGTCGAGCTTCGCCTTGGTGAGCGCCCAGCGCTCGGTGCCGTCGTGCAGCCGCAGCCGGTGCTCGAGCTCCAGTACCGAGCCCGGGTCGGAGGAGAGGCGCAGCATGTCGCGCACCTTCTGCCGGTCGGCCGGATGCACCGCCGCCAGAAGGTCGTCCAGCGCCACCTGGGTGCCGCGCTGCACGCCGAGCATCCGGTAGAGCTCGTCGGACCAGATCATGTGGCGCTTCTGTCCCGAGATCTCCCAGCTTCCCAAGCGCGCCATGCGCTGCGCCTCGGCGAGCCGCGCTTCCTGCACGTGCAAGTCTCGATTGATCCCCCGGGCGAGCGTCAGCGCGCGGTAGCGCGACGACATGATCAGGAAAAGGATCGCGGCGAGCAGCAAGCTGCTCAGGACGCCGCCGACGAGCACGACCAGGGGCAGCTGCAGGTCGTAGTCCGACACGAGCCCGCTCTCCGGAGCACGCAGCTGAAGCTCCCAAAGGCGCCCTGCCATCTCGAGCTCGCGGCGGGCGGCGTACACGCGCCCCTGGGCGCCCGCCGCGTCGGCGCCGTTGTCGAAAAGCAGCATCTTCTGCTCGGGCCGCTTGCCGTCGGCGCGCTCGACGTCGAGCACCGCGAGCTGGATGTGGTGCAGGTTGTGCGCCTCGAGCACGCCGCGCATCAGCTCAGCGACGCGGAACCCGGCGCCGACCGATCCGACGTAGGCTGCGCGCCGCTCCTCCAGCGTGTCGGTCGGATACCCGGGCCGATAGACGGCGATGCGGATCGCCAGGTTGTCCACGCCGTCCTCGAACCGGATGATCCGTCCCGAAGACACGAGCCTGCCGCTGTCGCGGCCCTGCTCGAGCGCATCGGGCTTGTACGGCGGCGCGCCGATGTCGAGCCCGAAGGAGCGCTCGTTGCCGTCGAACGGCGCGACGTGGGTAATCACGTAATAGGCCGGCCGCGCCTGCGGCGGCCGGATCGTGAAGCCCTCGGCCCACGGTGCGCCGGTCCGGTCGGCGCGGACCTGCGCGAGCAGCGCCGCTCGCTCGCTGTCCGTGACATACGCCGCGTAGTTCAGGATGCGCAGCGCGGGATAGCGCCTGGGGAGCTCGAGGTTGGCGACGAAGCGGCGGAACTGCTGCTGCGTGACCTGCGCCGAGGTCTGGAACAGCGCCCGCACCGCGTACAGGGCGTCGGTGTAAGCCTGGATGCGCACGGCAAGCGCGTTTTTCGCCTGGTCGGCCTGCAACTCCAGCTGGTCGGCCGCGCTTTGCCGGACGCTCGTCAGGAGGAACCGGCTGAGGCTCGCCGTGAGCGCCACGCCCAGCGCGAGGACGGCGAGCGGAATCCAGACGCGGCCGAAGAGCGAAGGCTTGAGCGCCGGGTCCGGGTCGAGCGCGGTGCGCGAGAAATCCAGCCCTTGTTCCCCTGGCGTTCATTCTAATGTTTGCGGTGGCCGCGTGTGACACGGAGTTTTCGCCGAATGAATCCAAGGAGGCATTGCCGCGCCGGGCCCGCTCGCGGACCATGGCCGGATGAACTTCTGGTTTCAGGTGAGGACGCGCGCAGCCGCGCTGCTCGGCCTCGCCGTCGCGCTCGCCGGGCTCGCGCTCGTGCTGCAGCTCGCCGCGCTGCTCTTCTGGCAGTACGGGATCGCGCTGCAGAAAGCCTCGTGGCCGAAGCTGCCGCTCGGGCTGCTGTTCACGGATCACGCCAAGCTCGCGTCGACGGCGCTCGCGCCCTATCTCGAGTACCTCCCGCGCCTCGAATGGAGCTGGCTCGCCAACCGCGCCGACACCTCCGCGACGCACGTCGTGGCGGTGTGGCTTGTCGACAGGGTGCACATCGGCCTCGTGCCCGCGCTGCTCGGCGTGCCGCTCCTGCTCGGCGGCGGCAAGTTCGTTCTGGGGCAGATGCGCGCGCTCTCGGGCGCGCGGCGCTATCGCGCCGACCGCCTGCGGCGCCTCGACCAATACCGCCGGGAGACCGAGCGGCTGGAGCCCGCGTTCGACGAGCGCCCCGAGGCGCGTCTTGAGCAGGTCAGCGCTCGCGCGGAGGCGCGCAATGACCGCGTCGTCGCATTCCGCAAGGAGCCCTTCATCGGCGCCGACGAGGTGCCGGCAGACCGCGGCGTCGAGCTGCCGGTCGCGGAAATGGGTGTCGAGCTGCCGCAGGCCACCGCGTTCAAGTCCCAGAAGTACTACTAAGATCGAAAAGTAATTCGGTTATGCGATCGCTCGCGACCGTATAAAACGGCATTCGACCCCCCGGTGTTCCGCACAGCGGGACGCGCGAGCTTATCGTTCTGTCCTTTCGCAAAATCGCGCGCGCGGGTCTCGCACGCGCGGCGGAAATTCGTTGCAGTGTTCGCCACAAGCTCGCAGATCGACTCGCGTTTCTTTTGTTGCGCGCGAATCGCGCTTCGGCTTGCGCGCACACCGCGTGCGCAGGCGCTGGATTGGACAGACCGATAAGCGATGTAAAAGTTGCGCGGTTGACACTCTTTGCGCGCCGGTGCCTAAATGTTTTCGGTGCGACAAATCGACGCAGTAGCGCGCATCGATAAATATCCGGAACGCGCGCAAAAAGTTTAGGGCGCACCGGAAGCAGCAAAAAGGGGAGGGACAACAATGGGCGACCTGGGTCGCGAGCTTGCGCTCGCGCTTGCCTCGGACACGCTGTGGACGGCGCTCCTGGTCGGGGCGCCGGTGCTCATCCTGAGCATGCTGGTGGGGCTCGCGATCAGCGTGCTCCAGGTGGTCACGCAGATCCAGGAATCGTCGCTGTCGTTCGTCCCCAAGATCGCCGCCGCGCTGCTCGCGCTGGTCGCTTTCGGCCCCTGGATGCTGAGCGTCGTGGTGCAGTTCGCCGCGCGGCTCATCGGCAATATCCCGCTGTACTTCTGAGCCGCCATGCGCATCTCGACCGACATCGCGTGGCTGCTCACCACGGCGCTGGTCGCGCTGCGCCTGGGCGTCGCGCTGCTGGTCACCCCGCTCCTCGCCTTCGGCGGCGTTCCGGCGCGGTTTCGCGCCATCCTGGTGCTCTCGCTCGCGGCGCTGCTCGTCTCCGCCACCGGTGCGCGCCCGGCAGGCGAGGTTCACGACGTCGCCGCCTTCGCCGGCATGGCCGCTTCCGAGACCGTGCTCGGCGCCCTGCTCGCCTTCGGCGTGCTCGCCGCGTTCGCGGCGTTCCAGCTCGCCGGGCGCCTGCTCGACCTGCAGCTCGGCTTCGGCGTGGCGACGCTCATCGACCCGGCGACGCGCGGCCATGCGCCGCTGCTCGGCACGCTGCTCTGGATGGCGGCGGTGGCGCTGTTCTTCGGCACCGACGGCCACCACGCGCTGCTGCGCGCGTTCGCCCTGTCGCTGCAGAGTGCGCCGCCCGGCCGGCCGCTGGGCGAGCTCGAGCTCGTCCCGCTCCTCGCCCAGTTCGGCCTCATGTTCAGCTTCGCGCTCGCGATCGCAGCCCCGGTCGTGATCGTGCTGCTGCTCGTCGACACGGTGGTGGCGGTGATGGCCCGCACGATGCCGCAGATGAACATCTTCTTTATCAGCCTGCCGCTGAAGATCCTGGTCGGCCTGCTCGTGCTCGCGTTGTCGGTGACGCACGTCGGGCCGATCGCGCGGCGCTGCTTCGAGTCGATCTTCGCGATGTGGGAGAGCGTGCTCACGCGCTAGGACCCGCCATGGCCGAACAGGAAAAAGACCGCACCGAGCCCGCGACGCCGTTCAAGCTGGAGGAGGCGCGCCGGCGCGGCCAGGTGGCGAAGAGCCTGGACTTCATCTCGCTCGTCATGCTGGCGGCGCTGCTCGCCGCCCTGTACGCCTGGTCCGAGCGCCTGGCGGCGGCGGGCGCGCGCCTCGCTGCAGGCGCGCTCGAGCGGGCCGCGGTGGTCTCGTTCAGCGGCCCGGACGCGGCCGCCTGGCTCGGCCAGCTCACCACCGCGACGCTCTCGATGCTGGCGCCCTTCCTCGCCGTAGCGGTGCTTGCGGCGCTCGTCGCCAACCTGGTGCAGACGGGGCCGGTGTTCAGCGCCTTTCCGCTCAAGCCCGACTTCAACCGCATCAACCCGGCGACCGGGTTCAAGCGCGTGTTCTCGCTCAAGACCCTGGTGGAGGCCGGCAAGACGCTCGTCAAGCTCGCCGCCTTCGCCGGCGTCGCCTGGCTCGCGCTCGCCGCGGAGCTGCCGAGGCTCCTCACCAGCGTGGAGGTCCAGCCCAGGGCCTACTTCGGGCTGCTCATGGGAGAGATCACGGGGCTCATGTTCAAGCTGCTGCTCGTCCTCCTGCTGCTCGCGCTGGCCGACCTCGCCTACAGCCGCTGGGACTACGGCCGGACGATGCGCATGAGCCGGCGCGAGATGAAGGAAGAGGTGAAGCGCCGCGAAGGCGATCCGCACGTGAGGGCGCGCATCCGCGAGCTGCAGCGCGAGGCGGCGAAGCGCGCCAAGTCCGTGAAGCGCCTGCCGGAGGCCGACGTCCTCATCACCAACCCGACGCACTTCGCCGTCGCCCTCGCCTACGACCGCGGCAGGATGCGTGCGCCGAGCGTGATCGCGAAGGGCGCGGGCGAGCTCGCGCTCGAGCTGCGCGCGCGCGCCGCGCGCCTGGGGCTGCCGATCATGGAAGACCGGCCGCTCGCGCGGCGCCTGTTCGCGGAGGTCGAGGTCGACCAGCCGATCGGCGAGGCGCTGTTCGAGCCCGTGGCGCGCGTCTACGCCTCGCTTTACCAGAAAAAACAATCCTCTTCCGCGCGGGTGGAGGTCAGGACATGAGGACATGATCGGCGCGCTGCGCAAGGTGTTCGGCGCGCAAAGCGACCTCGCGCTGGTCGTCGGGCTGGTGCTGATCCTGCTGGTGCTGTTCACGCCGATCCCGCCCTGGCTGCTCGACCTGATGCTGGTGGCGAACCTGTCGTTCGCGCTGCTGCTCCTGCTGCTCACGGTCTACATGGAGAAGCCGCTCGGCTTCTCCACCTTCCCGTCGCTCCTCCTCATCGCGACGCTGTTCCGCCTCGGGCTCAACGTCTCGGCGACGCGCCTCATCCTGTCCGAGGCCTTCGCGGGCGAGGTCATCTCGGCGATCGGATCCCACGTCGTGGCCGGCAACTACGTGGTCGGCCTGATCGTGTTCCTGATCCTGATCGTGGTGCAGTACGTGGTGGTGACCAACGGCGCGCAGCGCGTGGCCGAAGTGTCGGCGCGCTTCACGCTGGACAGCATGCCCGGCAAGCAGATGGCGATCGACGCGGACCTCAACATGGGCCTCATCGACCAGGCCGAGGCGCGCGAGCGGCGCCGCACCATCGAGCGCGAGGCGAACTTCTACGGCGCGATGGACGGCGCCAGCCGCTTCGTCAAGGGCGACGCCATCGCCGGCATCATCATCATCCTCATCAACGTGGTCGGCGGCCTCGCGATCGGCATCGCGCAGCGCGGCATGAGCTGGGGCGAGGCGCTGCAGACCTACACGCTGCTCACCGTCGGCGACGGCATCGTGACGCAGGTGCCGGCGCTGGTGATCGCCACCGGCACCGGCATCATCGTCACGCGCGCGGCCACCGACGCGCGCCTCGCCGCCGAGGTCGCGACCCAGATGCTGTCGCAGCCGCGCGCCGTCCTGCTGGTGATGCTGGCCCTCGTCGGGCTCGCGTTCCTGCCCGGCATGCCGGTGCTCGCGGTGATGGCGTTTGCCTTCGTCGCGGGCACGATCTATCTCGCCGCGCGGCGCCGCGAGCGCGGCGCCGCCGCGGAGGAAAAAGCCAAGGCCGGCGCCGCCGAGGGCGAGTCGGCCGACCTCTACGGCATGCTGAGCGTCGAGCCGATCGAGCTCGCGGTCGGCCAGAGCCTGATCCCGCTGGTCGGCGCCGGCGGCGGCTTCACCGAGCGCGTGGTCGCGTTCCGCAAGCAGTTCGCGCTCGACATGGGCGCGGTGTTCCCGCGCGTGCGCGTCAAGGACGAGAAGAAGCTCGGCCCGAGCCGCTACGAGGTGCGCATCTTCGGCACCAAGGTCGCCGACGGCGACGTGATCGCCGACCGCAGCCTCGCCATCAATCCGGGCGGCAGCCGCGAGCGCCTCGATGGCCTCGAGGGCCGCGACCCGACCTACGGGCTGCCGGCGTTCTGGATTCTCGACCCGGTCAAGGCGCGCGCGCGAGAGGCGGGCTACACGGTGGTCGATCCGCTCACGGTGCTGGTCACCCACTTTACCGAGGTCGTCAAGCAGCAGGCGCCCAACCTGCTCACGCGCGCCGAGACCGAGCGCCTGATCGCCCGCGTGCGCGAGCAGCAGCCGGCGCTGGTGCAGGACCTGGTGCCGAAGGTGCTCTCGCTCGGCGAGGTGCAGAAGGTGCTGCAGAACCTGCTGCGCGAGAAGGTGCCGATCCGCAACATCGAGGCGATCCTCGAGGTGCTCGCCGACCACGGCGCGAAGGTGAAGGAGCCCGACGCGCTCACCGAGCTCGCGCGCGAGCGCCTCGGCGGCACCATCTGCCAGACGCTCGCCAGTCCCGCGGGCGAGCTCTACGTGCTCACGCTCGACCCGGCGATCGAGCAGCAGATGCTCGCCTCCATCCGCTCGGTGGACGAGCGCGCCGCGCTCGCGATCGAGCCGCGCCTCGCCGAGCAGCTCCTGCGCCGGCTCGCCGCCGAAGCCGAGCGCATGCTCTCGAGCGACCTGGTGCCGGTGGTCCTGTGCGCGCCGGCGCTGCGCCGCCACGTGCGCCGCTTCACCGAGCGGCTGATGCCGCAGCTCTCGGTGCTCTCGCTCGCCGAGGTGCCGAGCACGCTCAGCCTCAAATCTTTCGCCATGGTGGGAACATGAGCGTCGCCCCGACCGATCTCGCGGCAGCCCTGCACGTCGAGCTGCCCTCAGCGCTCAGCCTCGGACAGATCGTCAAGGCGCGCGTCCTCAAGCACTACGAAGGCGGCCGCTACCTGGTCTCGCTCGAAGGCCGCGAGCGCGTCGTCGACTCGAGCGTGCCGCTCACCACCGGCGAGCTCGTGCGCGGGCGCGTCATCGCGGTCGGCGACCGGCTCGAGCTGCAGCCTGTGCCAGAGCCTTTATCCAGTGCGCAGGATCCTGAGGAGTCGCCGCCGAGCGATCCGCTTGCGGCGAGCTTCGCGCAGGTCGGCCTCCAGCTCGACGACGCGGCGCGCGCCGTCGTGGCGCGCGCGCTCAAGGGCGCGTCGGACCCGCAGGCCACGCTGCTCGCCGCCATGACGCTCGCGAAGCTGGGCCTGCCGCAGCAACCCGAGCTGATCGACGCGGTGCAGGCGCTGCTGCGCCGCCGTCCTTCCTCCAGCCCTGCCGCCGAGGTGGCGAAAGACGCGTTGCCGGTGACGCCGGGCCCGCAGCTGGTCGCGCAGCTTCAGGACGTGCTGCGCACGACGCTCGCTCCGGCCCACCCGGGACAAGGCGCGGCTGCCGCCGTTCCGACGCAGGTCGCTGCCGGCAGCGCGGAAGGAGAGAACTTCCAGCAGGGAAGCAACGGCGCAGACTCAGGCTCCGGGCAACAGCCCGGGCAAAGGGTCATGAATACCCAGACCGGAGGCGCAGTGGCGCACCGCGTCGGCACGCTCCCGCTCATGGTGGGCGGCCGGCTGATCGAGGTCGACGTGGCGCTGTTCGAGCAGGACGCGCGCCAGTCGCGCCAGGGCGAGCCGCGCGCGCGCCACGTGGTGTTCGTGCTCGACAGCGCCGCGCTCGGCGGCGTCGAGGTCTCGGCCCGGCTGGTGGACGCGCGGCTGCGGCTGCGCTTCGCCGCCGAGCGCGACTCGACGCTCGAGCTCCTCGCCGGCCGGCGCGAGGAGCTCTCGCGCCAGCTCGCCGAGCTCGGCTGGAGCGTCGACGAGATCGCCTACGAGCCGCGCCAGGGCGGGCACAACGCCGCGTACCGCGCGGTCGCCGATTACGTCGTGAACCAGGGATCGCTGGACCGAAAAATCTGAGGAGGAGCGCGAGTCACATGGCGGAACTGAAGAAGGTGATCGGACTGAAGTACGACCCGGGCGAAGGCGTGCCGCAGGTCGTAGTGAAGGGCGCCGGCGCCGCCGCGGAGGAGCTGCTGCGCCAGCGCGACGCGCTCGGCGGCCCGCCGCTGGTGCACGACAGCGCGCTCGCCGGCGAGCTCTATCGCCTGCCGATGGACGCGCCGATCGGGCCCGAGCTCTATGCGCTGGTCGCGGCGCTGCTCGCGCACGTCTTTTCCCTGGAGCACGCAACGCAAGGAGCCCGGCCATGGACCCTATGAGCATCACGGCGACCAGCCTGCTGAACGACATCGACCGGCTGGGAACGCTGAGCCACAACCTCGCCAACGCCACCACGCCCGGGTTCCGCCGCGACGTCGCGGTTTCGCGCGGCTTCGACGCGCGCCTGAGCTCGGAGCTCGACCGCACGCAGGGTGCGATGCGTTACAGCGCGAACGCGCTCGACGTCGCGCTCGAGAGCGACGGCTTCCTCGTGCTGCAGTCGGCGGCGGGCCCGGTGCTCACGCGCCACGGCGCCCTGCACCTCGACCCCTCGGGGCGCCTGGTCGGCCCGAACGGCGGCGCGGTCCTCGGCACCTCGGGCGAGATCGTCCTGTCGCAGCCCGAGCCGCGCATCGACCAGACGGGCAACGTCTGGGACGGCGACAAGCTCGCCGGGCAGATCCGCATCGTGCGCGCGCCGGCCGACGGCTCGATGGTCTCGCTCGGCAACGGGATGTACGCCTGCGACTCGGGCGCGCTGCAGGACATCGAGACCCCGCGCCTGCGCCAGGGCTACGTCGAGGGCTCGAACGTCGTGCCGATGCGCGAGATGGTGCGCCTGATCGAGACCATGCGGCACTTCGAGGCCGGGCAGCGGGTGGTGCGCAGTCACGACGAGATGCTGGAACGCGCGCTCGGCGTGCTGGGCGAGCCCTGAGACTCAGAAACGACAACGCAAGGAGGACATACATGATCGACTCGCTCTACATCGGCGCCACCGGGATGAACGCGCAGCAGCAGAACATCGACACCGTCGCGAACAACCTCGCCAACGTGAACACGTCGGGCTTCAAGCGCAGCCGCGCCGAGTTCGCCGACCTCGTCTACCGCAGCGTCGATGCTGCGGGCGTCGCGCGCGCCGCGCCCGGCCGCCTCGGCATGGGCGCCGCCGTGTCCTCGAACGCCAAGATGTTCGGCGCCGGCGAGATCAAGAAGACCGGCGAGACCTACGACCTCGCGGTGAGCGGCGCCGGGTTCTTCGAGCTGGTGCAAGGCGACGGCAGCCTCGCCTATACGCGAAACGGCTCGTTCCGCCTCGACAAGGAAGGCTTCCTCGCGAGCGCCGACGGCTCGCGCCTGAGCAGCCAGGTGCAGATCCCGCCGGATGCGGGCGAGGTGCGCATCGCTGCCGACGGCGGGGTATTCGCGAAGCTGCCCAGCGAGGCCGCGGAGACGCAGCTCGGGAAAATCGAGCTCGCAGCCTTCGCCAACCCGGCGGGGCTCAACTCGCTCGGCGACAACCTCTTCGGCGCCACCGACCAGTCGGGCACGGCGAACCTCGGCACCGCGGGCGACGGCGGCCGCGGGCAGATCCAGCAGGGCTTCCTCGAAGGCTCGAACGTCAAGCTGATCGACGAGCTGCTCGGGCTCATCCTCGCGCAGCGCGCCTACGAGCTCAACGCGAAGGTGGTGCAGGCTTCCGACGAGCTCCTCGGCATGGCGAACAACCTGCACCGATGAGCCGCCTGGGCGCCCTGGTCGCGATGCTCGGCTGCTGCGCGGTCGCGAGCCCGTGCGCTTTTTCGGGCGACGGCGATGCGCTGGTCAACGCGCTGCGCAGCCGCTTTCCCGAGGTGGCGCGCTTCGAAGTCACGCCCTTGTCGCGCCCGGTTTCGCCGGCCGCCGAGCTCGAAATTCCCGGAGATATCGGCCTTGAAAAGCGAGTGCAAACCTGGGTGACGACGATCGGCCGGGACGGCAGAGCGCACCGCACGGCGCGGTGGTGGTCGCTCAAGGCGTTCGCGCCCGTGATGGTCGCGCGGCGCGCGCTGCGGGCGGGCGATCCGGTGCGGCCCGCCGACATCGCCGCCGAGGAGCGCGACATCGCCGGAAGCGGCGGCGCGCTGCTCGACGCCGACCCCGGGCTCGCCGACGCACGCTGGCGCGCGACGCGCTTCGTGCAGGCGGGCGCGCCGCTGCGCCGCGCCGACCTCGAGCCGGCGCCCGAGGTGCTGCGCGGCCAGCAGGTGCGCGTGAACCTCGTGAGCGGGCTCTTCACCATCGAGACCACCGCCATCGCGCGCGACGAAGGCCGGCTCGGCGCGGTGATCGCCGTCACGCGGCCAGGCGAGCCGCAGCCCTATTTCGCCGAAGTCACCGGAGAACGCGAAGTCCTCGTCAGGGGAAAACCATGAGACCCAGCCGCTTTCACCGCAACTGCCTTCGCTTCGTCATCCTGAGCTCGATCGGCACGGCCGCGCTCGGCGATTCGCTGCTCGAGCGCGACACCTACCGCCCTCTGGTCGCCGACCAGCGCGCCATCCGCGTCGGCGACAACCTCACCGTGCTGATCACCGAGAGCGCGGTCGCCACGACCACGGCCGCGACTACCACCAACAAGGAGGGCAGCGTCTCGGGCTCGGCGAGCGCCACGCGCAACAAGGACAACGTTCCCTACGCGCGCTCGTTCGCCGGCTCGCTCGAGCTGAACGAGGAATTCAAGGGCGGCGGCCGGATCGAGCGCACCGGCAAGCTGCTGGCGCGGCTCACGGTGATGGTCGAGGCGGTCGAGCCCGGCGGCATGCTCGTGGTGCGCGGCGAGCAGGACATCTACGTGAACGAGGAGCGCCAGCACATCGCCCTCGCCGGGCGCGTGCGGCCGCAGGACATCGGCACCGACAACACCGTCATCTCGACGCGCCTGTCGCAGGCGAAGATCGAGATGAGCGGCCAGGGCCTGCTCGCCGAGAAGCAGAAGCCGGGCATCCTCACGCGCTTCCTCTCCTGGCTGAAGATCCTGTGAGGCGCGCTCGGGGAGCGATCCTGGCGCTGGTTCTGGGCGCGGCGGCCGCTGCGGCGGCGGCGCAGGAGCTCGGCGTGCGCATCAAGGAGCTCGGCCGCATCGACGGCGTGCGCGAGAACATGATCTCGGGCTACGGCATCGTCAGCGGCCTCGCCGGCACCGGCGACTCCACGCGCAGCCAGGCGACCCTGCAGTCGGTCGCCAACGCGCTGCGCGAGTTCGGGCTGAACGTCACGCCGCAGCAACTTTCCAGCCGTAACGTGGCGGCGGTGATGGTCACGGCGACGCTGCCGGCGTTCGCGCGCTCGGGCGACCGCGTCGACGTCATCGTCGCCTCGATGGGCGACGCGCGCAGCCTCACCGGCGGCGCGCTCCTGATGACGCCGCTCTACGGCCCCGACCGGCGCATCTACGCTCTGGCGCAGGGCGCGGTCTCGGTCGGCGGCTACAAGTTCGAGCTCAACCAGAACATGGTGCAGAAAAACCATCCCACCACCGGCATCGTTCCCGAGGGCGCGATGGTGGAAGCGGCGCTCAGCTCGACCGTGCTCGCCGAGGACGGCACGCTGCGCCTCGCCCTCTTCGACCCCGACTACACCACCGCGAGCCGCATCGCCGCGGCGGTGAGCGAAAAGCTCTCCACCCCGGCCTCCGCCATGGACGCCGGCCGCGTCGCCATCCAGGTGCCCGCCGCCGACCAGGCGCGCCTGGTCGATTTCGTGGCGCGCCTCGAGAGCCTCACGGTGCAGCCCGACCTGCGCGCGCGCGTGGTCATCAACGAGCGCACCGGCACGGTGGTGTCGGGCGGCGGCGTGCGCCTGTCGAGCGTCTCGGTGGCGCACGGCGACCTCAAGGTCAACATCACCACCGACTTCCTGGTCTCGCAGCCCACCATCTTCGGCGGCATCGACAGCAACGTGCGGGTGGGCCGCGGCGTGCGCACCGCGATCGTGCCGCAGACGCGCATCGAGGCGAACGAGTCGGGCATGAACAGCGTGACCATGCCCGACGGCGCCACCGTCTCGGACCTGGTCGCGGCGCTGAAGCAGGTGCGCAGCACCACGCGCGAGACCATCGCGATCCTGCAGAGCATCAAGCGTGCAGGAGCTCTACATGCGGAACTGGTTATTCAATAAAAAGGAAACTCGATGAACATCAGTCCAGTATCGATGCTTCCGCTCCAGGGGCCCGCCGACCCGGCGGCGCTCTCGAGCGATCCGGCGCGGCTCGCCAAAGAGTTCGACGCGATGGTGCTGCGCCTGCTCGTCGGCGACCTCGGCAAGTCGCTCGGCGGCGGGAGCGGGGGCGAGAGCGAGCTTCTCGGCGGAGTGCTGGTCGAGCAGCTCGCTGCCACGGTGGACCTGGGCTTCGGCGCGGCGATCGTGCGCGCCGCCACGGAAGGAGGACAGCCATGAACGAGATTTCGGGAATCCTGAGCGGCGCGACGAGCGATCTGGTGCTGCGCGCGCTCGACGCCGGCGCGGTGAGCCACGCCGTGCACGCCGCCAACATCGCCAACGCGTCGGTGGAAGGCTACCGGCCGCTGCGCGTCGAGTTCGAGGATCAGCTCGCCGCGGCGCGCAGCGCGCTCCTCGGCCGCGACGAGGCGGCGGCGCGAGGCGCCGCCGCCGGACTCGAGCCGCAGGTGGTGCCCGACGCCGACGCCAAGCCGGTGCAGCTCGACCGCGAGGTCGCGCTGATGATGGAGAACTCGGTGCGCTACCAGGCGCTTCTCAGCGCCCTCGGCAAGAACGGCGCGCTGCTCAGGCTCGCGATCCGCGAAGGGAGGAGCTGATGGACTTTGCCGCCGTATTCGATGTCAGCGCCGCCGGCATGGACTTCGAGCGCATGCGCCTCGAGGCCACCGCGGCGAACCTCGCCAACGCCCAGACCAGCGGCACTGCCTTCCAGCCGCTGCGCGCCATCGCGGCCTCCGCCCTGCCCGACTCGTTCGACCTGCGCCTCGCCGCGGCCCTGCCGCGGCCGCTCGGCGCCGCCATCGTGCCGGGCAACGCCGCGCCGCGCATGGTGCTCGATCCGGGCCACCCCGACGCCGACTCGCGCGGCTTCGTCGCCTACCCGGACGTGAGCCCGGTGTCGGAGATGGTGCGCCTGGTGGAGATCGGGCGCGCCTACGAGGCGAACGTGCGCGCGCTCGGCATGGCGCGCTCGATGGCCCTCAAGGCCCTCGAGATCGGGAACGAGCGATGAACGTCGCCCCGATCGATGCGTCGCTCGTCGCACCCGGGGCGGTGAGCGCATCTTCCGTTTCCGGGAACGCGAACGCCGACTTTTCCGCCTGGCTCGGCGAGCAGGTGCGCGTCACCAACCAGGACATCGTCTCGGCCGACGACGCAGTGCGGCGCCTGGCGGTCGGCGATCCCGTGAACCTCCACCAGGTGATGGTGCAGCTCGAGCGCGCGCGGCTTCAGCTCGAGCTCGTGGTCCAGGTGCGCAACAAGCTGGTCGACGCGTACCAGGACCTCCTGAAGATGCAGATCTGACCATGGCCCTCTCTCAAAACCTGCGTGCATTCTGGGACGAGCTCGACGCCCGCGGCCGCATCGGCGTCGCCGGCGGGCTCGTGCTGATCGTGGCGATCGTCGCCGCGTTCGCGTGGTGGACCTTGCAGCGCGACTACCAGGTGCTGTTCAAGGACATGGCGCCGCGCGACGCGGCGGCGGTGGTCGCCGAGCTGAAGCGCCTCAAGGTGCCTTATCGCCTGGACGCCGAAGGCACCAGCGTGCGCGTTCCGGCCGAAGCCGTGCACGAGACGCGCCTCGCGCTGATGGGCCGCGGCGTTCCGCTCTCGGGCGGGGTGGGCTTCGAGCTTTTCGACCACAACGACCTCTCGACCACCGAGTACGCGCAGAAGATCAACTACCAGCGCGCGCTCCAGGGCGAGCTCGCCCGCACCATCATGTCGATCGAGGGCGTGAAGCTCGCGCGCGTGCACCTCGTGCTCGCCGAAGCGAGCCTCTTCAAGCGCGACAAGAGCCGGCCGAAGGCCTCGGTGAGCCTGCTGCTGCAGCCCGGGACGAGCCTGGACGAGAGCCGGATCCTCGGCATCCAGCGCCTGGTCGCGGCGGCCGCGCCGGGCCTGGAGCCGCAGATGGTCACCGTGGTCGACCAGCGCGGCGTGACCCTCTCCGCCGCGGGCGAGACCGCGCCGGCCGCCGCCGGCGGGCAGTTGCACGTGAAGAAGGAAGTCGAGGAGTACCTCACGCGCAAGGTCGCCGAGGTGCTCGACCGCACGTTCGGCCCGGGACAGGCGATCGTCACCATCGACGTGGCGCTGAACTCGGACGAGATCCGCCTCACCAAGCAGGACGTGGTGCCGGCGCCGGGCGGCGAGCGCCAGCAGGCCGCCGGCGTGCTGGTGCACCGGCGCGAGGCGCTGCAGCGCCAGACGCGCTCGGCTCCCGCGCTGCGCGTGGCCGACGCCGAGGCCGCCGCCGCACGCGAGGACGGCCAGTACAACTCGACGGTGGAGACCAACTTCGAGGTGAGCCGGCGCGTCGAGCAGATCGTGACTTCGCCGGGGAGCATCCGCCGCGTAAGCGTCGGCATCGTGCTCCCGCGCAGCGTCGGCCGCGACGTCGCCGAGCAGATCGAGCGCCTCGTGACCATGGCTGCGGGCCTCGAGATCGAGCGCCGCGGCGACGCGATCGCGGTGCAGTCGCTCGACCAGGCGACGCCGGCGCAAGCGCCCGCAGCAGCCCCCGCTTCGTCCGGACAAGGCTGGCAGGCGGGGAGCGCGGATCGTCCGCATGCCGCGCCCGACTTGCCGCCCGGCGCGTGGCTCGCGGCCGCCGCCGCGCTCGGGCTCCTGCTCGGGCTCGCCGTCGCGCTGACGCTCAGGAAGAACCGCCGCGAGGTGGCGCTGGCCGAAATCAACCGCTCGCTGCGCGAGGTGCGCCCGTGACCCCCGCGCACGAGCAGGCGGCACGCCGACTCGCGGCGCTGAGCGGCGACGAGCGCGACTGGGTGCTTGCGCGCCTCGCGTCGGACGACGCGCTGCGCATCCGCGACCTGCTGGAGCCCCGGCCGGCGCCCGCGGCGCCGGAGCCGCCGCCGCCCGCGCCGGTCGTCGTCGACACGACGCCGCAATCGGTGCTCGAGCGCGCCGCCGCCGCCGACGTTTCGCGCCTGCTGCAGGCGGAGCCCGACTGGTTGATCGCGCTCATCCTGGCGCAGCGGCGCTGGTCCTGGGACCGCGAGCTGCTCGCGGACCTCCACCCCGCGCGGGTCGAAGAGCTGAGCGTGCTCGCCTGGCGCGCGGAAGGGGCGAAGCCGCGCGCCCGCGAGGCGGCGATCGAGCTCCTCGTGGCGAAGCTGCGCGAGCTCGCGCCCGAGCCTGCGCCAGCGGCCGCGCCGAGCGTGTTCGACGAGCTCGTCGGCAGGATGGCATGACGCGGATCATTCATTCCGCGAGGCTGAGGGAGCCGGTGCTCCTGCGCGTCCAGAGCCGCGCTGCGCCGCCGCCCGCGACCGATGCGCAAGTGAAGGCCGCGCCGGACGCGGCCCCGAGCGTCCCCGACATCTCGTACGCAGAATACGAGCAGCGCTTCGCGGCCGAGCTGCAGGCGCTGCGCGACGAGGCGCGCGAGCGCGGACGGCAGGAAGGCCGCGAGGCCGGCCTCGCCAAGGCCGCGGCGGAGCACGCGGCCCAGCTCAAGGCGCTCGCGGGCCTGGTTCGCGGCGCGCGCAGCCGGCTGGACGAAGGCATCGGCGAGCTCTCCGAGATCGGCGCCGAGGTCGTCTACGAGGCCGTGTGCAAGCTTCTCGGGCAGGCGTTCGCGAGCCGCGAGGGCGTCGTCGCCGCGGTGCGCGAAGTCGTGCGCGGCGCGCGCGAGCGCAGCCGCCTCACCGTGCGCGTGAGCCCGGCCGACTACGCGACGATCCGCGCGCACCTCGACACGGTGCTCGAAGGGCTCGAGGCGGGAGCGGCGGAGGTCGTGGCCGACGAGCGCGTCGAGCTGGGCGGGTGCCTCCTCGAAACGCCCTCGGGAAGCCTCGACGGCCGGCTCGAAGTGCAGCTTGCCAACCTGCGGCTCGCGCTTCTTGCGGCTCATTCGGAAGCGAAGCCTGGCCCCGGCACCGAAGGGACTTCGAAGTGATGCGCTACCTCCACGCCGTTCGTGACGCGGAGCTGAAGCGGCGGCTGGGAAGCGTCACCGAATACCACGGCCTGGTGGTGGAGTCGGCGGGCCCGGACGTGTTCGTCGGCGAGCTGTGCGAAGTGCATTCGCGCGCCCCGGAACGCTCGGTGGCCGCCGAGGTGATCGGCATCCGCAACGGCCGCGTGCTGCTGATGCCCTACGAGGAGCTGCGCGGCGTGACCTACGGCGCCGAAGTCGTCGCCACCGGCCGGTCGGCGCGCGCCGCGGTCGGCGCGGGGCTGCTCGGGCGCGTGGTCGACGCCTTCGGCGCGCCGCTCGACAACGGGCCGCCGCTCGCGCTCGCGGCCGCGCAGCCGCTCTACCCGAGCCCCATCAACCCGCTCGCGCGCACCCGCATCGACCGCGTGCTCGAGACCGGGGTGCGCGTCATCGACACGCTGCTCACGCTCGGGCGCGGACAGCGCGTCGCGGTGATCTCGGGGAGCGGCGTGGGCAAGAGCACCCTCCTCGGCATGATCGCGCGCAACATGGACGCCGACGTGAACGTCATCGCGCTGGTGGGCGAGCGCGGCCGCGAGGTGCGCCATTTCATCGAGGACAGCCTCGGCGCGCATGGCCTCGAGCGCTCGGTGGTGGTGGTCGCCACTTCCGACCAGCCGGCGCTGGTGCGCCGGCGCGCCGCGTTCGCCGCCACCGCGATCGCCGAGAGCTTCCGCGCCGCGGGCAAGCACGTCGTGCTGATGATGGACTCGGTGACGCGCTTCGCCGCCGCGCAGCGCGAGATCGGCCTCGCCATCGGCGAGCCGCCCACCGCGCGCGGCTACACGCCCATGGTGTTCGCCTCGCTGCCGCGGCTCCTCGAGCGCGGCGGCGCCGCCGAAGGCGGCTCGATCACCGCCTTCTACACGGTGCTGGTCGAGGCCGACGACATCGACGACCCGGTGTCGGACTCGGTGCGCGCGATCGTCGACGGCCACATCGCGCTCGACCGCGGCATCGCGAGCCGCGGCCGCTACCCGGCCATCGACCTCGCCCACAGCGTGAGCCGGCTGCTGACCGATCTCGCCTCGAAGGAGGAGCAGGCGCTCGTGCGCCGCGTGCTGAAGCTCCTCAGCGTGCACGCCGCCTCGCGCGAGCTGGTCGAGGTCGGCGCCTACCGCGCGGGCTCGAACCCGGAGCTCGACACGGCGCTGAAGCTGCTTCCGGCGCTGGAGGAATTCCTGTCGCAGGACGCCGGCACGCGCACCTCGCGCGCCGACGCGCTGCGCCAGCTCCGCGCCGTGCTCGGCGCGAGGAACGCCTGATGCGTCCCGGCGCCCGTTTCCGCTACGCGCTCGAGACGCTGCTCAAGCAGCGCCGCTCGGAGCAGGACGCCTCCGCGGCGCGCGAGCGCAGCGCCCGGGGCGTGCTCGAAGGGCACGTGGAGGACACGCGCCGCGCCCAGGACGCGCTCGCCGGCATCGAGGGCGCGCTGCGCAAGGCGCGCCTCGCCGGCGCGCCGATCGACGCGCGCCAGTACGAGGCGGCGGCGCTGTACCTCGTGCGCATGCGCGAGGCGCTGCGCATCAAGGCGCGCCAGACCGAGAAGGCGCAGGAGCTCCACGAGCAGACGCGCGAGCAGCTTTTGCGCTCGGTGCAGTCGGTGCGCGCGCTCGAGCGGCACCGCGACAACCGCCGCCGCGAGCACCAGCGCGAGCGCGCGAGCCTCGCCGAGCAGAAACAGGACGAATTGTGGCTAACCGGAAGGAGATCGACATGGCGATAGACAGCATCGGCGCGGCCTCGCTGACCGCGAGCACGCCGCAGAACGCGGCAGTCGGGCAGGACGACTTCCTGAAGATCCTGCTGACGCAGCTCAGGTTCCAGGACCCGCTCAAGCCCATGGACAACCAGGAGTTCATCGCGCAGCTGGCGCAGTTCTCGTCGCTCGAGTTCACGCGGCAGAACGGCGAGAGCATCAACGCGCTGCTCACCATCCAGTCGGCGAGCCAGTCGCTCACGCTGATGGGCCGCACCGTGCAGGTCGCGACCGAGAACGGCGGCCAGGAGGTCGGCGCCGTGACCGCGATCCGCTTCGACAACGGCAACCCGCTCCTCACCATCCGCACCGCGGCGGGCGCGTTCCTCACCGATGTGCGCCTGTCGCAGGTTTCGCTCGTCAACAACTCGGCCGCCTCCACGGCGGACCCCACGCCGCCCGCCGCCACGCCGCCGGCGACGCCCGGGAGCTAGCCGATGTTCTCGACCATCTATACGGCGCTCTCGGGGATGCTCGGCTTCTCGAAGGGCCTGGACGTCATCAGCAACAACATCGCCAACCTCAACACGCCCGGGTTCAAGAGCTCCGAGCTCGAGTTCCGCGACCTCTTCTACCGCTACACCCAGGGCGGCGGCAGCGACCAGGAGGGCGAGCGCTCGCAGATCGGGGCCGGCCTCGACACCAAGGGCACCCGCACCGCGTTCCGCGAGGGCGAAATGCAGGACAGCGGCAACCCGCTCGACATCGCGATCGACGGCAACGGCTTCCTGGTGCTGCAGCCCGCCAACGGCGTCGAGCTCTACGGCCGCGGCGGCGCGCAGGTATACACGCGCGCCGGCCAGCTCGAGTTCGGCACCGACGGCATCCTGGTCGACCGCAGCACCGGCTTTCGCGTGATGGGCTACGAAGGCGGGGCGCTGCGCGAGATCTCGCTCAACGGCCTGCGCACCAGCGCACCGGTGGCGACCAGCCTGATCCGCGTCACCGGCAACCTCTCGCCCGGCAGCGCGAGCGCGGACCTCACCAACGTGGCCGTGATCGACGCCAACGGCAACTCGCGCACGCTCGCGTTCAAGTTCACCCGCGACAGCGCCGACGCCACGCACTGGTTCGTCGAGGTGCGCGACGAGAACTCGCAGCTCCTCGGCACCGGCGAGATCCGCTTCCAGCCGAACGGCTCGCCGGCGCAGGACGCGAGCAAGTTCAGCTTCTCGCTCGCCGCGGGCGGCGCGCCGATCACGGTCGACATCGGCGATCCGGGAACCTTCTCCGGGTTGACCAACTTCTCCGGCCCGTCGCAGAGCAACCTGCAGGTGCTGAGCCAGGACGGCACCGCCGCGGGATCGCTCACCAACGCGACCTTCGACGAAAGCGGCACGCTGCGTCTCACTTATTCGAACGGCAAGACCGTGTCGGGACCCTCGCTCGCGCTCGCCTGGTTCGACGACCTCCAGGGGCTGCGCCTCTCCGGCGGCAGCGTGTTCGTGAACGACGGCAACCAGGCGCCGACCGTAGGCACGGCGCACGCCGGCATCATGGGCCGCATCGCCGCCGGCAAGGTCGAGCTCTCGAACGTCGAGCTGACCGAGCAGTTCACCGATCTCATCATCCTGCAGCGCGGCTACCAGGCGAGCTCGCAGGTCACCTCGGTGGCGAACGAGATGATCCAGCAGCTGATCGAGATGCAGGCGAAGCGCTGACGATGAGCCCGAGACCGTACCTCCTTCTCGGCCAGAGCGACCACCGCGCGCTCGCCGAGCGCGTCGATGCCGCGCTCGCCGCCTGGCAGCGCGAATGGCTCGCCGACGGCGCGCCCGATCCGGTGTTCTCGCTGGAGGCCGCGCCGCGGGCCGAGCGCTGGCTCGCCGCGGGAAGCGACGGCGCCACGCATTTGCAGCTCGGCTGCGAGCGCGGCTGGCTCGCGCGGCTCGGCGCCCTGGCGGTGGGCGAGCCTCCGATGGACGCTGCGGCACGCTCGCCGGCGTCCGGGCCGCTTGCCACGAGCGTCGGCGAAGCGATGCTCGAAGCGCTCGCACGGCGCCTCCTTGGAACCGCGCCGGCAGCTTCGGCGGCCGCGCTGCGCTGGGATGGCGAAGGCGTGCCGCCGGCTTGGCTCGAGCCCGGCGCCGGCGCGGCGATCTACAGCCTCGCGCCCGCGCTTCCGCTCCTCCTCGCGCTGTCGCCGGCCCTGGTCGCCGCCTGGCTGCCCAAGGCCGCGCGCCGCGTGCGCGAGCCGCTCGCGGCGCTGCCGCGGGCGGTGGAGGGCTGCCCGGTGGAGCTGCAGGCCGTGGTCGGGGAAGCCGAGCTCGAGCTCGGCGAGCTGGCGCGGCTCGCCCCGGGCGACGTGATCGTGCTCGGGCGCAGGCTCGACGAGCCGCTCGCGCTGCAGCTCGGCGCCGAGCCGGTGGCGCAGGTGCAGCTCGGGACGATGGGCGAGGGCAGAGCGGTGCAGGTCGTGCAGTCACACAACTAGAACGGAAGGACGAACCATGTCGGCAGAAAGCATCAAGGCAGTGCACGAGATCCGCCTGACCGAGCTCGGCCAGGCCGGAGAGGGGAGGAAAGTCCTCGAGGCGAACCTCGACCTGATCCGCGGCGTGAAGGTGCGCCTCACGGCGAGCGTCGGCCGCTGCGAGCTCACGGTGAAGGAGCTGTTCGAGCTGCGGGAGAACGCGGTGCTCACGCTCGACGGCGGCACGCGCGAGACGGTCGACGTGCTGCTCGACGGCAAGGTGGTGGCGCGCGGCACGCTGGTCGCAGCGGGGGACAGCTTTGGCGTGCAGGTCACCGAAGTCCTCGCGCGCTAGGCGCGCTCTCGCCGCCGTTGTTTTCGCAGCCGCTCTGGCCCCCGCGGGCTTCGCGGCCGCACAGCAGCCGTCGGCGAAGGAACCGATCCCGTTCCGGCGCGAGGCCGACGTGGACTCGGGCACCGCGCTGCGAGTCGCGCTCGCGCTCGGCCTGGTGATCGCGCTCGGCGTCGGCGGCGTCTACGCGCTGAAGCGCTTCCTCCCCGGCTCGCTCGGCGGCGCCGCCGGGACGACGACCGGGCGGATCAACGTGCTCGAGGTGCGCCGCGTCACCCCGCGCCTCACCCTGTACCTGGTCGAGATCGACGGCGAAAAATTCGCCCTGGTGCAAAGCGGCGACCGCGTGCGCCCGCTGACGCTTCGTCCTCGATCGTGAAGCGGCTCGCGCTCGTCCTTCTGCTGTGCGCTCCGGCGCTCGCCGCGGCGCAGTCGCTCGGCGTACCCGGCCTCGACATCCGCATCGACGCGGCCAAGGCGCAGCCCCAGGAGGTCGCCACCGCGCTCAAGATCCTGGCGGTGCTCACCGCGCTGACGCTCGCGCCGGCGGCGCTCGTGGTGATGACCGCGTTCACCCGCATCGTCGTGGTGCTGGCGATGCTGCGCATGGCGATCGGCATGCAGGAGACGCCGCCGAACAGCGTGCTGGTGAGCCTCGCGCTCTTCCTCACGCTCTTCACCATGCAGCCGGTGCTGTCGCAGATCGACAGCCAGGCGTTCCAGCCCTACGTCGGCGGCAAGATGGGCTTCGAGCGCGCCGCCGAGGCCGGGCTGCAGCCGCTGCGCGAGTTCATGATCCGCCAGACGCGCGAGGCCGACCTGATGCTGATGCTCGAGGTGTCGCACGCACCCCAGCCGCAGGACGTCGACGAGGTGCGCACCGTGCACCTCATCCCTGCGTTCATGCTGAGCGAGCTCAAGACCGCGTTCCAGATCGGCTTCGTGGTGTTCCTGCCCTTCCTCCTGCTCGACATCGTGGTGTCGAGCATCCTCATGTCGATGGGCATGCTGATGGTGCCGCCGATGATGATCTCGCTGCCGCTCAAGCTGCTCATGTTCGTGCTGATCGACGGCTGGAACCTGGTGGTGAAGGCGCTGCTCGGAAGCTTCCACTAGAGCTGCCATGGAGCGCGAGGAGGAAGCGGCACTGTGGCAGGCCTACCTCGCCGGCCGCGACGCCGTGCTGCGCGGACGGCTGATCGAGCGCTACCTGCCCGAGGTCCACAGGATCGCCGCCCACGCCTATGCGCGGCGCGGGCCGCAGGCGCCCGAATTCGACGACTACCTGCAGTGGGCGCGCCTCGGCCTGATCGAGGCGTTCGACCGCTACGAGCCGGCGCGCGAGGCCTCGTTCATGACCTTCGCCGGCTACCGCATCCGCGGCGCGATCCTGAACGGCCTCGAGCACGCCACCGAGGGCGCAGCGCAGTGGGCGCACCGCAAGGCGCTCGAGGAGGAGCGCCTGGACTCCCTGGTCGAGGGCGCCGACGAGGCCGAGGCGCTCGAGCGCCTCGCCGACGTGACGCTGGGCCTCGCGCTCGGCTTCGCACTGGAAGACTCGGGCCTCGGCGCCGCGCCGGAGGGCTTCGACCCCTACCGCGTGCTCGAGCTGAAGCGCCTGCGCGAGCGGCTCCTCCTCATCGTCGAGGCGCTCCCCGAGCGCGAGCGCCGCATCCTCAAGTGGCACTACTTCGAGCAGATGGACTTCAAGCTGGTCGGCGCCGCGCTCGGCCTTTCCAAGGGCCGTATCTCGCAGCTTCACTCGCGGGGGCTGAAGCTCATGCGCGAGGGCCTGCGCTCGATCGAGCGCTTCGACATTTCCTTTTGAACAACCAGGGAAGGCTAAAGGCCGCCCTTCCTCACTCGCTCCCGGTGCTCGCGCTGCAGGTAGCGCGTCCACTTGCCGGCGACGCGGCGCAGCGTCGGCGAGCGCGCGTGGCGCTCCATCAGCTCGCGGTTGGTCCAGCCGCGCTGCCCGAGCGAATTCGCCGACAGCAGCTCTTCCAGCACGCGCTTCGCGACCTCGGGATGGCCCTGCTTCTGCGCCAGCGCGCCCTCGGTGAGCAGCACCGCGGGGCTCGCCGGGTCGATGCGCTTCGCGCGCTGCAGCGCTTCGCGCGAGCGCGCCTGGTCGTTCGCCGCGAGCGCGATGAGCGCGAGGCCGGCCTCGGCATCGGCCTGCTCCGGGTCGAGGCGCAGCGCCTCGCCGAACGCGCGCTCGGCCTGCGCCGGCTGGTTTTCGAAGAGATGCGCCCAGCCGAGCGCGAGCCGCGCTGCCGGCTCCTCGGCGTCGAGCTCCGCGGCGCGCGCGGCCGCCCGGCGCGCCGGGCCCGCTCGCTGCAGCATCAGGTTCGCCTGAGCCTGCGCGATCAGGATGTCCGCATCCTGTGGCGCCAGCGCCTCGGCGCGGCGCAGGTACTCGAGCGCTCTTGCGGCGTCGAAATTCAGCATCTCGAGCTGCGCGCGCAGCCAGAGCGCGTTGGGCGAGCTCGGATGCGCCTCGACCAGGCGCTCGAGCGTGGCGCGCGCCTCGGCGATGCGGCCCTTGGCGATCTGGAGATGCGCCGCAAGCGTGAGCCCATCGTGGTGGAGCGGCTCGAGCTCGATCACCCGCGCGACCTCGCGCTCCGCCTTGTCGGCCTCGCCCGCCTCCTCCAGCGCCACCGCCAGCACATAGCGCGTACGCGGATCGGCGAGCCCGAGCTCCACCGCGCGCGACAGATTGGGCACCGCCTCCTTCGCCGCACCCGCTCCAAGCTGGGCGTAGCCGAGATTGAAGCGCAAAGGCGCCGCCGCCGCGTCCGCCGCCACCGCTTTCTTCAGCACCTCGGCCGCCTCGCCCCAGCGCCCCATCGCGAGCAGCGCCGAGCCCCTCGCGTTCAGGAGCGCCGGCGTCTCTCCCGCGAGCGCCCCGAGGCGCTCATAGATCTCGAGCGCCCGCTCCTGGTTCCCGCCCCGGTGGTGGCATTCGGCCAGCTCGCCCAGCAACGCCGCGTTGTCCGGGTCGAGCTTGAGGAAGCCTTCGAGCTGCGTGGCTCGCTCCGTATGGGGGTTCAGCATGCCTCGCCATGGTACCGTGCGAGGGCCGCTTACGACTTATCTTCCTGTACGACTCGCTCGCTAGTTCTTCGCCCAGAAGAGCGAGCCGGCATAGGGAACCCGAGTCCACGTCATGCCGCTGTCCTCGCTTCTCATGACGACGGTCGCGGCGCAGAGCACTTCCAGCCGCCGCCCGCGGTTGTCGGGCAGCGCCATGTCGGTGCAGGCCGCCTGCGGCACGTCGCGAACCGTCCATGTCTTGTCTCCGCGAGGCAGCAGGTGGACCTTTCCGTGCGCGATCAGGGTATGGCTCGGGCCGATGAACACGCCTTCGTCGGTCTCCCTCACGGCGCTGATGTATTCGACCGTTCCAGGCAGCGGCATGGGCGTGAATTCCCGCTTGGCGGCGTCGAAGTAAACCATCCTGGTGACGTCCGCGCCCATGTTGCGGACATAGATGTAATAGCCGCTGCGACCGGCTTGCATGGCAAAGCGGTTCTTGGGATCCGGCCAGGTCGTGTTGGGCTCGACCGGCTTGGCAAGCGCCACGCCCGCGTACTTGGTCCAGTTGTCTCCACCGTCGAAGCTGCTGTAGATGTTCATGGAGTGATCGATCAGCATCACGCCCTTGTCGCCGAAGACGTGCGCGCTGTTCGCCACGATGCCCGCCGGAACCTGGCGCACGCTCAGCGTGCCGCCCTTGACGAAGACGTACTCCGAGCTCGACTTGAGGCAGGCCGCGCCCCACGCGGCGGTACTGCAGCGGCTGAAGTCGGCAAGCGTTCCGGTATCGAACACCTTCACCTGCGCGCGACCGTTTGCTCCCTGGTCGATCCGCGCCAGCGTTCCCGCCGGGCCGCCGACGTAGTCAAAGGGTTCGTTGACAGCCTGTCTCTTGCGCGCCATGTCGATCGCGATCGCCTCTCGTAACTGCCGGGTCTGCTCCGCGTTCAGGTACGGTCCCTCGCCCACCAGCGGCGTGCGATTCTTCATCGAGGCAAACAGGCTCGGATGCGACTCCCTCAGGAACGTCGCCATGTCCGCGCTGTTGTCGAGCGAAAAGAGGCGGAATTTCTTCGCCTCCTCGCCCGTCCTCCCACCCGGCTCGATCATGAGAAGGCCCACGCTCGTGAACCGTCCCGCCTCGATCTTCACGCGCTTATTGATCGGATAGGTCCTCGTGGCCTGGATGGAGGTCCTCCCGTAGGGACTCGATCCGGTGATGTTGGAACCCACGTTAATCGTGAGGTAGTCGAACTCGTGCTCGCCCGGGTCGAGCGCGATGACGATGAAACCGTCGCGCATTCCGAACTGGTACTGCTTGTTGTCGATGACCGGCGTGGCGACGTTGATGTCCGCGATCCTCGCCGCCGAGATCTGCGCCACCAGCAGCCCCCGGTCGCCGATGTCATCCGGAATCATGACCATCGGCGTCTGGCAGCTCGACACGAGAGCAGCGAGCCCCGCCGCGAGCGCAATCCTGCGAATCGTAGAGTCCCTCGCGCTGATCATTTTTGTCGCGCTCCTCTTTTTGTAGTGCCGTTGCTACGCACGTCGAGACAATGGAAACGTACTC
>DATLUZ010000173.1:0-2078 GCA_035577785.1 Burkholderiales bacterium | reverse complement strand
GGGCATTATCGTAGCGGTACCTCTAGTGGTCGGCTTCGAAATCGTCGAATTCTGGTCGACCTTTATCGGCCCAGCACCCTGGCTCATATTCATAGCGATGGTGCTATGGTGTGTCGGGGCACCGTGGTATTTCATGCGAGCTAACAGCGCGTTGTTGACCGACGCTTACCTCGCGCTGCGCGCTTCGTCCGGCGCGGCAAAACGCGAACGTTAGGCGCCCCCGATGCTGCAGGCCATCGCCGAATTCGCCTCGTTCCTTGTCCTGGATTACTTGATCCGAGGCCCCGGATACTTGATCTGCCGCTTATTCTTGAAGAAGGGTGAGGTGAGCGTTGAGGATGGCAAGGTCTTGCTAATTGGCTTTGCCTTCTGGATATGCCTTATCGCGGCTATCTATGCTGGATACTCTTCCCTTGCGAACGCTGGCGCCTAACAGCGCGTTGGTGAGCGACGCTTGCGCTTCGGCGCTGCGCGCCTTCTTCAGCGCGCCACTACGCGGACTATAAGGACTTCCTCTTCGCTGCAATGGTGACGAAAGAAGGTCTGACTGCGTCACTATAACCGGCCTGTTTGTGAGCGATTTACGCGCTCTGGCCCTGATGAAAGCCGCACGCCCGGTCCTCGCTCGTTAGTCGGCGTTGGATGTCGCCGTCGAGTTTGACCAGGTTCTCCGGGCGTCGGTCTGACCGTTTCGTCATCAACTTGCAGTCAAAGGGTGTTTGGTTGAGCGCGGCGCACGCTCTCGCGCTTGGCTAGCAAGGCCCATGCGATGCGGGCGTTCTTGTTGGCGATGGCGACCAGGGCACGGTAATAGCCGCGGCGCTGCTGCAGCTCGAGCGCCCAGCGCGAGATGCGGTCTTGATGCGCGCCGGCGACCTGCAGCACCGAGCGGGCGCCTTGGACCAACAGGTTTCGAAGGTAGGCGTCGCCGCGCTTGCTGATGTGGCCAAGGCGCGATTTGCCACCGGTGGAATGCTGAGCGGGCACCAGGCCGATCCAGGCGGCGAATTGCCGCCCGTTCTTGAACTCGCGTGCATCCCCGACGGTGGCGACGATCGCCAGCGCCGTGGTCGGGCCGACGCCTCGGATCTGCATCAAGCGCCTTGCCGGCTCCGAGAGCCCTGCCTGCGCTTCGATCTGTTTGTCGTACTTGGCAATGCGTTCGTCCAGAACCCTCAGCTGCTCGAGCAGATCGCCGATCGCCCCGCGCGCGAGCTCGGGCAATTGCTCGGCCGCCTGCGCGGCCTGGCGGCGCACCGTCACCGAACCAAGCGCCAGCACCACCCCAAACTCAGACATCAGCCCGCGCAGCCGATTGATGAGCGCGGTTCTCTCGACCACGAAGCCCTGGCGCACCCGGTGCACGGCGAGCAGCGCCTGTTGCTCGGTGCTCTTCACCGGCACAAAGCGCATGCTGGGCCGGCTCACCGCCTCGCACACCGCCTCGGCGTCGTTGCCGTCGTTCTTGTCGCTCTTCCTGTAGGGCGCGACGAACTTGGGCGCCATCAGCTTCACCGTGTGGCCGTGCTGCTGGAAACGCCGGCCCCACTCGTGCGCACCCGAGCACGCTTCCATGCCGATCAGACAAGGTGACAAAGCCGCCACCGTCTCTACCAGCCGCTCACGCCGCACCGTGCGCCGGAGCACCGTCTTGCCCGCCTCATCCACGCCGTGCAGCGAGAACACGTTCTTTGCCAGGTCAATGCCCACAGTAGTAACCTCTTCCATGACTTCCCCTCCGGCTATTTAGATTGAACTCAGACACTTCAATCTTGGCACCTCGATGCCGTCGCCGGCTCGGGGAAGTCCCTTTCATTCGTTAGGGCTCATGTTCAGGCTAAGGTCACGCGCCGGACGGATGTTTGAAGGGGCAGTTTGGTTACTCGACGCCGCGGTCGGCTTTGGTTTTATTTCTGGAGCAGCTGTTGCAGTGGCTTTTGGGAAGTTCTTGCTGGGCGGGGTTCTCGCGGCGTTTGCTGTCGGCGCGTATCTGCGCTTCAAGCGGCATCGTGCAGCGCCACCTCAACAGGAACGCTAGGCTTATGGTCTCGATTCAACCGGCGCCATGAGCCCTAACA
>DATLUZ010000172.1:0-2667 GCA_035577785.1 Burkholderiales bacterium | reverse complement strand
CCTTCACGCCGGGACAGGTTTTCCGCATGAACACCCATAGCGATTTCTGGGGCGGCACCATGCTGATTCCGAACAACCTGCCGAGCCGGACGCCCCGCGCATGCGCTCCGGACGCGGCGGACAAGCTGTGCCCCGCGCTCGACCTGCCATGGCCGTGAGCGCGATCGAACACTCTTTCCCGCAGATCAGTTAGTCGCCGCCGAGCTGCTCGCCAGCGGAATGGTCAGCAGTGGGCGCATGCCGAGGTTCGCGTAGGCCGCCTGCGCGGCGGCGCCGAATTCTTCCGCCCGCGGCGTGTCGGCGCTTGCCCCGTGGATCGTGCCAAGCATGGCGCGGCAGTGGGCCTCCAACGGCTTCGCCCCGGTGGCGAGCGCCAGGCGAAGCGCGCTCTCGAGCTGCGCCAGAGACTCGCCGGGCGCTGTCGGCTCGAGCGTCCATAATGCCCGGGCGATCAGCAATCGCCCCCACGGCTCGTCGCGCTTGTTCTCGTGCGACAGCGCAATCTCGAGCGCCCGCTTCGCCTGCGCAAGTGCCTCCTCCGTACGTCCCGCGAACAACAGCGCCTCGCCCAGATGCACGTGGAGCATCGGCCGGTCCACCATTAGGCCCATGCGCTCCGCGCCGGCAAGGGCGCTGCGGGTCAGTTCGAGCCCCCGGACGAGCTCGCCTTGGTAGGCACAGGCCAGGCCGAGCGACGATTCCAGACGCAGGCGCCACATCGGTACCGAATAGCGCTCGCTGAGCGCCATGCCGCGCTCGAGCGCGCGGACCGCGTCTTCGACCTCCCCCTTGCGCCGTTGCACGTGGCCAACGGCGAGCCATCCGAGCACTTCGCTCAGAGGATGCTGCGACTCGCGGGCGATTTCGACCGCGCGCTCGGCCTGCGCCAACGCCGGCCTGAAGTCGCCGCACTCCGCGAGGATGGCCACGAGCCACATGCGGCTGCCGACCGCTGGAATCACCGCCAAATCGAAGCGCTCGCGTGCGCGCCGCTCGACGGTCTCGGCGATGCTCTGGTTGAGGAGCGCAAGCGCCTTGCGGTTGTCGCCGATCAAGTGGTAGCTCTGTCCGATTCTGTAGAGGAGCTCGGCGTGAAGCTGGCGCTCGCCGATCTCGTGCGCCAGGCGCAGCCCGGCCTCTCCGACCTGGATCGCGCTGCGCTGTTGCGCGGCGAGGAAATGTTGGTTGCAGCGGAAAGAGGCGAGCCGCGCAGCCCGGTTGCGGTCGCCCAGGCCCGCGACCAGCGGCTCGAGCGCATCGAGGCACGCGCCGATGCGCTCGAGCTCGCACAACGCGATGAGCGCATTGCGTAGTTCGAAGCGCAGGTCCACGTCCTGCTCGAGGGTGGCGTGGCTTCGCGGCAGATTCCCGAGCGCCGCAAGCGCGCGCGCAAAATAGTCGGCAGCCTCCGCATTGGCATAAAGGGCGAACGCCTTCTCGCCCGAGCGCTGGAGGTATTCGACGGCTTCGGGCCACGCCTGGCCCTTCTCGGCATGCTCTGCGATCTGCTCGACCTCCTCCTCCGTGCGTCCCGAGCGGATGAGCTCGGTCGCCACCCTCTCGTGCAAGGCTCTCGTCTGCTCGCGCAGCAGGGTCGAGTATGCGACCTCTCGCGTCATGGAGTGCCGGAACGTGTATTCGAGCTCCGGAAAGAGCCGGCTCTCGTACAGATATTCGGCCGACCGCAGCTCGTGGAGGCGAGCGCGCAGATCCTGCTCCTGCACGCCGGCGATTGCCTGCAGGAGGGCAAACGGAAAGTCCTTGCCGATAACAGCAGCTTCCTGGAGCAGCCGCTTTTGCGGCTCGCCCAGCCGGTCGATGCGCGCAGAAAGGATGGCGTGCACGGTGGCGGGCACTTCGATGCCCGAGAACGGCTTTGCAAGGCGGTATTGGCCGCGCGCTCCGATAAGCACGCCCGTTTCGACAAGGGTGCGCACGCTTTCCTCGACGAAGAAGGGGTTGCCGCCCGTACGCTCGACCAGGAATGCCTTTACCGACGCCAGGCCGCCGTTCTTCCCTAGCAGGATGTCGAGGAGCCCGGCGAGATTCTCCTGGGCGAGAGGCTCCAGCCTGACCTGCCGGTAGTGGGGCTGGTCGACCCACTTGTCGTCGTGCTCCTTGGGCCGATAGCTGGCCAGCATGAGAATGGCGTGCTGGTGAATGCTCGTGATGACGGCGTCCAGCAAGCCGAGTGTCTGCATGTCGTTCCAGTGCAGGTCCTCGAACAGCATGATCACCGGCTGGATGCGACTCTCGGCGACCATCAGGTCAGTGATCGCGCGCGCGGTAAGGCTGCGGCGCTGCATCGGCTCGAGCCTGCGGAAAGGATGATCCTCCGTCAGGGCACCGAGCAAATCGAGCACCGGCGGGATCGAATCCTGCGGTGGCTGATCCAGCAGGATGGCCTTCGCGGTCACCTTCTCGCGCACCACGCGTGCGTCGTCGCGCTCGGTCAGCTTGAAATAGCCCTTCAGGAAATCGATGAGCGGCAGATACGGCGTGGCGCGGCCGTAGGCGCTCGACTTTGACTCGAGCACCAGCCAGCCACGCGTGTGCGGCGAATGGATGAACTCACGCAGGAGACGCGACTTGCCCACGCCGGCCGGACCGACCACCGCCAACACCTGGCCCTCGGATCCGGCGGTCCGCCGCAAGGCTTCGTGCAGC
>DATLUZ010000171.1:0-9500 GCA_035577785.1 Burkholderiales bacterium | reverse complement strand
TCGATCAACCTGACGCATCACTTCCTGATCGCCATGCCCAGCATGGCGGACCCGTACTTCGCGAAGACCCTGACGTACATCTGCGAGCACAACGACCAGGGCGCGCTCGGCCTGGTGGTGAACCGCCCGATCGACATGACATTGCAGTCTCTCTTCGAGCGGCTGAGCCTCTCGCTCACCGACGGCGAGCGCGCCGAAGCGCCGGTCTATTTCGGGGGCCCGGTGCAGACCGACCGCGGGTTCGTGCTGCACGCGCCGGCCGGCAACTGGCAGTCGACGCTGCGCGTCGGGGCCCACATCGGCCTCACCACCTCGAAGGACATCCTCGAGGCGGTGGGCCGCGGCGACGGCCCGGAGCAGCTCCTGGTTACGCTGGGCTACGCGGGCTGGTCCGCGGGCCAGCTCGAGCACGAGCTGTCGCAGAACGCCTGGCTCACGGTCGAGGCGCGCGACGGCATCCTCTTCGACACGCCGGCCGAGGAGCGGCTGCCGGCGGCGATGGAGCTCCTCGGCCTCGACTTCGCGCGGCTGCAGGATGAAGCGGGACATGCCTGAGCGGCGCGGCCGCACCGTCCTCGCATTCGATTTCGGCCTCAAGCGCATTGGCATCGCCGTCGGCGAGCCCGAGCTTCGCACCGCCCATCCGCTGGGCGCGGTCACGCGCTTCGAAGAGGTCGAATCCCTCGTCGCGGAGTGGAAGCCGAGCCATCTCGTGGTCGGCCTGCCGGTGTCGGTCGCGGGCAAGCCGCATGCCATGACACGCGAGGCGGAGAATTTCGCCCGTCGCCTGGAGCGACGCTTCAAGCTGCCGGTGGCGCGCGTGGACGAGCGCTACTCTTCCACCGAAGCGCAGTCGCGGCTGCGAGGCACGACGACAAGCAAAGGCAAGGCAGCGAAAGGCGAGATCGACTCGGTGGCGGCGCAGCTTCTCCTGGAGCAGTACTTCGATGAAGCTGCCTGACGCCGAAGCGCTCTGCGCGCAGCTCACCGCCGAGCTGCGGCCGCGCATCGGGCCAAAGAGCGCCATGGTCGGCCTGTATACCGGCGGCGCGTGGCTCGCCGAACGGCTGCACGCCACCCTTTCTCTCAAGACGCCGCTGGCGTTGATGGACATCGCCTTCTACCGCGACGACTATGCGGCGCGCGGCCTCAAGCACGACCCCAAGCGCACCAAGATTCCATTCGACGTGAACGGCGCCGAGCTGCTGCTGGTCGACGACGTTCTCTACAGCGGCCGCACGGTGCGCGCGGCGATGAACGAGCTTTTCGACTACGGGCGGCCGGCGAGCATTTCGCTCGTGGTGCTCGCAGACCGCGGCGGGCGCCAGCTGCCGATTTGCGCCCAGCACGTCGGCGCCAGGGTGGAAGTGCCGGCGGGCATGCGCCTTACGCTCAAGCGCGCCGACGACGGGAAGCTCGCGCTCGCACTGGAGTCCGAGCGTGCAGCGTAATCCCCAGCTCAACGCCAACGGCGAGCTGCAGCACCTGCTTTCGATCGAGGGCCTGCCGCGCGAGATCCTGGTGCAGATCCTCGACACCGCCGAATCGTTCGCCGGCGTGACCGAGCGCGAGGTGAAGAAGGTGCCGCTGCTGCGCGGTAAGAGCGTGTTCAACCTCTTCTTCGAACCCTCCACGCGCACGCGCACCACGTTCGAGATCGCCGCCAAGCGCCTCTCCGCCGACGTCATCAACCTGAACATCGCCGTGTCGTCGGCGACCAAGGGCGAGTCGCTGCTCGACACCGTGGCGAACCTCTCCGCCATGCAGGCCGACATTTTCGTGGTGCGGCACGCCTCGTCCGGCGCGCCGTTCCTCATCGCGCGCCACGTCAAGCCGCACGAACACGTGGTCAACGCCGGCGACGGCCGCCACGCGCACCCGACGCAGGGGCTGCTCGACCTGTACACGATCCGCCACTACAAGAAGGACTTCACCCGGCTCGTGGTCGCGATCGTCGGCGACGTGCTGCACTCGCGCGTGGCGCGCTCGCTGATCCACGGCCTCACCACGCTCGGCGTGCCCGAAGTGCGCGTGATCGGCCCGCAGACGCTGCTGCCGCTCGGGGTCGAGGGGCTGGGCGTTCGCGTGTTCAACGACATGCGCGCCGGGCTCAAGGACTGCGACGTGGTAGTGATGCTGCGGCTGCAGAACGAGCGCATGCGCGGGGCGCTTCTGCCGTCGGCGCAGGAGTTCTTCAAGCACTACGGCCTCACGGAAGACAAGCTCGCGGCGGCGCGCGCGGACGCCATCGTCATGCACCCGGGACCCATGAACCGCGGGGTGGAGATCGATTCCACGGTCGCCGACGGCCCG
The DNA here is from genome assembly GCA_035577785.1 of Burkholderiales bacterium. GTDB lineage: Bacteria > Pseudomonadota > Gammaproteobacteria > Burkholderiales > SG8-39 > SCGC-AG-212-J23. The sequence goes on along the minus strand of DATLUZ010000171.1, from coordinate 7,187 downwards.
CGCTCGGTGATCCTGCCCCAGGTGACCTTCGGCATCGCGGTCAGGATGGCGGTGATGAGCATCGTGGCGGGCAACTGATGCGCATCCACATCCGAGGCGCGCGCGTGATCGACCCGGCGAGCGGCAGGGACGGAGTCGCCGACGTCTATATAGCCGACGGCAGGATCGCCGAGGAATTCGCCCGGCCCGACCGCGTGATCGAGGCGAAAGGGCTGGTCCTGGCGCCGGGTTTCGTCGATCTGGCGGCGCGCCTGCGCGAGCCCGGGTTCGAGTACAAGGCCACGCTCGAGTCCGAGCTCGACGCGGCGCTCGCCGGCGGCGTGACCAGCCTGGCTTGTCCGCCGGACACCGACCCGCCGCTCGACGAGCCGGGGCTCGTCGACATGCTGCGCCGGCGCGCCCGGGCGCTGGCGCGCGCGCGGGTGCATCCGATTGGCGCGCTGACGCTCAAGCTCGAGGGGCAGGCGCTCACGGAGATGGGGCAGCTCACCGATGCAGGCTGCGTCGCTTTCTCGCAGGGAAACGCCGCCATGCCCGAAAGCCAGGTGCTGTGGCGCGCGCTCCAGTACGCGTCGACGTTCGGCTACAAGGTTTGGCTGCGCGCCGAGGATCCCGCGCTCGCGAAAGGCGGCGTGGCGCACGACGGCGAGATGGCGACGCGGCTCGGCCTGCCCGGAATTCCTCCCTTTGCGGAAACCATCGCGCTCGGTACGCTGATCGAGCTGGTGCGCGCAACAGGCGCGCGCGTTCACGTGTGCCGGCTGTCGAGCGCAGGCGCCATCGAGCTTGTGCGCAAGGCGAAGGCAGAGAAGCTTCCGTTGACCTGCGACGTGGCGATTCATCACCTGCACCTCTCGGAAATGGACCTCGGCTATTTCGACTCTCAATGCCGCCTCGAGCCGCCGCTGCGCAGCCAGCGCGATCGCGACGCGCTGTCGCGTGCCGCAGCCGAGGGCGTGGTCGACTGCCTCGTGTCCGACCACACGCCGGTCGATGAGGACGGCAAGCATCTGCCATTCGCGGAGGCCGAGCCGGGCGCAACCGGTCTGGAGCTCTTGCTGCCGCTCACGCTGAAGTGGGGCGAGGCGCACAAGCTGTCGCTCGCCGCGACGCTCTCGCGGATCACGACCGAGCCGGCCCGGATTCTCGGCCTCGACGCGACGCGCGTCGCGCCCGGCGCGCCGGCCGACCTTGCGATCTTCGACCCGCGGGCCGCGTTCCGCGTTTCCCCGCAGACGCTCAGGAGCCAGGGCAAGAACACGCCGTTTCTCGGCTACGAGCTCGCCGGCCGGGTGCGCTACACGCTGGTGGCAGGGAACGTCGTCTACGAGGCATGAAGCGCGCGCTTTCGTTGCTCGCGCTCCTCGCCGCGGCCTGCAGCAGCGCGCCTCCGGTCGCCCACAAGCAGGCGCCCGGCGAGCCCCAGGCGAAGGGCGGCGGCTACTACAAGGACGACGGCCCCGGAAGCGCGCCGCCGCCCAACCTGGGGCAGATTCCCGACGCGGAGCCGAAGGCCGAGCCGCCGCACCGCTACGCCAACCGGCCCTATAAGGTGTTCGGCACGGAATACGTACCGCTCGCCGACGCGCGGGGGTTCAAGCAGCGTGGCGTCGCGAGCTGGTACGGGCGGCGCTTTCACGGGCAGAAGACGGCGAGCGGCGAGCTCTACGACATGTACGCGATGACCGCTGCGCATCCGACGCTGCCGATCCCGAGCTATGTGCGGGTCACCAACCTCGCAAACGGCCGCAGCGTCGTGGTGCGCGTGAACGACCGCGGCCCGTTCCATTCGTCGCGCGTCATCGACCTGTCGTACGCCGCGGCGTACAGGCTCGGGTACATCCAGGCCGGCAGCACGCAGGTGGAGCTCGAGAGCGTCCAGCCCGCAGTCGCGCAGGCGGGCAGCGTCCAGCCCGCAGTCGAGCAGGCGGGCGGCGTGTACGTGCAAGTCGGTGCCTTCACTTCGCGCGAGAATGCCGAATCGCTGCAGGCGCGCGTCGCCCGCGAGCTCGGCTGGCTGCAGGAAAGCGCGCAGGTCCTCCTCAGCGCAAACCTGTGGCGCTTGCAAGTCGGCCCCTATCGCTCGCGCGAGGATGCGCGCTCGGTCGCCGATCGCATCGCCGGGGAGCTCGATCTCAAGACGCTCGTCGTGGTGCGGTAGCAGGCTAAATGAAAAAAATCGGGCTGCTGGCGTTTCTCCTGCCCGTTCTCGCCCAGGCCGTGGCGCCGCAGTCGCCCGTCATCGCGGGTCGCGCGTGGATCGTCGCGGACCTCTCGAGCGGCCAGGTGCTGCTCGCGGAAAGGCCCGACGAGCGGGTCGAGCCTGCGTCGCTCACCAAGCTCATGACCGCGTACGTGGTGTTCGAGGCGCTGCGCGACAGGAAGCTCGCGCTCGACCAGCAGGTGAACGTCTCGGATCGCGCCTGGCGCGTGCCCGGCTCGCGCATGTTCGTCCAGCCGCGCAAACCGGTGAGCGTGGACGACCTGATCCGCGGCATGGTGGTGCAATCGGGCAACGACGCGAGCATCGCCCTCGCCGAGGCGGCCGCGGGGACCGAGGAAGCGTTCGTGCAGCTGATGAATCGCGAAGCGGCGCGGATCGGCATGAAGAACACGAAGTTCGTGAATTCGACCGGCCTGCCCGATCCTCAGCATTACAGCACCGCGCAGGACCTTTATCTCCTCGCGGCGGCGCTGATCCACGACTTTCCCAAGGAATACGGCCAGTACTATTCGCAGCGCGAGTTCCGCTACAACAACATCGTCCAGGCGAACCGCAACCGGCTGCTGTGGCTCGATCCGAGCGTCGACGGCGTCAAGACCGGGCATACCGACGCCGCGGGCTACTGCCTGATCGCATCCTCCCACCGCGGCGGCCGCCGGATGCTGTCGGTCTTGCTCGGCTCCACTTCGGAAGCCACGCGCGCTCAGGAGTCGCAGAAGCTGCTCAACTGGGGCTTCCAGTTCTTCGACAGCGTGCGGCTGCATCCCGGGAACCAGCCGGTCAAGGCGATCGAGGTGTGGAAAGGCTCGAGCGGCGAGGTGAAGACCGGATTTCAGGCCGACGTGATCGTGACCGTGCCGAAGGGCGAGGCCGACAAGCTGAAGGCGGAACTGCTCACGCAACAGCCGCTCCTCGCGCCCGTCTCCCAGGGCCAGCGCGTCGGCACGCTGCGCGTGACGTTGGACGGCAAGCCCCTCGGCGAATATCCGGTCGTGGCGCTCGAGACGGTGGGCGTAGCCGGCATCTTCGGACGCGCCTGGGATACACTGCGCCTGTGGCTTAAGTAGCGGAGCACGCATGGTTTTTCTGAACGGCAGGCTGATCCCGCTCGAAGAGGCGAAGGTCCCGGTGCTCGATCGCGGCTTCATCTTCGGCGATGGCGTCTACGAGTTGATTCCGGTCTACTCGCGCGTGGCATTCCGGCTCGACGAGCACCTTGCCCGGCTGGAGCGCAGCCTTGCCGAAACCAGGATCCGCAACCCGCATACGCGCGCGCAGTGGCGCGAAATCATCTACCGGCTGGTCGACGCCCAGCCGTTCGAGGACCAGGGCGTGTATTTCCAGGTCACGCGCGGCGTGGCGAGGCGCGACCACGCGTTTCCGAAGGACGCCGAACCCACGGTGTTCGCGATGTCGAACCCGCTGGTCACGCCGGCGAGGGAAGCGGTGCAGAAAGGCGCGGCTGCCGTAACCGCGCAAGACAACCGCTGGCTGCGCTGCGACATCAAGTCGATCTCGCTCATCGGCAACTGCCTGCTGCGCCAGCTCTCCGTCGAGGCGGACGCGGCGGAAACCATCCTGTTCCGGGACGGAAAGCTCACCGAAGCCTCGTCTTCGAACGTCTTCGTAGTGAAGCGCGGCGCGCTCCTCTCGCCGCCGAAGACGAGCCTCATCCTGCCCGGCATCACGTACGACGTGGTGCTCGAGCTCGCGCGCAGCGCCGGCCTGCCGCTCGAGGTGCGCGACGTGACCGAGGCCGAGGTCCGCGGGGCCGACGAGATCTGGGTCACCTCGTCGTCGAAGGAAGTGCTGCCGATCGTGTCGCTCGACGGCGTGCCGGTCGGCGATGGGCGGCCGGGAGCGGTCTTTGCGCGCATGTACCAGCTCTATCAGGAGTTCAAGCAGAAGGTGATGCGCGCCGGAAAGCGGGAGGCGGTGTCCGCCTAGCGAGGCCGAGCGTGCCCGACTCGGTGCTCGCGTTTCCGTGCGATTTTCCGATCAAGGTGATGGGCAGGAAAGAACGCGGCTTCGCCCAGACCGTGACCGACATCGTGCTAAAGCACGTGCAGGACTTCGACCCGGCGACGGTGCAGATGCGCCCCAGCAGGCAAGGCAAGTACCTGAGCGTTACCTGCGTGGTGCGCGCCACTTCGCGCGACCAGCTCGACGCGCTCTATCGCGAGCTGTGCGACCACCCTTCCGTCGTGATGGTGCTGTGACCCTCGTCGATTCCATCGGCATCAAGCGCCTCGGCAGCGCCGCCTACCTGCCGACGCTCGCAGCGATGAAGGATTTCACCGCGAGGAGGAACGGCGAAACCGCGGATGAGCTGTGGCTGCTCGAGCATCCGCCGGTGTACACGCTGGGGCAGGGCGCGGACCACGCGCCGGTCGAGAATGGCATTCCTCTGGTCAGGGCCGATCGCGGCGGCGACATCACCTATCACGGCCCCGGCCAGCTCGTCGTCTACACGCTCGTCGACCTCGCCCGGCGCGGCATCAAGGTACGGCAGTTCGTGGCGCTCCTCGAGCAGGCGGTCATCGACCTGCTGGGTGGCCGTGGCGAGCGCAGGGTGGGCGCGCCCGGCGTCTACGTCGACGGCGCCAAGATCGCGGCGCTCGGCATTCGCGTTCGGCAAGGGCGCACCTACCATGGGCTCTCGCTCAATGTCGACATGGACCTTGCGCCCTTTTCCGTGATTGATCCCTGTGGTTACCCCGGCCTCGCCGTTACACAGACGAGGGACATCGGGATGAAGGAAACCCTTCCTGCGCTCGGCGAGCGCCTCGCTGCGCTCCTCGTGGAGAAAATCGAGCATGCGTGAGCCCGGCGTCAAGGAGAAAGGCGCGCGCAAGACCATCCGCATCGTCCCGCGCAATGTGCAAGGTGCGCCGTTGCCGAAGCCGCCCTGGATCCGGGTGCGCGCCGCGAGCCCCAATTCCCGCTTCTACGAGATCAAGGACGTTCTGCGCCGGCAGCAGCTGCACACGGTGTGCGAGGAAGCGTCCTGTCCGAACATCGCCGAATGCTTCGGCAAGGGCACGGCCACGTTCATGATCCTGGGCGACATCTGCACCCGCCGCTGCCCCTTCTGCGACGTGGCGCACGGTCGCCCGCTCGCTCCGGATGCGCAGGAGCCGCGCCACCTGGCCGAGACCATCGCCGCGCTGAAGCTCGCCTACGTGGTGATCACCAGCGTCGACCGCGACGACCTGAGGGACGGCGGCGCGCAGCATTTTGTCGACTGCATCGCGGCCGTAAGGCGCGAGTCCCCGCGCACGACGATCGAGATCCTCGTGCCGGACTTTCGCGGCCGCGTGGAGCGGGCGCTCGAGATTCTCGCCGCCGCCCCGCCCGACGTGCTGAACCACAACCTGGAGACCGTGCCCCGGCTCTACCGCAAAGCCCGACCGGGAGGCGACTACGCGCAGTCGCTTAAGCTTCTGCAGGCGTTCAAGCAGCGTCACCCTTCGGTGCCGACCAAGTCGGGGCTGATGGTCGGGCTCGGCGAGAACGACGATGAGATCCTGCGGGTGATGCGCGATTTGCGCGCGCACGGCGTCGACATGCTCACCATAGGGCAGTACCTGCAGCCCTCGCCGCACCACCTCGCGGTCGAGCGCTACGTCGAGCCACAGGTTTTCGCCGCTTTCGAGCGCGAGGCGGCCAGCCTGGGCTTCAAGCACGCCGCAGTCGGCGCTCTAGTACGCTCGTCGTACCACGCCGACCGCCAGGCACACGAAGCCGGCGTCGCCTGAGACCGACGCAGTTTTGTAGGCAGTAGTAGGCATTGGTAGCCTTCGGCGATGCGCCAGAGAGCGTAGAACCGGCTGGCTGGAGGAGCAGTTAACAGCCCCCTGACCCGTTCTTGCCTATGCTTGCCGAGTCGGAATCGGTGGCCGAGGGGAGCGCCGGTCATGAAGATGAACACGACGCTGGTGATCAATTCGAAGGGCGGCTCGGGGAAGACCACCCTCACGACCAACCTCGCCAGCTACTTCGCGGCGAACCGGATCCCGACCGCGATCATGGATTTCGACCCGCAAGGCTCGTCGCTCAACTGGCTGCGGCTTCGCGTCGATCTCGCGCCCAAGATCTACGGCGCCAATGCGGCGCCGCAAAAAACCGGCCTGCGCAGCATCGGCATGCACGTGCCTGAGGGGACGCGCCAACTCGTGATCGACGGGCCCGCTGGCGCGTCGGGCCTCCTCCTGCAGGAGATGGTCGCGCGCGCGCACTCCATCATCGTGCCGGTCCAGCCCTCGACGATCGACATCCACGCCACAGCGAACTTCGTACGCGATCTGCTCGTAATGGGGAAACTGCGAAGTCGCAACATCCGGCTGGCGGTGGTGGCCAACCGCGTGCGCCGCGCCTCGCCGGTGTACCAGCCGCTCGAGCGCTTCCTGAGCTCGCTCGGGCTGCCGTTCCTAGCCCGGCTCTCGGACTCCGAAATCTTCCTGCACGCCGCGGAGAGCGGCCTGGGTATCTTCGAGCTCGATCCCGCGCTTTCCGCGACCGAGCGCGCCCAGTTCATGCCGATCGTCGAGTGGGCAGACCCGGAGTTCAAGTCGCGCGGCGACAGCAAGGTGATCGGGCTCCCCCGGCCGGGCTGGTTCTCGAACAGCAGAACTGGATAATCCATAGCCGTGCGATGAGAAGCGCGGTCCTCGCCTGCTGCGTGTTCGCGCTCGTGCGAGCGGCGAGCGCGCACGCCCAGCTCGAAAGCATCACCAGCCGCGAGGCCACGGCGGCCCTGAAGGCGGCGCTCGAGAAAGGCTCGACCGCCGCGGTCGCGAATCTCGGCCGCACCGACGGCTTCTTCGGCAATCCGCAGGTGAAGATCCCGCTGCCCGAGTCGATGCAGCGCACCGAGAACCTGATGCGCCGCTTCGGGCTGGGGCGCTACGCGGACGAGCTGGTTCTCGGCATGAACCGCGCCGCGGAGGCCGCGGTGCCCGAG
>DATLUZ010000170.1:0-8377 GCA_035577785.1 Burkholderiales bacterium | reverse complement strand
CGGTGCTCTTCGTGGTGCCGAGCGTGATCACCAATCCCTTCTATCTCAAGGCAAGCATCGATCCCTTCCGCGACCTCGCGCCGGTGATCCACCTCGACACCGCTTCGATGGTGCTGCTCGCACATCCGGCGTTTCCGCCGGCCACCACGGCCGACGTGCTCGCCTTCATCAAGGCGCATCCGGGGAAGGCGAGCTGCGGCGCCTCCGGCGCGCTCCCTTCGGTGGCCTGCGAGCTGCTGCGGGCCCACGCCGGCGCGGACGTGCTCATGGTGATGTACAAGGGCAATGGGCCGGCGCTGAACGGGCTGATGGGCGGCGAGATCAACCTCCTCTTCGACGTCGTCAACATCGCCGTGGGCCACGTGAACTCGGGCAAAGTGCGCGCCATCGCCTCGACGGCGCCGAGGCGGGGCATCGGGCCGCTCGGAGATCTGCCGGTCATGGGCGAGACGATCCCCGGCTTCGAGCTGGTGACCTGGCACGGCATGATGGTGGCTCCCGGAACGCCCCGCGCGCTGGTGCTGCGGCTCAACCGGGAATTCAACGCGGTGCTGCAGCAGCCCGAGGTCAGGCAGCGCTTGGAAAATTCGGGGCTGCAGATCACCGGCGGCGCACCCGAGGAGTTCGGCGCGATCCTCAAGCGCGACTACGACAAGTACGGCGCGGCGCTGCGTGCGGCGGGAGTCCGGCCCGAATGACCCGCCGCGTAGTGACCGGACGCAGGGACGGGAAGGGCACCGTGCTCTACGACGGCCCCGCTCCGAACCGCAAGCTCCGCAAGGCCTCCGGGCTCGTCTCAACGCTGGTCTGGGCCACCGACGAGTCTCCTGCCGACATCTCGGGAATCGCCGACCGCGCCGAGCGCGACATCGGCGTCGCGCCGCCGCCGCTCGGCAGCGTCTTCCGCGTGGTGGAGTTTCCGCCCGACCGAAAGGAGATGTCGCGCGACGCGGTCCTTCGCGAGATGGGCCTTTCCGACCTTTCCGGCCAGAAGGAGTCGAAGCACGCGGGGATGCATCGCACGCGCAGCGTCGACTATGCGGTCGTCATGGACGGCGAGATCGACATGATTCTCGACGACGGCGAAGTGCATCTGGCGGCGGGCGATGTGCTGGTGCAGCAGGGAACCGACCACGCCTGGGTAAACCGCGGCGAGCGCTCGTGCCGCATCGCCTTCGTGCTGATCGACGCGAGAGAGCTTCCGGCATAATCGAACACCATCAAGGAGAGGAGCCAGCACATGAACTCGGCAGTCACCGCTTCTGCTACCGGTAGCAACAGGAGCACTGCACTTCTGGTCGGACGAATCCTGATCGGCATCCTGTTTCTTGTCGCCGGTTTCATGAAGGTAATGAACATCGCGGGCACCACCGGCTACATGACCAAGCTCGGATTCCCCGCGCCCGAGCTCATGGCCTATCTGTCCACCATCATCGAGCTGGCAGCGGGCGTGCTGCTGATCATCGGCTGGCAGACCCGCCGCGTGGCATGGTTGCTCATCGTCTACGTGGTGATCGCGACCGGCATGGCGCATCGATTCTGGGAGTACGAGCCGGCGCAGCGAGTCAACCAGATCAACCATTTTCTGAAGAATCTGGCGCTGATCGGGGCGATGTTGTACATCGTCGTGAGCGGTCCGGGCTCGGCGTCGGTCGACAAGAGCTGATGCGCGGCGATGCGGCGCTGATCGAGGCGCTCGAGCGCGCCCACATCCATCCGCTGTGGGACCGCTACAAGCGCATCACGCCGGTCGCGCCCAGGCCGAAGGACCCGCCGATGCACGACACCGCCGCGGTGCCGGTGGGCACCGGGACGTTCGGCTCGCGCTCCATCGCGGTGGGCGGCTCCGCGCTTCACAAGGCGGCCGAAAAGGTCCCGGAAAAGGGCAGGCACATCGCGGCGCACCTCCTGGAGGCGGCGGCCGGCGGCATCGAGTTCGAGGCAGGCCGGTTCAAGGTCGCGGGCACCGACCGCGCCGTGAGCTTCGACGAGGTGGCGCGCGCGGCAAACGTCGCGCACCGCCTCCCGCTCGAGACCCTCGAACCGGGCCTGGACGAGAGCGCGTTCTACGATCCGCCTAACTTCGCGTTCTCCAATGGAGCGCACATCTGCGAGCTCGAGGTCGATCCGGAAACGGGCGCAGTCGAGCTCGTTTCGTATCACGCCGTCGACGACATCGGCACTGTGATCAATCCCCTCATCGTCGAGGGCCGGCTCCACGGCGGCCTGGCGCAGGGCATCGGGCAGGCGCTTCACGAGCGCACGGTGTACGAAGAGGGCCAGCTCCTGTCCGCCTCGTTCATGGATTACGCCGTGCCGCGCGCGGACGAGCTGCCGAGCTTCGTCTCCGAGACGGACGAGAGCCAGCCCTGCACCCACAACCCGCTCGGCGCCAAGGGCTGCGGCGAGTCCGGCGCCATCGGCGCGCCGGCCGCGGTGGTGAGCGCGCTGCTCGATGCGCTGGCGCCGCTTGGCGTGGCCGACATCGAGATGCCGGCTACGCCATACCGAGTGTGGCGCGCCATAATGGGCAAGTGATGCAGTCGAGATAATGGTGGAGCACGTCGTCTTCCTCGAGCGCGGCGCGATCGAGGCCACCGTACGCAGGCCGTCTTTCGCGCACACCTGGGCGGAGCACGACCGCGTCGCAGCGGCGGAAGTCGCCGCCCTTCTCGGCGGGGCCACGATCGCGATCATCAACAAGGCGCCGCTTCCAGGGGCCATCCTGCCGCGGCTCGACCGGCTGCGGCTGGTCGCGGTCTCGGCAACCGGCACGGACAACATCGATGTCGCCGCCTGCCGCGCACGTGGCATCGTGGTGTCCAACATCCGCAACTATGCGGCTCACACCGTTCCGGAGCACGCCTTCGCGCTCATCCTCGCGCTGCGGCGCAGCCTCGTCGCCTACCGCGACGACGTGGCGCGCGGTCTATGGCACAAGTCGGAGCAGTTCTGCCTGTCGGGTCATCCGATCCGCGACCTGCACGGCAGCACCATCGGCATCTTCGGCGAGGGCGCGATCGGCCAGGGCGTGGCGCAGATCGCGCGCGGCTTCGGCATGCGGGTGCTTTTCGCCGACCATGCGCCGCCGAAGGCCGACGGCGTGCAGTTCACACACGTCGACACGGTGCTGCGCGAGTCGGATGTGATCACGCTGCACCTGCCGCTTGCTCCCCAGACGCGAAACCTGATCGGCGCGCGGGAGCTCGCGAGCATGAAACCGGGCGCGCTGCTCATCAACACCGCGCGCGGCGGGCTGGTCGACGAGCGCGCTCTGGCCGATGCTCTGCGCAAGGGGTCGATCGGCGGGGCGGGCTTCGACGTCCTCTCGGTCGAGCCGCCGCGCGCGGGCAATCCGCTGCTCGAGCTCGATATACCCAATCTGATCGTCACGCCGCACGTGGCGTGGTCGAGCCGCGAGGCGATGCAGGCGCTCGCCGATCAGCTCATCGACAACGTGGAGGCGTTCGTGCAAGGCGCGCCACGGAACGTGGTCGTCCCGTGACGCGCCGGTGGATGAGGCTGGCCGCTACTACTTCTCGATAGCCTTGAGGCCTGCCGCTGCCGCGGCCCCGTCCTGATCTGCGTTGGCGCCGCTCACGCCGACTGCGCCGATGACTTTTCCGCCGACCATGATCGGAATGCCGCCTTCGATCGGGGTGGCACCGCGCAACCCGAGCAGCGCGTTGCGGCCCTTCGCGATGCCGTCCTCGAACGCCTTGGTCGGGCGCCGGTACATAGCCGCGGCCTTCGCCTTGTCGATGGCGACGTCGATGCTCCCGGTCTGAGTGTCGTCCATGCGCTCGTAGTAGACGAGAAAGCCGTGGTTGTCGACCACCGCGATCGCCATGCGCCAGCCGTTCTTCTTCGACTCTGCGTTGGCCCCGGCGGCGATCTTTTTCGCCTGGTCGAGGGTGATCTCCGGACCGTAAGGCGGGCGCTCCTGGGCCGCGGCCGCGAAAGCGATTCCGGCCGCTGCGATTCCTGCGAGCACAGCTTTGAGCTTCATGACTCCTCCTCTGTGGCGGGTTAGGGCTGGGGGAGCGCGACTATACCGCGGTCGCGCAGGCTGTCGATTTCCTGCTGTGAACAGCCCAGCGATTCGAGCAATTCCCTCGCATGCTCGCCGACGCGCGGCGGGTCGGTGCGCTTGGCCAGGCGCTCGCCGTCGAGGGAGACCGGCAGCGCCGGCACGCGGATCGTCTTGCCGCGGGCGCGCGTCTCCAGCAGGCCGCCGGAGGCGTTGAGGTGCGGGTCGTCGAGCAGGTCCCAGGGCTTGGCGATCGGCGCGAACGGCATGCCGATCGCTTCCAGCCTGGCGGCGAGCTCCTCCTGCGGGTGCTCGCGCGTGAGCTCGTTGAGGCGCGGAATGAGCCAGGCGCGCTCCTTCGCACGCTGGCCGTTGGTTCTCAAACGGGAATCCTCAAAAAGATCGACCAAGCCGAAGTCGCGGCAGAACGCCTCCCACTGCGTGTCGGTCACGACGCCGATGAAAAGTCGCCCGCCGCCCGCGGTCTCGAAGATGTCGTAGACGCCCCAGGCGGGGCGCTTGACCGACATCGGCGGCGGCGCCTCGCCGGTGATCTCGAACTGCGCCATGTGCTGCGCGACGAGGTAGGCGGTGCTTTCGAAGAGCGCGCTCGTCACCAGCATGCCGCGGCCGGTGGATTCCCGGCTGCGCAGCGCGGCGAGGATGGCGACCGCGGCGAAGGTGCCGCCCATGATGTCGACGACGGAGGAGCCCGCGCGCAGCGGCCGGTCGGGAAGGCCGGTCATGTACGCGAGGCCGCCCATCATCTGCGTCACCTCGTCAAGCGCCGGGCGGTGCTCGTAGGGCCCGGGCAGGAATCCCTTCAGCGAGCAGTAGATGAGACGAGGGTTTTCCTCCTTCAGCCGGGCGTAGGAGAAGCCGAGCTTGTCGAGCGCGCCGGGACGGAAGTTCTCCGTGAGGACGTCCGCGGTACTCAGCAGTTTGAGGACGATCTTCCTGCCCTCGGGTTGCTGAAGATCGACCGCCAGACTTTTCTTGTTGCGGTTGAACACCGGAAAGAAGCCCGACCCCGCATGCTCGAGACGGCGCGTGTTGTCGCCTTTCAGCGGCTCGATCTTGATGACCTCGGCGCCGAGGTCCGCGAGCACCAGGCCGCACGAGGGCCCCATCACCATGTGCGCGAACTCGACGACCCGCACGCCTTCGAGCGGAAGCATCGGCTAGCGGCCCGTGAATCGGGGCTTGCGCTTCTCGATGAAGGCCGCCAGTCCTTCCCGGAAATCGGGCTCCGAGGCGCTCTGCGCGAAGGCCTCGGCCTCGCGCTGGAGCTGCGACTCGAGGCTCGCTTCGAGCGAGCCGTTGAGGAGCGTCTTGGTGCGCGCGTAGGCCGCGGTGGGCCCGGCGGCGAGGCGGGCCGCGAGCTTGTTGGTTTCGCTTTCCAATGAATCGACAGGAACGACGCGGTTGACGAGGCCCAGCTGCTCCGCCGTGGCGGCGTCGAAGCGCTCGCCGAGGAGGGCGATCTCCATCGCCTTCTTCTGTCCGACGATGCGGGGCAGGGCGAACGTGGAGCCGCCGTCCGGGCTCGTGCCGATCAGCGTGTAGGCGAGGGTGAAGTACGCGCTGTCGGCGGCGAGCGCGAGGTCGCAGGCCATCATGAGGCTCATGCCGAACCCGGCCACGGCGCCGCGCACGCTCGCGAGCACCGGCTTGGGCATGCGCCGCAGCGCGAGGATCATGGTGTGCACCTCGTGGATCAGGCCTTCGAACTGGACGCGGTTCTCGGCGCCCGAGCGCCCTTCGACCAGGCTCCTGAACCACTTGAGGTCGCCGCCGGCCATGAAGTGCTCGCCGCCGCGCAGGACCACGCATCGAATCGAGGGATCGTGCTCGACGGCGAGCACGTTGTCGCGCAGACCCACCGTCAGGTCGCGGTCGAGCGCGTTCAGCGCCTGGGGCCGGTTGAGGGTGAGCGTGGCGACGCCGCCTTCCCGCCTGACCAGGACCACCGGCTCAGGCATGCGCGCTGAAGCCTTTCGGCAGCCCGGCGAGCGGCGTGTGCCCGTAGACCGGCTCGTCGGGAATCCCGCGGATCAGGATCTCTCGCGCCTCGAACAGGCGCTCGAGATCGATGCCGGTCGAGACGCCCATGGCCTCGAACATGAACACGAGGTCTTCGGTGATCACGTTGCCGCTGGCTCCCGGCGCGAACGGGCAGCCGCCGAGGCCGGCCATGGAGCTGTCGAAGTGGCGCACGCCTTCCTCGTACGCGGCGAGCGCGTTGGCGAGCCCCAGGCCGCGCGTGTTGTGAAAGTGTGCTCCTTCAAGCTTCGCGCCAATTTCGCGCTTCACTCTGGAGAATATCCGTTTCACCTGCGCTGGATTTGCGTACCCGACCGTGTCTGCAAGCGCGACGCCGTCGCAGAACTCGGCGAGAGCGGTTGCGATGCGCACCACGTCGTCCTCGGGCACCACGCCCTGCATGGTGCAGCCGAACGCCGTCGACACGGCGCCCTCGATCTCCACGCCGGCGTGGGGAAACTGCGCGCACCTGCGCACCTCTTCGACCATCTGCTCGGGCGTCATGCGCACGTTTGAGACGCTATGCTCGCGGCTCGCCGATACCGGGAAGGTGACCTTGTGCGCGCCGGCTTCTATAGCGCGCTGGAATCCTTTCAGGTTCGGTGCGAGCGCAACTACCTTCAGGCCGTTTATTTTTATTGCCTCTTGAACAATCTCTCCGGTATCGGCCATCGCCGGGATCAGCTTCGGCGGCACGAACGAGCCGACCTCGATCTCGGTGAGCCCGGCGCGGGCGAGCGCGCGGATCCAGGCCTTCTTCGCTTCCGTCGGCATCAGGTGCTTGGCGTTTTGCAGGCCGTCGCGCGGCCCGACTTCGCAGATCTGGACTTGGGGCATGCGGCGATTCTAGCGCCGCGCCGGCAGCCTTTTCTCGATTCTTCCGAGGAGCGCACCGCAATACGCGGCGAGGGCGGCGAAGGCGAGCATCGGCCACAACGCCGCGTCCCAGCCGCCGAAGCGCGTGGCGATCCAGGCGAGGGCGAGCGGGCCCACGAACTGGCCCGCCTGCGAGGCCTGCAGCACCAGGCCGTTCGCCGTCGCGATGTGCTGGGGGGTGCGCGCGTGCATTGGCAGGCCGGCGAAGATCGATGCCGGGATGACCCCGGCGGTCACGGAAAAGGCGAGGACCAGACCGAAACGCAGCGCGCCGGGTAGCGACGTGGCAAGCATGCCGGCTTCGCAGGCCGCGGCCAGGAGCGCGCCGGCAATGATCAGGGGTCCGCGCGGCACGCCGCGAGAAAGGAGCCACCCGCCGAGCAGGTTTCCCGGGACGTTCACGAGCACCATGAGCGCGGTGGCGAATGCCGCCGCGCCCGAGGCCACGGCGTATTCCTCGGTCAGGAAGGTGGGCAGCCAGAGCATCACCGAGCTCCATTGCGCGACATAGCAGGCGAAAAGCACGGCCATGACCAGGTTGCCGGCGCTCGCGAGCGTTTCGACCACGAGCCGAAGCGAGCGCACCTCGCCATAGCGCGTAGGCGGCACGGCACGCGCGAAAAGCAGCGCCGCGGCGGCCGCCACGGCGGCGAGGGCGACCCAGAAGCCGCGCCATCCTGAGGCGCCGATGAGCAGCGGCGCGGCGAGAAGCGCGAGCGTGCCGCCGGTGGGCATGTATGCGCTCCAGAGGCCGAGCGCGCGCGCCCGGTCGCGCGCGCTCGCCGTCGACGCCGACATGAGCGTCGGGGCGCACACCGCGAACAGCACGAAGCCGATGCCCTCGAGAAAGCGCGACAGCAGCAGCACGACGAAGCCGCTGGCTGCGGCGCCGGCGAGCCCGCCGAGCGCCATCACCATAAGCCCGGCGAGCGCGAGGCGCTTATGGCCGAACCGGTCGCACACCACGCCTGCGACCATCCCGACGACCATGCCCATGATGTTGAAGGTGGTCGCGATCAGCCCCGACTCGACCAGCGTGAGGCCGAGCTCGGCGCGCATCGCGGGCAGCGCCGGGGCCACTTTGGTCATGTACGCGCCGGCGGCGATGCCGGCCGCGAACACCGCCCAGACCGCTCGCCAATTGCTACTCAAGCGGCAGAGACGGGGAGCTTGAGCTCGATGATCTTCTTCGACCACTCCGCCGGGCCGGCGGCATGGAGCGACGTGCCGTTCGCGTCGACCGCGACGGTCACCGGCATGTCCTGCACCTCGAACTCGTAGATCGCTTCCATGCCGAGGTCGGCGAAGCCCACCACGCGCGACTTGCGGATCGCCTTGGCAACGAGGTACGCGGCGCCGCCGACCGCGATGAGATACGCCGCCCTGTGCTTGCGGATCGATTCGATCGCCGCGGGTCCGCGCTCCGCC
>DATLUZ010000169.1:0-4781 GCA_035577785.1 Burkholderiales bacterium | reverse complement strand
ACCACCTCGATCAGGTCGGCGCGCTTGTTGAGCACGACCACCTCGATCAGCTGTCCGTTCTCGGTGCGCAGCTTGATTTTCTCGTCCATGGCCGCGAAGTGTAGCCGCGGCGCGACATGCGAACAAACCTTGCTTCGGTGATCCCGATGGGCGTGTCGCTGAAACCCGAGCACCTGAAGCGCTACAAGGACTTCGCCTGGCTTCTGTGGAAGTACGGCCGCGGCGACCTGGTGCGGCGCGCCGGCCTTTCGGACCTCATGCCCGAGGTCGAGGACGACGGGCGCGGCGACCCTCCCGCCGAGGCCGAGCAGCTCGCAGCGGACGTCGAAAGCCTCGGCCCGACCTGCATCAAGCTCGGCCAGCTCCTCTCGACGCGGCCCGATATCGTCCCGCCTGCGTACGCGCGTGCACTCGCCAGGCTGCAGGACGACGTGACGGCATTTCCTTTCGCCGAGCTGGAGACCATCGTCGCCCACGAGCTCGGCGTGCGCCTCTCGAAGGCGTTTCTTTCCATCGACGAGGAGCCGCTCGCGGCCGGCTCGATCGCGCAGGTGCACCGCGCGAGGCTGCGGGATGGGCGCGAAGTGGCGCTCAAGGTGCAGCGTCCCGGCATCCGCGAACGGGTCGCGAGCGACCTCGAGGCGATGTCCGAGATAGTGCGCTTCCTCGACGGGCACACCGAGTTCGGGCGCCGCTTCGAGCTCGGGCAGATGTTCGACCAGTTCGGGAAGTCGCTCGCCCGCGAGCTCGATTTCCGCCAGGAAGCGGTGCACCTGATGGCGCTGGCGCGCAACCTCGCCGAGATCGAGGAGATCTGCGTACCGGAGCCGGTGCTCGGCTACAGCGGCCCGCGGGTGCTGACGATGGAGTTCGTCGGCGGCACGAAAATCACGTCGCTCAGCCCGCTCGCGCGCATCGAGCTCGACGGCGAGCGTCTCGCCGACGCGCTCTTCCGGGCGTACCTCAAGCAGATGCTGCGCGACGGCCTGTTCCACGCCGATCCGCATCCGGGCAACGTGTTCGTCGTGAATGGGAAGATCGCGCTCATCGACCTCGGCATGGTGGCGCACCTCTCGCGGGGATTGCAGGACCGGCTGCTGCAGCTCCTGCTCGCGGTGGCGGACAACCGAGCGGACGACGCGGCGAAGACGCTGCTGCTGCTCGGCGAGCGGCGCGAAAACGCCGACCAGGCCGCGTTCACGCGCGGCGTCACCGACATCGTCGCGCAGCACCAGCAGGCGCGCCTGCAGCGTCCGCAGGTCGGGCGCGCGGTACTGATGCTGCTCCGGGTGGCCGCCGACAGCGGCATCCGCCTTCCGGCCGAGCTCGCCATGGTGGGCAAGACGCTGCTCAACCTGGACGAGATCGGCCACACCCTCGCGCCGCGCTTCGATCCGAACGCGGCGATCCGGCGCCACGCGGCCGAGATCACCGAGCACCAGATGGCGCGCGACCTCTCGCTCGGCGCGCTCGCGAGCGCCGCGGTCGACCTCAAGAAATTCGTGCAGAACCTGCCCGGGCGGGTGAACCGCATCCTCGACCGGCTCGCCGACAACGAGTTCCAGGTCAAGGTCGACGCCATCGACGAGACCCGCCTGATGGAGGGCATGCAGAAGGTCGCCAACCGCATCTCGCTCGGCCTGGTCCTCGCGGCGCTCATCGTCGGCGCGGCGCTGCTGATGCGGGTGGAGACTTCGTTCCGCCTGTTCGGCTACCCGGGGATCGCGATCCTGCTGTTCCTGGCGGCCGCGGCGGGCGGCATCGCCCTCGCGGTCAGCATCCTGGCAAGCGACATCCGCTCACGGCGCAAGCGCCCGAGGACGCCTGCCGCCTAGCGGGTCTCCTAGCGGTCGAATTTCGCGATGGCCACGATGATGCCGACCGCCAGCAGGATCAGTACCAGCGCGGCCGTGAACGAGACCGACGCGAGGATGAGGAGCGGCAGGACCAGGAACAGCGCCGCGAGCACCCAAGGAACGTTCTGCGGCATCTGGCCGAAGTCGAGGTCGCGCTTGCTGCGGCGTCCGAGCGCCTGCGTGAGCGCGCGACCCTCGAGCCACGAGAAGAACACGAACGCCTCGACGAAGAAGCTGCCGACGAGGACGAACGGCGCGAGCACCATGCCGGGCAGCGCGAGCAGCGCGTGCCGGTCGGCGAGAAAGATGACCGTCGCTGCCGTGCACGCCACGCTAACCAGCACGAACAGCGCCAGCATCGGGATGACGAAGGCGGCGCGACGCTGCAGGTACTGGCGGAAGCCCTGCGCCTGGCGGAACCGGCTGAAGAGCTTCACCGCGTCCCGGTAGTTTTTTTCGAGCGGCAGCAATTGCCCGAGCGCGGCCTGCACCGGCGCCTGAGGGGTTTGTCGATGTGGCGTCGCCATCTCGCCTCCCGGCCGAGTCGGCCTTATTCAAGGCGTCCAGCATACGAACCCGCGGGCGGCCCCGCAGCGACTATTTCCGCACTTTCCCCACGAAGGTTTACCGCTTTTCCGGCGGAATGCCACGGATCGGCGCCGAGAACTTCGCGTGCGCCTCGGCGTCGAGCGGCCGGTGCCTCACCTTCGTGCTTGCAGGATCCTGACCGAGAAAATTGTCGCCTTTCCAGTTGCGTGCCGGGCGGAGCGGCCGGGGGACGAAGCCCCCGCCGCAGTTGGGGCAGACGTTGGCTAGCACCTTCTCGACGCACGCGGCGCAAAACGTGCACTCGTAGCTGCAGATGCGCGCGTCGAGCGCGTGCGGGGGCAGGGGCTTGTTGCAGTGCTCGCAGGTTGGCCTGAGCTCCAGCATCGGCGCCCATCATAGGTCATTCGGCGATGGCGATGCCCGAGCCGCCCATTTCCTTCGGGTAGTCCTTCAGCTTCGGCAGCCCGTCGTGCAGATGGAGCTTCGTCTCCTGGTAATTGACGTGGACCCCGGCCCGAAATGGAAACTCCGGGATGACCGCGGCGTACACGTCGGTGACGCCCCATCCCGGATGCTCGGTGAAGAGATGGCCGCCGCAGCGCTTGCACCACTTGCGATGGCTCCTCGGCGTCTTGCTGTAGCTGCCGATGTGGTCGGCGCCGCGCGTGATCCTCACGGCTTCGGGCTTCCACAGCGTGAAGGCGTTGACAGGGCCTGCCGACCAGGTGCGGCAGGACTCGCAATGGCAGTAGCCCATGGCCGCGGGCTCGCCGGTTACGGTAAAGTGCACGGCGCCGCAGAAGCAGCTTGCTTCGTAGCTCTTGGCGTGGACCGCGTGGTCGGCTTCACGGGTCTCGGTTGCAGTTGTCATGATGCGATCCTTTCAGGTTGAGCTTGGCGGGTGCTAGTCTCGGCCCCGCGCTGCCCGGCGTCTTGGCCGCGGCTCCGCGCTTCTTGACCGCGACTCCATGGATGCCCTGTCGGACGTTCTGAATTCGGTGCGCCTCGAGGGCGCGGTATACCTCAACGCGGAGTTCACGGCGCCGTGGTGCATCCGCGGCGAGCTCGGCCTGGCGAGCGTGCGCGAGCGCCTCGCGGGATCGGAGCACGTCGCGTTTTTCCACTTCCTCACCGAGGGCCGCTGCAAGGTGCGGCTCGCCGACGGCGGAGAGGTATTCGACGCGGCGGCCGGCGACCTCATCCTCTTCCCGCAGGAAGGCAGGCACCTCATGGGCACCGACCTGCAGCTCGCGCCGATGGAAAGGCAGGCCGCCCTGGCCCCGGACGCCGAAAGCGGCGCGGAGGTGTTCCACATGCGCCACGGCGGAGGCGGCGCGGCGACGCGCTTCGTCTGCGGCTATCTCGCGCTGAGCCGCAGCGTCTTCCGGCCGCTGCTCGAGGCATTGCCGCGCCTCATCTGCCTCCCGATGGGCGACGGGCCGGCGGCGGCGATGCTGCGGGAGCTCTTCCGCGCCGGCGTGCGCGAGTCGTCGACCCTGCGGCCGGGCGCGGGCTCGATGCTCGCGAAGCTGGCGGAGCTGCTCTTCGTCGAGGCGCTGCGCCGCTACGCCGAGCGCCTGCCGCCCGGCGGCACCGGCTGGCTCGCCGGCGTGCGCGACGCGCACGTCGGCCGGGCGCTCGCGCTCCTGCACGCTGCGCCAGGACGGCACTGGACCGTCGACGCGCTGGCACGCGAGGCCGCGCTTTCGCGCTCGGCGCTGGCCGAGCGCTTCACGGCGCTGGTCGGCGAATCGCCTATCCAGTACCTGATGCGCTGGCGGCTCGCGCTCGCGGCGCAGGCGCTGCGCTCGGGCGCGGACGCGATCGCCCGGCTCGCCGAGCGCAGCGGCTACGAGTCCGAGGCGGCGTTCAGCCGCGCGTTCAAGCGCGAGTTCGGCGTGCCGCCCGCGGCCTGGCGCAAGGCCGCGACGAACGCTGCTTAGTTACCGGCGCCGCGGCGCAGGCGCTCGTAGAGCCACGGCAGGTAGCGGTGCAGGAGAAAGAGGTTCGCGGCGCCGCCGCCGAGGTAGACGAGCCAGAAGAGCCAGAGCGACGCGCCGTGAATCAGCGACCACCTGAAAGGAATGGTGACCAGGCTCCAGGGAAGCGTGAGCGCGATGAGCGCGCCGACAAAGTCGAGGTCTCGGTAGCCGACCACCAGAATCGTGCAGAGGAGGACCGCCGCCGCGTAGAGGACCAGCGCCACCGCTTCGAGCCTGCCCACTGCGGGCGCGCTCATGCGCGCGGCGGAGCCGTCGCGACGAACGACGCGCGCGCCGCGAGCCGCTCGTACCAGCCGGCGAGCTTCGGATGCCCCGGGCGCCAGAGAAAATCGGGATTGCGCAGCTCCAGTCCCAGCGCGACGCCAAGCGTCAA
>DATLUZ010000168.1:0-5199 GCA_035577785.1 Burkholderiales bacterium | reverse complement strand
AGGTGGCGCAGGTAGTCGAGGTCGGCGCGCAGCTCCTCCTCGCTCGCGCTCTCGGCCAGCGTGCGCACGATGAAGCCGCCTTTCTCGTCGGCGGGCACCATTTCCTTGAGGCGGTCGCGCAGCGCCTGGCGGCCGCTCTCGTCCTCGATCTTCTGCGAGATGCCGATGTGGGGATCGTTGGGAAGGTAGACGAGCAGGCGTCCGGCGATCGAGATCTGCGTGGAAAGGCGCGCGCCCTTGGAGCCGATCGAGTCCTTCACTACCTGCACCAGCAGCGGCTCGCCTTCGGCGAGGATGCGCTCGATCGGCTTCGCCGGCTCGCCGCTGATCGCCTTTCGATGCTGCCAGATGTCGGCGACGTGGAGGAAGGCGGCGCGCTCGAGGCCGATCTCGAGGAACGCGGACTGCATGCCGGGCAGCACCCGCGCGACGCGCCCCATGTAGATGTTCCCGACGAGGCCGCGGCTCGCGCTGCGCTCGATCAGGAGTTCCTGCACCACCCCCGAGCCTGTGACCGCTACGCGTGTTTCCTGAGGGGTGACATTAATAAGAATTTCTTCGGTCACGCAGTTTCTCGAGGAGCTGGCCGGTCTCGAAGAGCGGCAGCCCCATGACCCCCGAGTAGCTGCCGCGAAGCTCCATGATAAACCGCGCCGCGCGTCCCTGGATGGCATAGGCGCCGGCCTTGTCGTCGCACTCGCCCGTGGCGATGTACTGCGCGATCTCCTCGGGGGAGAGCTGCTTGAACTGGACTTCGGAGCGCGACACCGCCGAGTCGATGCGCTCGTCGCGCATCAGCGCCACGGCGGTGAAAACGTCGTGCCGGCGCCCGGAGAGCGCGGCGAGCATCTCGCCGGCCTCCTTGCGGTCGACGGGCTTGCCGAGGATCTGGCCGTCGAGCGCCACGGTCGTGTCCGCGGCGAGCACCGGCGCGAACGGCAGGTTGCGCAGGCGCAGCAGACGCCAGCCGGCCTGCACCTTGGCGCGCGCGACCCGTTCTACGTAAACGTCGGGTTGCTCGTTCGGCAGGATCGCCTCGTCGACGTCGGGCGGCGCGTCCGGGCGGCTGCGGAAGAGCAGCAGGTGATAGCGCACGCCGACCTGCGAGAGAAGCTCCCGCCGGCGAGGACTGCGCGAGGCGAGATAGATGCCGCGATCGAGCGGGCCGATCATGGCGCGAGTTTACTATCGCCCGCGTCAGTCCCTGTGATAAGGATGACCGATCAGGAGGCTCGCCGCGCGATACAGTTGCTCGAGCAGCACCACCTGCGCGAGAGCGTGCGGCAGCGTGAAAGATGACACACGCAGCACGAGCGTGGCCCGCGCCTTCACCTCCGCGGACAGGCCGTCGGGTCCGCCGATGACGAACGCGGTCTCGCTCTTCAGCAGCTCGGCAAACTGGCGTGTCGTGCAATCACGACCGCGCTCGTCCAGCACGATCATGCTGGTCCCTTTGGGAAGCGAGCTGACCAGTCGCTTCTCGTCCTTCACTGCGACCCGCGACACTTCGTAGCCCTTCGGCATGCGGCGGGCATATTCCGCGCAGGCTTCCTCGGCCCAACCCGGCAGCCTAGTGCTTACTGCGAGGACGCTTAGCCGTGGCACGCCGCTGCTTTGGTTTTGCTCTATTGACTAGACGAACCGTCTTGCCGCCCCACACTTCCTCGAGGTTGTAAAACTCCCGAACCGCCGGATGCATGATGTGGACCACCACGTCGCCCAGGTCGACCAGCACCCATTCGCCGGACTTCTCCCCCTCGACACCGTACACGCGCGAGCCGAGCTCCTTGATGCGCTCCTGCACCCGGTCCGCAAGCGCCCTGACTTGCCGATTGGAGTCGCCGCTCGCGATCACCACGCGCTCGAACATGGAAGGCATGCGCGCGGTGTTGAACACGATGATGTCGCGCCCCTTGACGTCCTCGAGCGCCTCCACCACGGCGCGCTGCTTGGCGCGGATGTCCATCAGGCGTAGAGCCGCATCAGGCGTAGAGCCGATGGCGCACGATATAGCTTGCCACGGCCCGCGGCACCAGGTGCTCGAGGCTTTCGCCGCGCTTCGCGCGCGCGCGGATCTCGCTCGCCGAGACGGGCATCGGCTCCATCGGAATGAGATTCACCTTCCCGTCCAGCGCGATCCCCGGCCGCCCGAACACGCCGATGCGCGCGAGGCGCCTCACCTCGTCGGGACGATGCCAGCTGTCGAGCTTCGCGTACTGGTCTGCGCCCATCAGAAGATGAAGCTCCGCGTCTCCGAGCTCGCTGTGCAGCGCGCGAAGCGTGTCGACCGTGTAGCCCGTGGCGTCAGGTTGAAGCTCGCGCTCATCCACACCGAACCGCGGCTGGTCCTCGATCGCGAGGCGCAGCATGGCCGCCCGATCCCTCCCGGCGGTGGCGGAAGGAAGCCGGTAGCGTGTCCGCCCGGTCGGGATGAAAAGCAGATTGTCGAGCCCGAGGTGATCGAGGGCGGCGCGCGCCATCGCGAGGTGCGCGTTGTGAACCGGGTCGAACGTGCCGCCGAGGATTCCTGTGGCAGCCACTAAGTGCGGATCTCTCCGTGGCCGAGCACCAGGAACTTCTGCGTGGTGAGGCCCTCGAGCCCGACCGGGCCGCGGGCGTGCAGCTTGTCGGTGGAAATGCCGACCTCGGCGCCCAGGCCGTACTCGTAGCCGTCGGCGAAGCGCGTCGAGGCGTTCCACATGACCGAGCTCGAGTCGACTTCGCGCAGGAAGCGCTCGGCGCGCGCGCGATCGTTCGCCACGATGGCATCGGTGTGCTGCGAGCCGTACTTCGCGATGTGCTCGATCGCCTCGTCGATGCCCTTCACCACGCGGATGGAGACGATCGGCGCCAGCCACTCCGTGTAGTAATCCTGCTCCGTCACTGCTTTTGCCCCTTGAAGCAATTTGAGGGAGACGGGGTCGGCGCGCATCTCCACGCCTTTGCTTGCGAAAATTTTTCCAATTCGGGGAAGCACCGACG
Source organism: Burkholderiales bacterium (assembly GCA_035577785.1). Classification (GTDB taxonomy): domain Bacteria; phylum Pseudomonadota; class Gammaproteobacteria; order Burkholderiales; family SG8-39; genus SCGC-AG-212-J23. The sequence goes on along the minus strand of DATLUZ010000168.1, from coordinate 2,217 downwards.
AAGCAATGCCATCGGCCACCAGCAGCGTCTCCATCGCGTTGCAGACCCCGTAGCGCTGTGTCTTGGCGTTGTCGACGATCTTCACCGCCATGTCCGCGTCCGCGCTGTCGTCGACGTAGACATGGCAGATGCCGTCGAGGTGCTTGATCATGGGAATGCGCGACTCGCGCGAGAGCCGCTCGATCAGCTCCTTGCCGCCGCGCGGCACCACGATGTCGACGTATTCGCGCAGCGTGATGAGCTCGCCGACGGCGGCGCGGTCGGTGGTGTCGACGAGCTGGACCGAGGCCTCGGGTAGTCCCGCGCTCTTCAATCCGGCGCGCACGCACGCGGCGATGGCGCGATTCGAACCCAGCACTTCCGACCCGCCGCGCAGGATGGCGGCGTTGCCGGATTTCAGGCACAGCGCGGCGGCGTCGGCGGTCACGTTGGGCCGCGACTCGTAGATGATGGCGATCACCCCGAGCGGAACGCGCATGCGCGCCACCTCGATCCCGGTCGGCCGCTTCACGCGCTCCGAGATCGCGCCGACCGGATCGGACAGCTTCGCCACCTCCTCGACCCCTTCGGCCATCTGCTCCACGAGCTTCGGCGTCAGCGTGAGGCGGTCGACGAAGGCCGCGTCGTTCCCTTTGGCGTCCGCGACGTCGGCGCGGTTCGCGTCGAGGATCGCGTCCCTGCGCGAGCGGATCTCGCCGGCTATGGCGCGAAGGGCCCGGTTCTTCTGCTCGGTGCTGGCGCGCGCCAGCGCTCGCGATGCTTCGCGGGCCTGCCTGCCGAGCTGCCTGACGTGTTCCCGGGGATCCATTGCCGAATGTTAACGCTCGAGGGTCTGCGCGAGCTTCAGGAACTCGTCCCACGGCTGCCCGGAGCCGACCCCTTTGATCGCACGGTCAATTCCGGCGGCGTGGACCAGCGCGCGCTGCACTGCCTGCGGGGCGACGCGGGCCGCGGCGGCCTTCATGGGCCGCTGGCGCGGGCCCCAGACCCGGTTCTCGCGCAGGAGCTCGTCGACCGGGCGGCCGGCGGCGGTGCCTGCCTGGATTCGCGCGAGCGCAAAGAGCTCCTCGCTCAGGGTCCAGAGGACCAGCGTCGGCGCCTCGCCTTCGCTTTTCAGCCCGTCGATGATCCGCAGGTAGCGCCCGGCGTCACCGCCCAGCAGCGCCTCGCCCGCGGCGTAGGCGTCGTAGCGCGCCACGTTCGCCACCACCTCGCGCACCGTGTCGACGTCGAGCTCCCCTTCGGGTGCGAGCAGCGCGAGCTTTTGCACTTCCTGATGCGCTGCGAGGAGGTTGCCCTCGACGCGGTCGGCGAGGAACTCGAGCGCTTCGCGCGGGGCGCGCTGGCGCTGGCGCCCGAGCCGCTCGGCGATCCACGAGGGAAGACGCGTGCGCTCGACCGGCCACACGTCCACGACCACGCCCGCGCTCGACAGCGCGCCGAACCACGCGCTCGACTGGCTCATGCGATCCAGGCGCGGGAGCGAGACGAGGAAAAGAATGTCCGGGCTTGGACGCTCGCAGTATTGCGCGATCGCCTCGCCGCCCTGGGCGCCCGGCTTGCCCGAGGGAAGGCGCAGCTCAACGATCTTCTTGCCGCCGAAGAGCGACAGGCTGGCGAGCGAGTGCGAGAGCTCGCTCCAGTCGAAGCTCCTGCCGGGCTCGAACACCTCGCGCTCGGTGAAGCCGCGTGCGCGCGCCGCCGCGCGCACCGCATCCGCCGCCTCCAGCGCGATCAGGGGTTCGTCGCCGTGCACGACATAGATGGGGCCGAGGCTGCGCGCGAGGTGCGACTCGAGCTGCTCCGAGCGAAGCTGCACGCTCAGGCCTTGGGCTTTTGCACGGAAGACATCCGCCGCATGATCTGCTGCACCATGTCGCCCTGCATGTCCTTGTAGAGTTGCTGCTCCTCCGACTCCTTCGCGAGCACGTCGGCGTCGCTGTAGGTCACGTCGCGGGTGAGATCGAGCGTGCTCTGCGGCACGTAGTCGTTGCCCTTGCCGTCGTGCACCCGGAAGCCGACACGGTAGCGCAGCCGGAACTCGCGCACGCGCCCGGCGCCGGTGAGCGAGAGGATTTCCTTCGCGCGCGTTTCCCCCGAGAACTCGAGGATGGCCTCGGCTTGCTTCGGATCGTCGACCACCTTGACGTTGCTGCCGGCGCGGAGGTTGCGCGACAGGTCGAGCGCGATTCCGCTCGTCGCATTCGGCACGTACAC
>DATLUZ010000167.1:0-5542 GCA_035577785.1 Burkholderiales bacterium | reverse complement strand
CCCTGCCCTTCACGTAAGCGAGCGCATAAGTCGAGCGGTAATAGGGCTTGGTGGTCGCTGCGAGCTCGAAGCCTACCGGAACGCCGGGCACGAGGTCGCACTTGAAGCGGTCGGTGTCGGGGTCGCGGTTGCGCAGCGTGTTGCGGATGAATCCCATGCGTTGCGGAAACCACGTGTACTCGAGCTTCCAGCCAAGCTCGGCCGCGAGCAGCTCGACGATCTTGTTCTCGAACCCTTCGCCGGCGCGATTGGAGAATGGCAGATTGTTCGGGTCTTCGCAGACGCGCAGCACCTTGTCCACACCCGCGCCGGCCGGCTGGCAGAGCGCAGCCCAGGGATGGAGGAGGAGGAGCGCGGCTCCGGTCAGGAGCGCGCGGCCCCGGGCTTTCACTTCAACTCTTCCAGCCGGCCGGGCTGGATGGCTCCGTCCGAGCGCCCCTTTAGGTACGCGTAGAGCCCGTCGAGATTCTCCGTGACCATCTTGCTGCCGTCGAAGTTGGGCATGCCCTTCTCCGGACGGCCCTTCATGAGCGTCTCTTTGAACTCGTCCTTGGTCAGCCGCCGCAGGGATTCGAGCAGCGAAGGACCGACCAGTCCTTCCTGCTTCGGGCCGTGGCAACGCTCGCACGCGAGCGCGCGCCACGTGCGCCAGCCCTCGAGCGTGGCCTTGTCGACCTTGTTTCCGCCCTCGACCTTGTAGAGCGGTTCGTCAGCAAGCGCGACCGGATGCGGCACAACGAGGAGCATCGCAAGCGCGACAAAGGCCGGCGTCCAGAAGGACGCCAGCCTTTTCCCGAAGCTGCGACTCAGGCTAGGGCAGAGCAAATACGGTGAGGACGCCACCGAGCTGGGTGTACTTGTTCAGCTCCTTGTATCCGCCCACGGCGCCGAGGCCGTCGGTATCCTTCTCGAGGCCGGCCGCCATGCCGATCCCCGCCCAGCCGCCGATCCCCGAAAGCACGCCGATGTACTGCTTGCCCTTGTACTCCCAGGTGTTCAGGTTGCCGATGATGCCGGAGGGCGTCTTGAACTTGTAGAGCTCCTTGTTGATGTCGTTGGCATCGACGCACTTCACGTAGCCTTCGAGCGTGCCGTAGCAGGCGACGCCGCCGGCGGTGACGAGCGCACCGCTCCACACCGAGAACTTCTCGGCCTTGGACTGCACGATCTTCCCTGCCCCCGCATCCCAGACGATGAAATTGCCCATGCCGCCGTGGCTGCCCGGCGCCGGATACATCGACAGCGTTGCGCCGACGTAGGGTTGGCCCGCGCTGTACTCGACCTTGAAGGGCTCGTAGTCCATGCACACGTGGTTGGTCGGGACGTAGAAGTGCTTGTTCGCCGGGTTGAACGCCGCCGGCTGCTGATCCTTGCTGCCGAGCGCCGCCGGGCAGACACCCTTGCTGTTCACGTCCTGGCCGTTCGCCTGCGTGCTGTACTTGGCCACGACCTGCGGCCGGCCGGTCTTCATGTCGACGTGAGTGGCCCAGTTGACCGCCGGGTCATACTTCTCGGCGACGAGCAATTCGCCCGTGGCGCGATCGAGCGTATAGGCGAACCCGTTGCGGTCGAAATGCACCAGCACGTTGCGCGGCTTGCCTTTCACGTTGACCCCGTCGGCGAGGATCATCTCGTTCACGCCGTCGAAATCCCACTCGTCGTGCGGCGTCATCTGGTAGACCCACTTCACCTGGCCGCTATCGACGTCGCGCGCCCAGATGGTCATCGACCACTTGTTGTCGCCGGGTCGTTGCACCGGGTTCCAGGTGCTCGGGTTGCCCGAGCCGTAGTACATGAGGTTCAGCTTCGGGTCGTAGCTGTACCAGCCCCAGGTGGTGCCGCCGCCGATCTTCCACTGGTCACCTTGCCAGGTCTTGAGCGAAGAGTCCGCGCCCACCGGCGCCATCTTGCCGTCGGTCCACGTCATCGTCTTGCCCGGATCGATCAGCATCTCGTTGTCAGGCCCGGTGCTGTAGCCTTTCCACGCCAGCTTGCCGGTGTTGATGTCGTAGGCGGCGACGAAGCCGCGCACGCCGAACTCGCCGCCGGAAATTCCGGTGAACACCTTGTTCTTGAAGATGTGCGGCGCGTTGGTGTTGGTCTCGCCCTTCTTCGGATCGCCGTTCTTGACCTTCCACAGCTCCTTGCCGGTCTTCGCGTCGAGCGCGACCAGAGTGGTGTCGGCCTGCTGCAGGAAGATCTTGCCCTCGGCGTACGCGAGGCCGCGGTTCACCGTATCGCAGCACATGACCGGGATCACCGTCGGATCCTGCTTGGGCTCGTATTTCCACTTGATCTGCTGGTCCTCGAGCCCGATGGCGAACACCTTGTTGGGGAACGGGCTGTGGATGTAGAGCATGTCGCCGATCACCAGCGGGCCGCCCTCGTGGCCGCGCAGAACGCCGGTCGAGAAGGTCCACGCCACGCGCAGGTTCTTGACGTTGTCCTTGGTGATCTGCTTGAGCCCGCTATAGCGCTGGTTCTGCATGTTGCCGGCCTGCATCGCCCACTGCCTGGCGTTGCCCGTCTGCTTGAGCACATCGTCGTTGGCGAACGCGCTCGGAATCAGCGCGCAGCCGAGCAATGCGGTCGTGTACGCGAATTTCGCTGCCATGTTTCCCCTCCTCGAGATCCGCAAGAATTTCCGATAGCTACGCTTGACCGATCTAATATACGCCCGCGCTCATCAAAACAGAACGCGCCTCACGACGACAAAACCCGTGCGACGAAACGCGCTTTTTCCTGCTGCGGTGCAAGTGTTCCGAAAGCGAACACCCCGGTGTTCAGCTGTGTCGCAGTCGCCGCATTTTTCAGGCTTTGCAGTGCTAGAACTCGAGGAGTAGCTTCGCTCCCATATGCGCGGGTGGTTCTTCCTCTGTGCAGGGCTCGCTTTCTCGAGCGTCGTTCTAGGCGACGACGCCGTTCACGACACCGCCGTTCACTACACGAATGCGAGCGGGCTGCCCGATCCGGAGACCGCGATCTGGAAGAAGCTCAAGAGCTCGCTGTTCGAAAACCGCCCGATGTCGGGGGACGCACTCGAGCTCGTGGCGCCGATGCGGGCCGAGGACGGCGCGGTGGTGCCCATTGCGATCCGCGCAAGGCTTTCACAGAGCAGCAAGCGCTACGTCAGGCGCCTGTACCTCATCGTGGACAACAACCCGTCGCCGGTCGCGGCGACGATTGAGCTCACGCCCGAAAGCGGCCGCGCCGACATCGAGACGCGTATCCGGGTAGAGCAGTACAGCTATGTGCGCGCGGTGGCCGAGCTCTCCGACGGCACGCTCGCCGCGCAGGCCCGGTTCGTCAAGGCTTCCGGAGGCTGCTCGGCGCCGGCGGGAGGCGATACCGAAGCGGCCGGCCGTATAGGGCGCATGCGGCTCGCCGTGGGCGCCGGCGGCGCCTATGGCGAGCCGGTGGCCGCGCAGCTCATGGTGAATCATCCCAACCACTCGGGGCTCGCCATGGATCAGCTCACGCGGCTGTACACGCCGGCGTACTTCGTGCGCTCCGTGAAGGTGAGCTATGCGGGCAAGCCCGTGTTCTCTGCCGAGGTCGATTTCTCGATCAGCGAGAACCCCTATTTCCGCTTCTACTTCGTGCCCCACGCTCCAGGGGATCTGAAGGCGGAGGTGATCGACACGAAGGAGCTCAAGTTCGAAACCACCGCCGCGGTGCGGCGCAGTGCGAGCCGGGCACCGGGCCGGCCCGAGCCCTAGTCACCGTGCGGTCAGCGGGGCACGTCGCAGCGCTTCATCGCCTCGCCCTGGACCTGCATGAAGCGCTTCGCGAGCTCCCGGGTTTGCGGCGGGTCGCGGAACACTCCGCCGCGCTCGCCGCCGAGACTCTGGTAGCGTGCAGCGGTGGCGGCTTCCACGAAATCATCGTAGGAGTATTTCTGGGCAATCTCGTCGATGACACAGGCGCACTTGTAGACGAATTCCTGCTTGCCTGCGTTCCTCTGCATGCACTCGAGGACGAACTCGACCCGGCCGGAAGTCGGATAGTCGTGCGCCGTCGCTTCCATCGCGGCAACCAACAGCGCCAGGGCACAAAAACGCACATCCCATGCTAGCACGCGTTCTTGCCGCATTTGCCGGCGCTCTCCTTGGGTCGCTCGCGCAGGCCGGACCCTATCCCGATCCGATCGATCTCGGGCGCGGCGTGCACGTCTTCGTGGGGGCGCTGGAGGAGGCAAGCCGGGAAAACGGCGGCCACATCGCCAACCAGGGATTCATCGTCGCCGCCCGGGGCGTCATCGTGATCGACAGCGGTCTCTCCGCCGGATTCGCGGAGCACATGCTGCGTGTCATTCGTTCCCGGACAGACAAGCCGCTCGCTCTTGTAATCCTTACGTGGCCGATGGACGAGGCGATCTTCGGCGCGGCGTTCTTCCAGGACCATGGCGCACCGGTGCTCGCTCACGAGGCGGCAGCGCGGCTCATCGCCGAGCGCTGCGAGCGCTGCCTCGCGCAGCGCCGCGCCGCCCTCGGCGAGGAGGTCATGGCCGGGACTCGCGTGCCGCGCCCCGATCGTGTCTTCAAGGGCTCGCGGCTCTTGTCGGTGGCCGGCCGCAAGCTCGAGCTCATCGATGAGGACGGCGCTGCGGCGCCAGGCAGTCTTGCGGTGTGGGATGCCGAATCGGGAGTGCTCTTTGCAGGCGGCCTGGCGAGCTTCGGCCGCATTCCCGAGACGGCAAATGGCGCCTTGGACGTCTGGGCCGCGGCGCTGGAGCGGCTTGCCGCCCTGCCCGCGCGCAGCGTGGTTCCCGCGCACGGAACACCCGGCCCGCCCGCTCGCCTGCGCGAGCTCGCCGCCTATCTGGACGCGCTGCAGGGCCGCACGCAGCGAGCGTATGCCGCCGGGATGAGCTTGCTCGAGGCGCCGCGGGCGGTCGCGGTCAGGGAGTACCGGGATTGGGCGCTCTACGATACGGTTCACCCCCGCAACGTCCATCACGCCTATCTGGCCCTCGAGCGACGTGACCTCGAAGGCGAGCCGCCGCCCTGACCGTGGAGACGGTGGGATGCGTCCCCGCCGGTGGGAAGCATCGATAGGGCATATCGATATGAGGCGAACGGTCGCAGCGTCCCAGCCCCTGAACCGCTTGCGTTAGGCGCATACTATGTCGCGCAGGAGGGGTCCATGCTCACGGACGGAAGTCACGCACGTCTCGTGCACTCCGTGATTCGCGGTACGTCGCGCAGTGCGAACGCACCCGAGCACGTGATGCGCTCGTGGCTGCGCTGTGTCGACGAATACGGCCTCGAGCCCGAATCGGGCGCGCAGCCCGCGGTCCTTTCGAACCAGGAGCTCCTCGCCCGCAAGGAGCAGAGCCAGGATCTTCTCTCCTTCGCCGACACGGAGATGGCGCATCTGCACCGCCAGCTCGCCGGCTCTGGACACTCGATCATCCTGACCGACCGCGACGGCGTCCTGCTCTCCTACTACGGCGACTCGAGCTTCAAGCATGCGGCCTCGCGCTCCGGTCTGGTCCCGGGCGGCGTGTGGAGCGAGCGCTATGGCGGCACCAACGGCATGG
>DATLUZ010000166.1:0-6823 GCA_035577785.1 Burkholderiales bacterium | reverse complement strand
CATCAACGTCGCCGGGTCGCTCGTCTATCCCACGTCGCTGCGCGCCAACGGATCCGGCTGGGAACTGGGCGTCGGCCGCGTCGGCTCCATCATCGGCCCATTGCTTGGCGCGCTCTTTGTCAGCCTTCCTGTGCAGCAACTCTACATGTGGTCGGCGTTGCCCTTCCTGCTCGGGGCGGTGGTTTGCTACGCGATCTACCGGCTGAACGAAGCGCGCCTGCGGGCGAGGGAAGTCGTCGGGCTGCGCCAGGCAGCCTAGAATGGCCGGCATGAACGAAGACTGGGGCGGGCTCGCGGCGGCGAAGGCGGTGTGGGATTTCACTACCGGGGACGCGCGGCGTTTCGTCGACCGGCTCGACCTCGTGATCGACGCTGCGGAGGATTTCGGCAAGCGCGGCATCGCCGTCGATTTCGTGGTGCTCTTGCACGCGCATGCCACCCAGTTCGCGGCGCGCACGCTCTCCGGCACCAAGTTCGAGTCGCGGGAGGCGCCCGACCTGGCGCCGATTCACGCGCGCCTGGAGAGGTTCACGCAGGTCGGCGGGCGCATCGAGGTCTGCAAGATCGCGCTCGACCGCAGCGCGATAGCTGTGGACAACGTCATCGACTGCGCGAGAGTGGAACGAAACCTGTTCGTGAACTCGGTCGCGCTGCAGAACCGCGGCTACGCGTACATGCCGATTACTTGACCGGGGGGCTGCCGCCGCGGCTGCGGCGGCCGTAGGCTTCCACCAGGTCGAACGGACCGGTTGCGCCGGCGTCGAACGCCCTCACCGCTTCTTCGTGCAGCAGGTTGAGCGCCTCCTGCTTGAGCTCCAGGAAACGCCGCGAACCCAAGAGGGAGATCTCGCGCGGGCGGGGCAGGTCCACCTCGATGATTTTCTTCACCCGGGTCGGACGGTTGGTGAGCACGATCAGCCGGTCGGCGAGCAACACCGCCTCGTCGAGTTCGGAGGTGACGAAGAGATTGGTGCGGCCGTCCTGTTCGAAGAGCCGCAGGTAGTGCTCCTGCATGAGCTTGCGCGTCATCGCGTCGAGGCCCCGGAAGGGCTCGTCCATCAGCATCACGCCGGGCTGGTTGATCATGGCGCGCGCGAGCTCGGCGCGGCGCTGCATCCCGCCGGAGAGCTGCATCGGATGCTTGTCGGCGAAGTCCTTCAGGCCGACCATCTCGAGCAGCTGTCGCGCTTCGCGCTTCGCTTCGTCCCGGCTCATCGTGCCGCGCACCGTGGGGCCGAACATCACGTTGCCGAGCACGGTGAGCCAGGGAAAGAGCGCCGTCTCCTGGAACACCACGAGCCGGCTCGATCCCGGTCCGGTGACCGGCTGCCCGTCCAGGAGGATCTCTCCGCTCGCCGGGCGTTCATATCCGGCCAGGAGATTCACCACGGTCGTCTTGCCGCATCCGGAGGGACCGACGAGGACGTTGAGCTTTCCCTTCGTCACCGCGAAGGAGCAGTCCTCCAGCACCACCTTGGAAAGATCGGCTCCGTAGGCCATGCGCACCGACCGCATGGCCATCTCGCTGAAGCTAGGCAAGCTCGCGCTCTCCAGTCTCGAAGGCCTTGAGCGCCTCCTCGTGGATCGCTTCCAGAGCTTCCTCCTCGAGCTCGCCGTAGCGCGCGCTGGTGAGGATGCGGTGGTCGCGCGGCCGGGGGAGATCGACCTGGATGATTTTCTTGACCCGCCCCGGGCGGGTCGTCATCACCACCACCCGGTCGGCGAGGAAGATCGCCTCCTCCAGGTCGTGGGTGATGAAAAACACGGTTTTCCTCGCCAGGTCGTAGAGCTCGAGAAGGTGCTCGTGCATGACGCTTCGAGTCAGCGCGTCCAGCGCACGGAACGGCTCGTCGAGAAGCAGGACCTTCGGATCGTTCATCAGCGCCCGCACCAGCTCCACGCGGCGGCGCATGCCCGAAGAGAGCTCGCCCGGATACTGGCTCTCGATTCCCGCGAGGCCCGTGCGGGCGAGCAGGTGCCGCGCCTGCGCTTCGGCGCCTCTCCGAGACAGGCGTCGCTGCAGCACCGGGCCGCAGGTCACGTTCCAGAGCACCGTCTTCCACGGAAAGAGGGCGCCGTGCTGGAAAACCACCATCCGGTCGGCGCCCGGCGAGAGGCGCTTGCCGGGCGCGGTCAGGGTGCTTCCGTCCATGACGATCTCGCCCGAGGTCAGGGTGTCGAAGCCCGCGATGATGTTGAGCAGCGTCGTTTTCCCGCAGCCCGACGGGCCGACGACGACGCAGAACTCGCCAGGGGAAATGTCGAACGAGATCTCCTGCAGGGCGACGACGTGGATGCCCTCCGGGTCGTACACCTTGCCGACCTCCTTGATGCGCAGGCCCCCGTGCGGACTCATCACATTACCCGGCGCCACCGCGTGGCGAAGGCGCCGATCTGCCAGATGAGCGCGCTGAAGAGCAGCCCCGCCAGGCCGATGCTCACCATGGCGGTGATGATGAGCGGAATCACGCCGCCCACATAGGCCTGCCACATCATGGCGCCGAGGCCGGTCTGGCCCGAGCCGATGCTGCTCACCATCTCGGCGGCGACCACGATTTCCCAGGTCAATCCCATGGCGATGGCCATTCCCGTGAAGATCGAGGGCGAGGTCGCGGGCAGCACGACTTTCCAGAACACCTGCCACCGCGTCGCGCCCATCGAGAGCGCGGCCCGCACGTAGCGGATGTCGATGGTCTCGACCCCGCCGAGGACGTTGATCACCACGGTGAAGAACGACCCGAGGAAAATGACCGAGATCACCGTCTGCTCCATGGTCGGCCAGAGGAGGATCGAGAGCGGAACCCACGCCAGGGGCGGAATCGGCCGGAGCGTCTCGAAGACCGGGAAGAAGACGTTCTTGAATACGCGGCTCACGCCGAAGGCGAGGCCGAGCGGCACGCCGAGGGCGACGCCGATGAGGTAGCCGATCGTGACCCGCCTCGCGCTGATGGACACCGCCGACCAGTAGGCGGGGGTCTGGATCGTTTCGAGCACGCTCGCGAACAGGAGGTGCGGCGCGGGCACGAAGCGCAGGAACGGAAGCTTCAGAAGGCTCGCGGCTTCCCAGAGCGCGATGAAGATGGCGATGCCGCCAACGCCTCGCCACAACGCGGTGGAAAAAACGACGCGAAACATCAGTACGAGCGCCAGGCCATGAGCCTGCGGCCCAGGTAGCGCACCATCGCGCTGCTGAAGAAGCCGAGGAACCCGAGAGTCAGCATGCCCATGATGATGGTTGGAATCTGCACCATGGAGTAGGCATCGTAGATCATGTAGCCGAGTCCGCGCTTGCCGGCGATCATCTCGCCCGCCACGAGCGCCACCCACGACAGTCCCATGGCGATCTGAAGGCCGATGAACACGTGCGGCATGGCGCCGGGGATGACGACGTGGAAAAGAGTGTCCTTGCGGCTGAAGCCCAGGCACTGCGCCGCGCGGAAATAGCTCCGGTCGATGGACTGGACCCCCAGCAGGGTGTTGAGGACCGTCGCGAAGAACGCCGCGATGAAGGTGACGAAGATGACCGGCGGCTCGGTGCCCGGCAGCATGAGGATCGCGAGCGGCACCCAGGACAGCGGCGGGATGGGCCGGAAGGTCTCCACCAGCGGGAAAGCGAATTCCTTGAACGTGCGGTTCCAGCCGATGAGGATGCCGAGCGGCACGCCGAGGAGCACCGCGAGGGCGAATGCCGTGTACGCCCGATACACGCTGTACCCGATGTGCGAGTAGTAAAGGGACGTGTATACGGATACGCCGAAGAACGGTTCCGGGTTGAACCATTCCCGCAAGACCACCGCCGGAGGCGGGATCTTGCGGAAAACCGGAACTTCGAGGACCGCCGTGGCGAGATGCCAGAACGCGAGGAAGATCGCGAAGCCCAGCAGCAGCTGATAAGGGCGCGGGCTCCGGACCCAGCGCAGCGCGCCTCCGTATTTTTTTTCGGACTGGGCTACTTCGCCGTCCCCTTTTGCGCGCCGGTTCCCTTGATGACGCCCACCGGCAGCTTCATTCCGAGCTCCGCGGCCGCTTCTTCCAGGAGCTTCGTGTAAATCGCGCCTTCCGGGATGTCCGGCGAGGGAATCGCCTTCACGCTATGCCAGAACCGGTAGGCCTCCCTGAAGTAGTCCATCATCGCCTTGTCGAAGGGAGCGCCGAGGACCTCGTTCACGTCTTTCGCGCCGGCGTGCGCCGGGAAACGCCCGTCGAGCGCGGTGCGCACCATGCCTGGCGTCCAGCCCGGCAGCTCCTCGGCCACCATTTTCGCCACTTCGTCGGGATGGTCGACGACGTACTTCAGCCCCTCGAGGTCGGCCTTCACCCACCCCTTGGCCGCCTCGTAATGCTTGTCGATGAAATCCTTGCGCATGATGAGCGCCGAGCCTTCGGTCCAGTTCCAGTTGTTCCCGGTAAAGGCGATCTTGGCGATCCCGCTCGCCACGATCTGCGAGACGTTCGGCTCGAACTGCTGTGCCGCGTCGATCGTGCCCGCCTGGAGCTGGGTGCGGATCACCTCAGGCCCGAGGTAAGCCTTGTCGCCGAATTTCACACCGAGCCGCGTCTCGAGGAACGAGGTGAAGCGATCGCCGCACGAGGCGCGCCCGGCGACGCCGAAGCGCTTCCCGTTCAGCCACTTCAGCCATTCGTCGGGGCTCTTGAGGTCGGGCGCGTCGGGGCGCACCAGGATGATCGCGCAGATGTTCCCTGGCGACTGGTGGTGCAGCGACACGATCCGGATATCGGCCACGTCGCGCTTCGTGGTCGCGACCATGGCCGGCGCATCGCCGATGTAGCCGACCTGAAGCCGGTTCGCCAGCATGGCGTTGAAGACTGGGAAGCCGACGAGCGTCACCTCCCAGCGAACCGTGCTCCCGGCCGGCAGGTATTTCTTCCAGAGCTCCTTCTTCTTGATTACGGTGCCCGACCAGCCGCCGTTCCAGGACGGGAAGTAGCCCACGCCGATCTCGACGGGCGCTCCCTTGGCCTGCTGCGCCCAGGCGGGCACGGCTCCAAGCAGCATGGTCAAGGCCATGCTCAGCAGGCCTAAAGCGGGCCGCTTCATCGCTTCCTCCTCCTTATTGTTACCGAACGCGGCAGTCTGGCAGCCAGTGTCCCGGTTCGCAACCGGAGAAGACCCTAAAGGAAGCGGGCTATTGGCTCACTTTCACTATGCGTCCGTTGAGCGGCTGCACCGGCCGGGCGTTCGCGCTGTAGATCTTCCCGAAACGGGCGACCTGCGCCTCGGAGACCTGCATCGGGCTGACCAGCACGAACCAGGTCACGCCTTCGCTGCAAGGCGGCGTGGTAAGCGATCCGGCAAACGTGTAATAGGCGTGATTCTTCGGTAGGAGCCGCGCGGCATCGATGCTGACCTTCTCCACGACCTTCTCAGTCTCCTTTTCCGGCGGAAGGTTGGCCCATAGTGTCTTGACGAGCGCGTTCTGGTTGCCCTGCTTGAGCAGCACGGCGACGACCGCAAGGGCGCCGTCGGCGTTCTTGTGCACGAGGTGGGCGACCATGGGGTAGCGCTTGCCGTTGATCTTCTCCTCGCTCGGCTTGTGAAAATGAAACTGCGTCAGCTCGTAGCGCTGATCCCCGACCGAGATGGAGCTGCCGGGCGCGTAGTTCACCTGGATCGTGTGGCCGTTGTCGATGATGTGGAGCGGCGTCGGTTGGTAGTCGAAGCGGATGGGCTCGAGCTTGCTCGGAACAGGTCTGCGGATATCGATCGGCGACTGCGCCTTGCCCAGCGCGCACGACTCGAACTCGGGCTTCTCGCCCCAGTGCCCGGGCCCGTGCTGCTTGCTGTAGTCCCACTCGTGGTGGGCTCCCTCGGAATGAGCGGCAATTGGAAGAAGTGCAAGAGCGCATGCCAACGTCGTCGAACGCGCCGCATTCAGAGATTTCATGGCCACCCCCGGGGAATTGGTGCCATGTTGGGCGCGAGGGCGCTCGCCGGTAATTGGACCTTGGGCCTACGGGCAGGCCGAATGCGCTGAGAATCCAAGGCTTTGAAAGGTCCTTGCAAGCCGGTCGCCACTCACCTTTCTACCCGCTCCCTCTGGATTCCACGCGCGATCGGAGTAGATTCTCGCGGCAGAGGAGGTCCCATGCCCGCTTCGCTCGGACGTCGCAGGTTCCTGACGCAGGCCGGAATGGCGCTCGCCGCAGTCGAAACGATCGATCACTTCGGGCCGTGCTGCGCGCTTGCCGCAGACGCCGCCACGGCAGAGAAGGATCTCTTCGAGCTGAAGAAGGTCGGCGACGGGGTTTACGCCGCGATCGCGGCGCCGCGCTTCAAGACGAACTGCAACGCCGCGGTGATCCTCACCAACGACGGCGTGATCGTGGTCGATTCGCACTCCAAGCCCTCGGCGGCGGCCGCGCTGCAGCGCGAGATCCAGTCGATCACCAAGATGCCGGTGCGCAAGATCATCAACACCCACTTCCACTGGGACCACACGCAGGGCAACCAGGCTTACACGCAGGTGAATCCCAAGGTCGAGATCATCGCTTCCGAGCGCACGCGCGAGAACCTCAAGAGCGCCGACGCCGGGGCCGGCGGCTACGGCTATATCGAGAAGCAGCTCGCGGTGGTGCCGAAGGAGATCGAGAAGCTGAAGGACGACGTGATGCGCGCCACGGATCCCGCGCAGAAGAAGCGGCTCGAGGCCAACCTGCAGCAGGCCGAGGCCTACTACGTGGAGCTGAAGAACATCAAGCCGCCGCTCCCCACGCGCACGCTGACGAAATCGGTGACGATCAAGGAGGGCGGCCGCGAGATCCAGCTCCTGCTCCTCGGCCGCGCGCACACCGACGGCGACGT
>DATLUZ010000165.1:0-12564 GCA_035577785.1 Burkholderiales bacterium | reverse complement strand
AGATGGGAAAGACCGACAAGATGGGCAAGACGCACCAGACCGGCAGCACCAGCAAGATGGACAAGATGGAAAAGCCGGAAAAGCCGGAAAAGCCGGAAAAGCCGGAAAAGCCGGGCGCGATGCAGTAGCGCGTCCTATTATGCGCCTCGCATGCTGCAAGCCGCCCTCGCGCCGCGCTCGATCGCGGTAATCGGCGCCTCCGACAATCCGCACAAGGTCGGCGGCCGGCCGATCCTCTACCTGCAGCGCTACGGCTACCGCGGCGCGGTCTATCCGGTGAATCCGGGACGCGCCACGGTGCAGGGCCTGCGCGCGTTCGCCCGCGTCGAGGACCTGCCCGAAGCGCCCGAGCTCGCGATCGTCGCGGTCGCCGGCGACGAGGCGGTGCGCGCGGTCGAGTCCTGCGCCGCGCGAGGGGTCAAGGTGGCCGTCGTGATGGCCTCGGGATTCGGCGAGACCGGCGCCGAGGGACTGCGCGTGCAGGGAGCGCTCGTCGAGACCGCGCGGCGCGCCGGCATGCGCCTCATCGGGCCGAACTGCCAGGGCCTCGCCAACTTCGCCACCGGCGTGGTGGCGAACTTCTCGACCATCTTCCACGAGATGGAAGGGCGCGACGGGCCGGTGGCGATCGTGAGCCAGAGCGGCGCGAATTCGCAGGCGATCTACACCCTCGTCATGCGCAAGGGCCTGGGCGTGCGGCACGTGCACGCCACCGGCAACGAGGCTGACGTCACGGTGGCAGACCTGGCCGAGGCGGTGGTCGAGGATCCGGGCGTGCGCCTGGTGCTCCTCTACATGGAGGCGATCAAGGATCCGCAGCGCCTCGCCGCCGCCGCCGAAAAGGCGCGCGCCCGCGGCGTTCCGATCGTCGCGCTCAAGGCCGGCCGCACCGCGCGCGGGCAGAAGGCCGCGTCTTCGCACACCGGCGCGCTCGCGAGCGAAGACCGCGTGGTCGACGCCTTTTTCGAGCGCCACGCGATCTGGCGCGCCGCGGATCCGCACGAGCTGGTGTCGGCGGCGGCGCTCTACGTCTCGGGCCGCGCGCCGCGCGGCCGGCGCCTCGTCGTGGTGAGCAACTCCGGGGCGAGCTGCGTGATGGCGGCGGACTACGCAGAACAGAAGGCAATTGCTTTGGCTTCCGTTTCGGGGGAGGCAAAAACAAAGCTTGCAAGAGTACTTCCCGGCTTTGCGGCGCTCGAGAATCCCATCGATGTCACCGGCGCGCTGCTCAGCAACAGCGCACTCTTCGGCGCGGTGCTGCCGATCGTCGGTGACGATGCACAGAGCGAGCTGGCGATGCTCGCAATCCCGGTCGCCGGCACCGGGTATGACGTCCCCAGATTTGCTAGGGACCTCAAACAGTTTCAGGAAAGCTATGGCCATGCCGTTGCCGTCGCGGCGCCGCAGGAATCGGTGCGCGCACCGTTCGAAGGGCTGGGCCTCGCCGCGTTCGAGCGCGAGCGCGAGGCGATCGACGCGCTCGCGCAGTTCGCCGACCACGCCGCCCTCATGGCTCAGCCCGCG
This sequence comes from Burkholderiales bacterium, assembly GCA_035577785.1. Lineage (GTDB taxonomy): Bacteria > Pseudomonadota > Gammaproteobacteria > Burkholderiales > SG8-39 > SCGC-AG-212-J23. Next base: position 11,040 of record DATLUZ010000165.1, on the reverse strand, counting down.
CGTGCGCCCTTGTCTCCGGTCAGGGTAGGGGCGACGCGCTTCCTGAACGAGCCGGACAGCCTCGCCTTGCTTTCCGCATCCGGAATCCCGGTGATCGAGCATGCGCTTTGCCGTTCGGAAGAGGATGCCGTCCGTACCGTTTCGCGCTTTGCGGGCCCGGTGGTGATGAAGGCATGCTCGCCCGACGTGCCGCACAAGAGCGACCATGGCCTCGTTTCGTTGAACCCAGCCGACCCGGCAGCCGAATTCCGCCGCCAGCGGGACAAGGTGGCTTCTCTGGGAAAAAAGCTTGAGGGCGTGATCGTGGCGCGGCTCGCCTCCAGGGGCAGAGAGCTCGCGCTCGGCGCGCGTCTCGATCCGCAGTTCGGCCCGGTGGTGCTGGTGGGCGACGGCGGTATCTATCTCGAGGCGCTGAAGGACTTCCGGCTGCTGCTGCCTCCGTTCAGCGAGGACGACGTAGCGAGAAAGCTCGCCGAGCTGCGCATGGCGCCGCTGCTTTCGGGCGTACGCGGTCAGCCTGCGCGCGACGTCGCCGCGTTCGCGGCCATGGCGGTGTGCCTCGGCGAGGCGATGCTGCGCTGGGACGGTGCCGTCGCGTCGGTCGACATCAACCCGGTGATCGTGTTTGAAACAGGCGCCGGCGCGGTGGCAGTGGATGCGCTGGTCGAGTGCCGCCTATAATCAGCGCCCTCCCATGAAAATCCTGGTCAGCGTCAAGCGCGTCGTCGACTTCAACGTCAAGGTGCGCGTCAAGGGCGACGGCAGCGGCGTCGAGACCGCGAACGTCAAGATGTCGATGAATCCGTTCGACGAGATCGCGGTGGAGGAGGCGGTGCGCCTCAAGGAAGCCGGCTCGGCGACCGAGATCGTGGTCGTCTCGTGCGGCGTGCAGGCCTGCCAGGAGACGCTGCGCACCGCGCTCGCGATCGGCGCCGACCGCGCGATCCTGGTGCAGACCGACGTGGAGCTGCAGCCTCTCGCCGTTGCAAAGTTGTTGAAATCGATTGTTGAAAAGGAGAAGCCGAGCCTGGCGATCCTCGGCAAGCAGGCGATCGACGACGATTCCAACCAGACCGGGCAGATGCTCGCCGCGCTGCTGAGCTGGCCGCAGGCCACCTTTGCTTCCAAATTAAAGATCAATGAGGGAAAAGCTCAGGTCACCCGGGAGGTCGACGGCGGGCTCGAGACGATCTCCATCAAGCTGCCGGCGGTGGTCACCACCGACCTGCGGCTGAACGAGCCGCGCTACGTCACGCTGCCGAACATCATGAAGGCGAAGAAGAAAACTCTCGAGACGCTGAAGCCCGAGGCGCTCGGGGTCGACGTCGCGCCGCGGTTGAGCACGCTCAAGGTCGTCGAGCCTTCGAAGCGCAAGGCCGGGGTCAAGGTGGCCGACGCCAAAGCGCTGGTCGACAAGCTGCGCAACGATGCAAAGGTGCTCTGATGGCGGTCCTCGTCCTCGCCGAGCACGACAACAAGACCGTCAAGAAGGCCACGCTGAACACCGTCGCCGCTGCGCAGAAGCTCGGCGCCGACATCCACGTCCTGGTCGCTGGCCACAACGCGGCTGCGGCAGCGGGCGAAGCCGCCAGGGTGGCGGGTGTGAAAAAAGTGCTGCATGCCGACGCGCCGCAGCTCGGCGAATTCCTGGCCGAGAACCTCGCCGCACTGATCGTTTCGTTGGGAAAGAATTACTCCCACATCCTCGCCCCGGCGACTTCCACCGGAAAGGACGTGATGCCGCGCGCCGCGGCGCTGCTCGACGTCCAGCAGATCTCCGACATCTCCGGCGTCGAGAACGCCGATACCTTCGTGCGGCCGATCTATGCCGGCAATGCGCTCGCGACGGTGAAGTCGAAGGACGCCATCAAGGTCATCACGGTCCGCACGACCGCGTTTGACGCTGTTTCTCCCACGAGTGGAGCTGCATCCGTGGAACAGGTGAGCGTACCGCCTGATTCGGGTTTGTCTTCGTTCGTAAGCCGCGAGGTCTCGAAGTCGGAGCGCCCCGAGCTCACCGCGGCGAAGATCATCGTCTCGGGCGGGCGCGGCATGGGCTCCGGCGAGAACTTCACCAAGGTGCTCGAGCCGCTCGCCGACAAGCTGGGCGCGGCGATGGGCGCCTCGCGCGCGGCGGTCGACGCCGGCTTCGTGCCGAACGACTGGCAGGTGGGGCAGACGGGCAAGATCGTCGCGCCGGACCTCTACATCGCCGTCGGCATCTCCGGCGCGATCCAGCACCTCGCGGGCATGAAGGACAGCCGCGTCATCGTCGCCATCAACAAGGACGAGGAAGCGCCGATCTTCCAGGTCGCCGACTACGGCATCGTGGGTGACCTGTTCCAAGTCGTGCCCTCGGTGGTGGAGGAACTCAAGAAATGAGTACCTATACCGCGCCGCTGAAAGACATGAAGTTCGTGCTGAACGAGCTCGCCGGCCTCGCGGAGGTCGCCAAGCTGCCCGGCTGCGAAGAGGCGACGCCCGACACGGTCGACGCGATCCTTGAGGAGGCGGCGCGCTTCGCCTCCGGCGTGCTCGACCCGCTCAACCGCAGCGGCGACCAGGAAGGCTCGAAGTGGTCCGACGGCGAGGTGCGCACGCCGAAGGGCTTCCGCGACGCGTACCGGCAGTTCGCCGAAGGCGGATGGAACGCGCTGCCGTTCGAGCCCGGCTGGGGCGGGCAGGGGCTGCCGAAGCTCGTCGCGACGCCGGTCGACGAGATGTGGACCAGCGCCAACATGAGCTTCTCGCTGTGCCCGCTCCTCACGCAGGGCGCGGTGCACGCACTCGCGCTGCGCGGCTCCGAGGCGCTTCAGCAGACCTATATCCCGAAGATGGTGACGGGCGAGTGGACCGGCACCATGAACCTCACCGAGCCGCAGGCCGGCTCCGACTTGGCTTTAGTAAAAACCAGAGCGATCAGGGCCAAGGATGAAAAACTTGGGGAGCACTATCGGATCTCGGGGCAGAAGATCTTCATCACCTACGGCGAGCACGATCTCACGAAGCAGATCGTGCACCTGGTGCTCGCGCGCACGCCCGAGGCGCCGGAGGGCACCAAGGGGATCTCGCTCTTCGTGGTGCCGAAGTTCCTGGTGAAGCCCGACGGCTCGCTCGGCGGGCGGAACGGCGCGCGCTGCGCCTCGGTCGAGCACAAGCTCGGCATCCACGCCAGCCCGACCGCGGTGATGATCTACGAAAACGCGGTGGGCTATCTCGTCGGCGAGGAGAACCGCGGCCTCGAGACCATGTTCATCATGATGAACGCGGCGCGCTTCGGCGTCGGCCTCGAGGGCGTGGCGATCGCCGAGCGCGCGTTCCAGCGCGCGCTCGCGTTCTCGAAGGAGCGGCTGCAAGGGCGCGACCTCGCGGCCGGCGGCAAGACCGTGCCGATCATCCGCCACCCCGACGTGCGCCGGATGCTCATGCTGATGAAGTCGCAGACCGAGGCGATGCGCGCGCTCGCCTACGTGGTCGCATCCGCCCTCGACTTCGCGAACCGCTCTCCGGATGAACGAGTGAAAAAACAGTCGCAGGCCTTCGTCGATCTGATGATCCCGATCGTGAAGGGCTGGTCGACCGAGACCGGAATCGAGATCGCCTCGCTCGGCGTGCAGGTGCACGGCGGCATGGGCTTCGTCGAGGAGACCGGCGCGGCGCAGTATCTGCGCGACGCGCGCATCACCACGATCTACGAGGGCACCACCGGAATCCAGGCGATGGACCTCGTCGGGCGCAAGATCGCGCGCGAGGGCGGCGCCACCGCCAGGGCGTGGCTGGGCGAGCTCAAGGCCTTCGACGCCGAGCTCGCGCGCTCGGGCAACGCCGACATCCAGAGCCTGCGCGCGCAGCTCGCCGCGGGCGCGCAGGCGCTCGGCGACTGCGTGCAGTTCATCGTCTCCGAGAAAAACCCGCTCGCGGCCTTCGCCGGCGCGGTGCCGTTCCTCAAGCTCGCGGGCATCGTCGCCGGGGGATGGCAGATGGCGCGCGCCGCCTTGATCTCCGACCAGAAACTTGCAAAGGAGGAAGGAGATTCATCTTTTCTTAAAAGCAAAATCACCACCGCGCGCTTCTACGGCGACCACGTGCTGGTGCAGGCGCCGGGACTTCGCGACACCGTGGTGAAGGGCAGCGCCGGGGTGATGGCGCTCGGCGAGGACCAGTTCTTCGCGGCCTAGGGCCCGCTAGTCCACCCTGATCCCACCTAGGCTGGTTGGCCGAAGAAGAACCGCCGGATGCGGGTGAGGAGGCGCACCTTCTTCTCGTCGACCGTTTCCGGCACGCGCGCGAAGGCATCGCGCGCCTGCTCGAGGTCGGGCTTGCGGGCGCCGATGACGCGGCGCACCTCGGCGGCGATTTCGGGGCGCAAGCGCAGGAGCTCCTGGAACGAGGCGCGGTCGAGCCGGTAGCACTCGACGTCGGTCTTCGCCATGACGGTGGCGCTGCGCGCCTCGCCGCTGACGAGCGCCATCTCGCCGAAGAACTGGCCCGGCTGAACCTGGCCGATGAGCTGCGGGCCTACGAGCTGCGAGCTGCCGCCCGGCGGCTCGTAGAGCACCTCGGCATCGCCGAACGCGAGGATGTACAGCCAGTGCGCGGTGCTGCCCTGCTTGGTGATGGCGTCGCCGCGCGCGAACGGCGCGTACTGCATGCGCTCGGCGATCTCGGCCTTCTCGCTGTCCGACAGCCCGGCGAACAGCGGCACCGAGTTGAGCACCTCGAGGCGCCGGGTCAGCTCGCGCTGCTTCACCGTCTCGGCGTGCGCCTGATCGCGCTGCACCGCGTGGACCGTCTGCTGCGGCTCGGCCATGCGGATGCCCGCGCGCTGCAGCGTGGCAAAAACATGCACCCGCACCATCGAGTCGGTGGCGTCGTCCTCGAGGAAATCGGTGAGGAAGTAGCGCAGGCTGTAGCGCAGGTTGCCGTGCTCGAAGCCGTGGAGGATGCAGCTCGGCGCCGGGGTGCGGGCGACGTTCGGGATGGCGAGCTCGCGCATCTCGTCCTCGATCATCGCGATGAGGCGCGCGGGCGGCACGCCGGGGTCGACCTCGAAGCTGATCCAGCGCCGCCATGCCGGGGCGCTGCCTTCGCCCCGCCCGAGGATCGACACGCGGCCTTTCATGAGCGTGCTGTTCGGGATGAGCAGCGTTTCCCAGTTGCGCGTCTCGATGAGCGTGGTGCGCCAGCGGATGTCGCGCACCCGGCCGGTGAGCTCGGAGTCGATCCTGATCCAGTCGCCGACCTGCACCGAGTTGTCCAGCTGGATGGCGAGCCCGCCGAGCACGTTGCCGAGCGTGTCCTGCATGGAAAACGCGATGGCGGCGGTCAGGATCGCCGAGGTGGTCACCAGGCTGCCGAGATCGACGCCGGCGCCGCGGAGCTGCACGAAGCCGTAGCCGACGTAGGCCAGCGCGATGGCGAGGTCCTCGACGATGCGCGTCGGCCGCTTGCCGGCGAGCGGCAGGACCAGGCGGAATACGACGAAGCCGAACAGGCGAATGAGCGCGACCGCGGTGACGATGCGGAAGATGGTGTGCACCGCGCTCGAGGCGCGCGGCAGCTCCAGCGCGAGCAGCGTCGCCGCGGCGGACTGGCCGGCAATGCCGAGAAAAAAGAGCCACAACGTGTTGAGGAAGGTCAGCCGCTCGTGCGGCCGCACCCGCAGCAGCGCCCCGGCGGCGACCAGGGCGATGAGGGCGAGCCAGGCGAGGGCGGTGAAGTCGACCTTGTCCATCTCAGGGATAAAACGCGGGAAAACCCATTTTTGGGGCGATTCTAGCCCCCGAGCCCGTACGTCCTACAGGAACATTGACTCGCTTTGAGTCGAGGACTAAAAGGAGTGTGGACATGGCGCTCAGGATCCTCATCGCCGACGACCACGCGGTGGTGGCCGACGGCGTCCGCTACCTGCTCGCGGCCCAGAGCGACCTGGAGGTGGTCGGGACGGCGGCCGACGGCACCGAGGCGGTGCGGCTCGCCCAGGAGCTCGCCCCCGACGTGATCCTCCTCGACATCGTCATGCCCCAGCTGAACGGCATCGACGCCGCCCGCGAGATCGTGCGGCGCAACCCGGAAGCGCGGGTGATCATGCTGTCGATGTACTCCGACAGCGAGCGGGTGTATCAGTCCCTCCAGGTTGGCGCGCGCGGCTACGTGCTGAAGCGCGACCTCTCCGAGGAGCTGATCGACGCCATCCGCCAGGTCGGCGCCGGCGGCCGCTACCTCAGCCCCAGCGTGACCGACACGGTCATCACCGACTACCTGCACGAGAAAAAGGCGCCCGACGCGCTGCACCAGCTTTCCTCGCGCGAGCGCCACGTCCTGCAGATGCTGGTCGAGGGGAAGACCGCGGCCTCGGTGGCGCGCAAGCTTCACCTCTCGCCGCGCACCGTCGAGACCTACAAGGCGCGGCTCATGCGCAAGCTCGGGCTAGCCGATCTTCCGGCCCTGGTGAAGTTCGCGGTGCGCCACGGGCTTACGCCGCTCGATTAGGTCAGAACGTCCTTGGTGCTGGTGACCAGCACACAGGTACAACCGGTCTCGCTCCACACGCGCCGGTCGCCGGTGCCGGGGTCGGCGCAGTTGTAATCGCCGGGGTAAAGCTTCCGGTCGTCGATCCAGAGCTCGCCGTCCAGCAGATGCAGCTCTTCGGTGCCGGCATGGGTGTGCGGCGGGTATTCGCCCCCGGGGGCGAGACGGACCAGCATGCTCACGAGGTGCTTCTCAGGATCGGACGCCAGCAGCTTGCACGAGATGCCGGGCGCGACCTCTTCCCATTGGGGCTCGGACCAAAGGTGCTTCCCCGGCAATACCGGCGCTTCGCCGCTGTCCAGCGCGATGCGGTGCGCGAGACGCTCCTGGAGCGACGCCGCAGGACGCAGCACGTCGATCGGCCACCAGGCGAAGGCGTCGATGACCGGACGCAAGGACTCCAGCTCGCGGCGGCACTGCGCACAGGAGAAGAGATGCGCTTCGATCGCGTGCGCGTCGCTCGCCGAAAGCGCCTGGAGAGCGTATGCGCCGAGCTGCGCGGCGTGCTCGCAGCCGTAGGGCGAGCTCACGGCTTGCCCCTGCCTTCGGCCAGCACCCGCCGAAGCTGGTGCAGCCCGCAGTCGATTCGCGCCCTGACGGTCTCCACGGACTGGTTCAGCCGGAGCGCGACTTCGGCATGGGTCAGTTCCGAGAAGAACGCGGCCTCGATCGCCTGCCGCTCTTCAGGCGCGAGGCTGTCGAGTGCAGCGTGCAGCGCCCGGCGCTCGTCCTCGAATTGCGCTTTCTCGCCTGCCTTCCGCTGCTCGGAGCGCAACCGGGCGAGCGCCCTGGAGCGCGCCTGGTTCATGAGCCGACCGACAACTGTGCCTTCGCCAGGATCGTAGCGGTACGCTCGCCGCCAGACGTCGTGAAAGACTTCGAGCGTCAACTCTTCGGCCATCTCCCGGCGGCCGGTGAGCCGCATGAGCAGCGTGAACACCAGGCGATGCGAGCGTTCGTACAGCGCGTGCAGCGCGACCTGGTCGCCCGCCGCGATCGCCCGGACCAGTTCGAACCATTCCTGCTCCGATACGGGGTCGCTCGATGTGCCGGAATAGAGGACATCGCCCAGCGTCTTGGGCGCGCGTTCGCCGGGATGCTCGCTCTCGAGAGGTTCCTGAGAGGCCGCCATGGCGGCAATTTTGCAGTCAAAGAGACCACCGGACAAGGCGGGAACCCTCCCAGTGGGCGGGTTCGGCGGCACGGCGCTAGTCGCGGGTGAGCTCGCGCACGACGGCCACCAGGTCGTCGAGCTTGAAGGGCTTCTTGAGGGTCTTCACCGCGCCCACTTCGCGCGCCACCTGAAAGACGTCGTAGTCGGTCAGCGCCTCGCGCCCGGTCATGGCGATGATCTTGGTCTCCGGGAACTCGCGGCGCAGGTCCTGGATCGTCTCGATGCCTTCCTTCTCCGGCATGAAGATGTCGGTGACGATCACCGTTGCCGGGCGCGCGCGCTGCAGCTCGAGGCCTTGCGCGCCGTTCGCGGCGCCTTCGGCCTCGATGCCGTGGATCTGGAACCACAGCAGGGCGAGCTTTCTGAAATCGTCGTTGTCGTCGATGACCAGGACGCGCGTCATATGCGGCGTTGCGGAAAATCCAACGCGCGATTCTAGTGGAGTGCGCATGCCCTGCGGGAACGGCATAGCGAAAGGATGGCACAGCGCCCGCGACGCCACCATCGGCGTGTGGGGATTTTCCGGACACGGCCGTCTTCATTCCGGCGTAGTGCATCCTGCTACAGCGTGTCACATTCAGGTGACTACTGCGCCTGCAGCATCGCCGGTATGCTCGCCGAGGTTTGCCACCACCTGCCCGGCGTTAGAACGAGAAGCGAAGGAACCGCATGAACCAGCCTGCCGTTGCCCACGAATCGCACGCCGTCATCCAGGCCGACGAGATGACGATGATCCTCACCGCGCTCACGCAGTTGAAGCGCGGCGACGCCAAGGTGCGGCTGCCCTATCACGGGGCGGGCGCCTTCGGCAAGGTGGCCGAAGTGTTCAACGACCTCGTCGAGCAGAGCGCGATGATGGCCGACGAGCTCTCGCGACTGTCGCAGGTGGTGGGCAAGGAAGGCAAGCTGAAGAAGCGCGCGGCGCTGCCCAACGCGCACGGTTTCTGGGCCGACTCGGTCGAGCAGATCAACTCGCTCATCGACGACCTGGTGCACCCCAACAACGAGGTGGCGCGCGTGATCGGCGCGGTGGCGCAGGGCGACCTCTCGAAGTCGATGGCGCTCGAGCTCGACGGCCGGCCGCTCGAAGGCGAGTTCCTGCGTACGGCGAAGACCATCAACAAGATGGTGGAGCAGCTCGGCAACTTCTCCGCCGAGGTGACGCGGGTGGCGCGGGAAGTCGGCACGGAAGGCAAGCTCGGCGGCCAGGCCAAGGTGAAGGGCGTGGCCGGCACGTGGAAGGACCTGACCGACTCCGTGAACTCGATGGCGGGCAACCTCACCGCGCAGGTGAGGAACATCGCCGACGTCACTACCGCGGTGGCAAAGGGCGACCTCTCGAAGAAGATCGAGGTGGACGTGAAGGGCGAGTTCCTTACGCTCAAGTCCACGATCAACACCATGGTGGACCAGCTGCGCTCGTTTGCCTCGGAGGTGACGCGGGTGGCGCGGGAGGTGGGCTCGGACGGCATTCTCGGCGGCCAGGCGCGAGTCGAAGGCGTGTCGGGCACGTGGAAGGACCTCACCGAGTCGGTGAACTTCATGGCCGGCAACCTCACTTCCCAGGTGAGGAACATCGCCGACGTGACGAAGGCGGTCGCGGCAGGCGATCTCTCGAAGAAGATCACGGTGGACGTGAAGGGCGAGATCGCGGAGCTCAAGAACACGGTCAACACGATGGTGGACCAGCTGCGGTCCTTTGCTTCCGAGGTCACACGGGTGGCGAGGGAAGTAGGTTCCGAAGGCAAGCTCGGCGGCCAGGCCGACGTGCAGGGCGTGGCCGGAACGTGGAAGGACCTGACGGAGTCGGTGAACTCGATGGCCGGCAACCTCACGTCGCAGGTGAGGAACATCGCCGACGTGACCAAGGCTGTAGCGGCTGGCGACCTTTCCAAGAAGATTACCGTCGACGTAAAAGGAGAAATCCTCGAGCTCAAGGCCACCATCAACACGATGGTGGACCAGCTCCGCTCGTTCGCCTCGGAAGTGACGCGCGTCGCGCGCGAGGTGGGTACCGAAGGGAAACTTGGCGGCCAGGCCGACGTGCAGGGCGTGGCGGGAACGTGGCGCGACCTCACCGAGTCGGTGAACGCCATGGCGGGCAACCTCACGTCCCAGGTGAGAAACATCGCCGACGTGACCAAGGCGGTGGCGGCGGGCGACCTCTCGAAGAAGATCACGGTGGACGTGAAGGGCGAGATCCTCGAGCTCAAGAACACCATCAACACGATGGTGGACCAGCTCCGTTCGTTTGCTGCGGAAGTGACGCGCGTGGCGCGTGAAGTCGGTACCGACGGTAAGCTCGGCGGCCAGGCCGACGTGCAGGGCGTGGCGGGCACCTGGCGCGACCTCACCGACTCGGTGAACTCGATGGCGGGCAACCTCACCTCCCAGGTGAGGAACATCGCCGACGTGACCAAGGCGGTGGCGGCCGGCGACCTCTCGAAGAAGATCACGGTGGACGTGAAAGGCGAGATCCTCGAGCTCAAGGCCACCATCAACACCATGGTGGACCAGCTCTCCTCGTTCGCCTCCGAGGTGACGCGAGTCGCGCGGGAAGTGGGAACCGAGGGACGTCTCGGCGGGCAGGCCGAGGTCGAAGGCGTGTCTGGCACGTGGAAGGACCTCACCGAGTCGGTGAACTCGATGGCCGGCAACCTCACCTCGCAGGTGCGGAACATCGCCGACGTGACGAAGGCCGTGCAGGCGGGCGACCTGTCCCGGAAGATCACGGTGGATGTGAAGGGCGAGATCCTCGAGCTCAAGAACACCATTAATACGATGGTGGACCAGCTCTCCTCGTTCGCCTCCGAGGTGACGCGGGTGGCGAGGGAGGTGGGCTCGGAAGGCATTCTCGGCGGCCAGGCGCGGGTGGAAGGCGTGTCGGGCACGTGGAAGGACCTCACCGAATCGGTGAACTTCATGGCGGGCAACCTCACCTCGCAGGTGAGGAACATCGCCGAGGTGACGACCGCGGTCGCGGCCGGCGACCTGTCGAAGAAGATCACGGTGGACGTCAAGGGAGAGATCCTGGAGCTGAAGAACACCATCAACACCATGGTGGACCAGCTGCGGTCGTTCGCCGCGGAAGTCACCCGCGTGGCCCGCGAGGTGGGCACGGAAGGCAAACTCGGCGGCCAGGCCGACGTGAAGGGCGTCGCCGGCACCTGGAAGGACCTCACCGACAGCGTAAACTTCATGGCCGGCAACCTGACAGCTCAGGTGCGCAACATCGCCGAAGTGGCAACAGCCATCGCTGGCGGAGACCTCTCTCGAAAGATCACCGTGGACGTTCGCGGTGAAATCCTGCAGCTCAAAGAAACCCTAAATACCAA
>DATLUZ010000164.1:0-30231 GCA_035577785.1 Burkholderiales bacterium | reverse complement strand
CGGTTCTGCGCGATGGCGCGCGCGACCGCGCCCTCGCCCCAGTTGTACGAGGCGAGGGCGAGGTGCCAGTCGCCGTGCATCTCGTAGAGGAAGGTGAGGTAGTCGAGCGCCGCCTTGGTCGACTCGACGATGTCGCGCCGGCCGTCGTACCACCAGTTCTGCTGCAGCTCGAAGCGCCGCCCGGTGCCGGGAATGAATTGCCACAGCCCGGAGGCGTGGGCCCGGGAGTAGGCCATCGGGTTGAACGCGCTCTCCACCATCGGCAGCAGCGCGAGCTCGGTGGGGAGGTTGCGCTTCTCGAGCTCGTCGACGATGTGGTAGAGGTAGATGCGGCTGCGGTCGAACATGCGCTGGAGATACTCCGGGCGCGAGGCGTAGTAAGCCGTCTGCTTGCGCACCAGGTCGTTGTCGAGGTCGGGCATGGCGAAGCCCTGGCGCACGCGCTGCCAGAGATCGTCGGCCTGCGCGGTGCGATCGACCTTGCGCACCCCGCGCAGCGGCTCGGCGACGTCCCGGCGCTCGCCCTCGAACGGCTGGAGCTTCGCCGTGTCGAGCACGGCGCTGCCGGCGGGCGGCTGGGCCGGCGGGGTGGGGGCGGGCTTGGGATTCGCGGCTTGAGGCTGGACCGACGGCTGGGGCGCGGCGGGGATGTTCTGCGGCTGCGGCTCGGCGGGCGGCGTGCTGGCGCAGGCCTGGACCAGCAGGGCCGCGGCGGCCGCAAGCGCGCGCTTCGTCATCCCGCTCTTATGTAGATTTTCTGGTTGATCCGCAATAGCCCCACACCCTGATTCCAGCGTTTCAGGTCCGACACTCTAACGTGGTAGCGCTTCGCGATGCCACTGAGGGTGTCGCCCGACTTGACCCGGTGCACGTGCCGCACCTCGGCGACCGGCGGCGCGTACATGATCGGCAGCTTAGCGCTCACCAGCGCGGCCTCCGCCTCGGTCGGGACGACCATCTGCTGCGGCACGCGGGACGAATGCGTGTCGATGCCGTTCACGCGCCTGAGTTCGGCCACCGACAGGCCGAACTTGTCCGCGATCTTGGCGAGGGTCTCGCCCTTTTCGGGATGATAGGTCTCCCACGACACGAGCGACCCGGGGTCCTGCTTGGAGAGGTTGTCGCGGAACACCGCGACCTTGTCCGCGGGCAGGACGATGCGCGTGCCCTCGTTGCGGATGAAGGGCCGGCTCAGGCCCGGATTGAGCGCGATGAAGTCCTCGACCGGCATTTCCGCAAGGCGCGCCGCGAGCGCGACGTCGACCGCGAGCGACTCGGTGAGCACGGTGAAGTACGGCTCGTTCGGAATCGGGGTCAGCTCGATGCCGTACTTCGCGGGGTCCGCGATGATGTTCTTGAGCGCCTGGAGCTTGGGCACGTACTGGCGCGTCTCCTTCGGCATCTTCAGGTGGGAGTAGTCGGTGGGCTTGCGCGCCTTCTTGTTCTTCGCCACGGCGCGGCTCACGGCGTTCTCACCCCAGTTGTAGGAGGCGAGCGCGAGTTGCCAGTCGCCGTGGATCTTGTACAGCTTCGTCAGGTAGTCGAGCGCGGCGTCGGTGGAATCGACGATGTCGCGCCGGCCGTCGTACCACCAGTTCTGCTGCAGCTCGAAGCGCTTGCCGGTTCCTGGAATGAATTGCCACAGCCCGGAGGCGTGCGCGCGCGAATAGGCCATCGGGTTGAACGCGCTCTCAACCATCGGCAGGAGCGCGAGCTCCGTGGGCAGCCCGCGGCGCTCGATCTCGGCGACGATGTGATAGAGGTAGAGCCGGCTGCGGTCGAAGATGCGCTGGAGGTAGTCGGGTCGCGCCTTGTAGTAGGCCACGTGCTTGCGTACCAGGTCGTTGTTCAGGTCGGGGATCGCGAATCCCTGCCGGACGCGCTGCCACACATCCTGCGACCCCGCCGTGGCGTCGATCTGCTTGATTGCTTGCGGCGGCTTGGCGGTCTCCGGGAGCGCCGCCTGCGCCGGGGACGGAACTGGCGGCGCTACCGGCTCCGCGGGCTGGGCCGCGGGCGGCGGCGCGGCGACCACCCCGGCGGGCGCCTCAGCCTGGGGCTGAGGCTGTGGCTGGGCCTCGGCCGGCGGCTGCGGCTCGGCAGGGGGCGGCGTGCTGGCGCACGCCTGCACCAATGCCGCCGCGAGGATGGTCAGCAAACGTCTCGTCATCGAGCTTCCAGGTAGATGTTCTGGCCTATCTGCAGCACCTCGACGCCGGGATTCCAGCGCCTGAGATCCGCAAGGCGCACATCGTAGCGCCTCGCGATGGCGCTCAATGTGTCGCCTGGCTCAACGCGGTGAATATGCGGCACGTTGACCTTCGGGGCGCGCGTTCCTCCGGCGCTCGCGCCCGTCCGTCGGTCCAGCTTGGCGAGGTTTTCGTGAAAAATTGCCACTTTTTCGGAAGGCAGCACGATCCGCAGCCCCTTGGGCGAGCGCACCAGCGGCCGGCTGAAGCCCGGGTTGAGTGCCTTGAACTCCTTCACCGGCATCTCGGCGAGCTTCGCCGCGAGCGCGACGTCGAGCTCGGGCCGCCCGGTGAGGACGGTGGTGAAGTAGCGCTCGTTAGGAATCGGCGCGAGGTCGATGCCGTACTTCGACGGCTCGGCGATGATGTTCTTCAGCGCCTGGAGCTTCGCCACGTAGTTGCGCGTCTCCGCCGGCATCTTCAGATGCGAATAATCGGCGGGCTTGCCCGCCTTGCGGTTCCTCGCCACGGCGCGGATGACCGCGTTCTCGCCCCAGTTGTACGAGGCGAGCGCGAGCTGCCAGTCGCCGTGCATCTTGTAGAGCTTGGTGAGGTAGTCGAGCGCCGCATCGGTGGAGTCGACGATGTCGCGGCGGCCGTCGTACCAGGAGTTCTGCTTCAGGTCGAAGCGCTTGCCGGTGCCCGGCACGAACTGCCACAGGCCGGAGGCGTGCTTGGGTGAGCGCGCCATCGGGTTGAACGCGCTCTCAACCATCGGCAGCAGGACGAGCTCGGTCGGCAGGCCGCGCTTCTCGACCTCCTCCACGATGTGATAGAGGTAGATGCGGCTGCGGTCGAACATCCGCTGCAGATATTCGCTGTTCGCCGCGTATTCGCGCGCCCTGCGGCGGGCGAGCGCGCTGTCCAAGTCCGCCATGGCGAAGCCCTTGCGGATACGGGTCCAGAGGTCCTTCTGAGGGTCCGCCACCGCGGGATCTGACGGCCGGGTCACGAGATCGACCTTGGTGATGCCGCGCAGCGGCTCGACGACCACGCGGCGCTCGCCGTCGAACGGGGGCAGCTTGGCCGCCTCCGGCGGCTGCTGCGGAACGGGCAGCCCGGTTCCGGCGCACCCTTGCAGGAGCGCGACCGTCATGAACCCCACCAGGCTGGCCTTACGCATGCGGCTCCGGACGTAAAAAGCGAACGCAGCTTCGCTGGCCCATAATAGGGGCCGGCCGACGGTTCCGGCCGGCTCGAACGGCGCCGCGACAATGGTCCGAACGGCCTTGTTTGATTAAACGGAACTTGCTTGAGCATGGATCGCCCGTCTTTTGTTCAAAACGGCGCGCAAAAGTATAACGGCGCGCGCTCTTCGCTCTCCGAGTGGCTTTCCACGCCGCAGGGGGCCTACGTGCTGGACTGGGAGCGTGCGCAGTTCGACAGCGCCGTGGAGGACGTCTTCGGGTTCCGCGCGGCGCAGGTCGGCCTGCCGGAAGTAGATTTTCTGCGACACAACCGCATTCCTTTCCGCTTCTCCCTCGCGCTCGAGCCGGGGGCGTCGCTCGCCGCGGACCCCCTGCAGTTGCCGCTCGCGTCGCAGAGCGTCGACCTGGTGGCGCTGCCTCACGTGCTGGAAAGCCATGACCACCCGCACGAGGTGCTGCGCGAGACCGAGCGCGTGCTGATGCCGGACGGGCAGGTGGTGATCTCGGGCTTCAACACCGGGTCGCTGTGGCGGCTGCGGCAGATCTTTTCCGGGCGTCACCGCTCGGCGCCCTGGGACCTGAAGTTCATCGGCCTCATGCGCCTGCGCGACTGGCTGCGCGTGCTCGGCTTCGAGCTGAACGGCGGCAAGTTCGGGTGCTACGCGCCGCCGTTCGGGGAGAAGCTGTGGCTCGAGCGCTTCGGCTTCATGGAGCAGGCGGGAGCGCGCTGGTGGCCGATCGCGGGCGGGGTCTACGTGGTGCGAGCCGTGAAGCGCACGCTCGGCATGCGCGTCATTACGCCGACGTGGCGCCAGGAGAGAGCGCGCCGCCGGGCGCTCGCCCCTATCCCGCAAAAAACCAATGGGCATGCCAAAAGCCGGCATTGACGGCAGGCCACGCCAAGCACCGGCATGACCGATGAGGTCGTCGAGATCTACAGCGACGGCGCCTGCCGCGGCAATCCCGGCCCCGGCGGCTGGGGCGCGCTGCTGCGCGCCAAGGGGGCCGAGAAGGAGCTCTGGGGCGGCGAGGCCCAGACCACCAACAACCGGATGGAGCTGACCGCGGTAATCCGCGCGCTCGACGCGCTCAAGCGCCCGAGCAAGGTCCGCCTCTACACCGATTCGCTCTACGTGATGAAGGGCATCTCGGAGTGGATCACGAGCTGGAAGCGCCGCGGCTGGCTCACCGCGGACAAGAAGCCGGTGAAGAACGAGGATCTCTGGCGCGAGCTCGACCGGGCGGCGTCGCGGCACGAGATAGAATGGCACTGGGTGAAGGGCCACGCGGGCCATCCCGAGAACGAGCGAGCCGACAGGCTTGCCAATAAAGGCATACCAAGTTGAGACAAATCGTTCTGGACACGGAGACCACCGGGCTGGACGCAAAAAACGGCGACCGCATCATCGAGATCGGCTGCGTCGAGGTCCTGAGCCGCAGGATCAGCGACCTGCATTTCCATCACTACCTGAACCCGGAGCGCGAGGTGGACGCGGGCGCGACCCGCATCCACGGCAAGACCCTCGAGGACCTGGCCTCGAAGCCGAAATTCGCGGCCGTCGCGCGCGAGTTCGTCGACTATGTCCGCGGCGCCGAGCTCATCATCCACAACGCCGACTTCGACGTCGAGTTCCTCGACATGGAGCTCGGCCGCGCGGGCCTCGGCCGGCTCGCCGATCACGTCGCCAGGGTGACCGACTCGCTCGCCTTCGCAAGAGAGCTGCATCCCGGACGGAAGAATTCGCTGGATGCTCTGTGCGAGCGCTACTTCATCGACAACGCGAACCGCACCCTGCACGGAGCGCTGCTCGACGCCCGCCTGCTCGCGGAATGCTACCTCGCGATGACGCGCGGGCAGGAGAGCCTGATGATGGAGCTCGAGGCGCCGGCCGCGGCGGCGGCGGCCGCCGCCGGGCTCATCCTGGACGTCTCGAAGCTCATCGTGCAGCGCGCGAGCGCCGAAGAGCTCGCCGCGCACGAGAGCTACCTCGACGCGCTGGAGAAGGACGCGAAGGGCCCGAGCGTGTGGCGCCGGCTCTTAGCCGCCTGAGCTGAATTCGGGGTCAGAGCCCGAATTCGTTTTTACGTACGTGCAAACGAGTTCGGGCTCTGACCCCGAATTCCGCTCGGGGCCTGCGGCAGCCATTCCTGGTCGACGAGCGCGCGGCGCGCGCTCGGCAGCGTCACCTGGTAGTCGATGAGGTAGACGGCGAGATCGTCGCGGTGGTCGTCCAGGTGCTTCTGCTCCAGCACGTGCACGAACGAGCGCTCGAGCTTCGGCGCGCGTGCGTTGCTCGCCTTGACGAAGAGCTCGAAGTAGTGGCGGCCGGTCGCGATCGCGAAGGGCGCCGCGCGCGCGCGCTCGGCGACGTCGAACAGGATGAACTTGGAGAGCGAGCGCCGCGCGTCGAGCGCGAAGCCGGTGAACGGCTCGATGCAGTCCTCGCTCAGGCAGCGGCGGGCGTGAATGAAGCGCTGCATGTCGACCTCGGCCACCGGCGACAGGAGCACCGGATGGTCCGCCTGCGCTTCGGGCGTCACGCGCAGCGCGACCCACTCGATGACGCCGCCGGCGTGGCCGCCGTTGGAGAAATGCAGCGGAAGGAGCAGGCGCACCCGGCCGCTTGGCCGGGACTCGCGCGGCAGGATCACGTCGCCGCCCACGATCTCGGGACAGAACTCGAGCTTGCGCATCCTCAGCGCCGTCAGGCCGGCCACGGCGAGCGCGACGATCGAGAGCGCGAGCGCGACGAACTCCATGGCGGCTATTTCAGTCGAGTCGGCGTAAGGCGTCCACCTCCGCGGCGCTGCGTTCGGCCTATGCCCCGACGCCTTCGGCGTCATATTTGGAGGCCGAACGCTATACTGCGGGCATGGCTCCGAAGCCCAATCCCTACGCTCAGGACCTCGACAAGAGCGGCGCCAACCACGTTCCGCTGACGCCGCTCGCGTTCGTCGAGCGCTCGGCGCGCGTCTATCCCGGGCGGCCCTCGGTCCTGCACGGCCGCACGCGCTACACCTGGAGCGAGACCTATGCGCGCTGCAGGAGGCTCGCCTCGGCGCTCGCCCGGCGCGGCATCGGCAAGGGCGACACGGTCGCGGTGATGCTGCCGAACATTCCCGCGATGTACGAGGCGCATTTCGGCGTGCCGATGTGCGGCGCGGTGCTGAACACGCTCAACACGCGGCTCGACCCCGAGGCGATCGACTTCATGCTGCGGCACGGCGAGGCGAAGGTCCTGATCACCGACCGCGAGTTCTCCTCGACGATCGAGAAGCTCGACGTCAAGGTTCCGATCATCGACGTGGACGACCCGGAGTACGCGGGCCCCGGAAAGCGCCTCGGCGACACGGACTACGAAAGTTTCCTCGAAACCGGGGATTCCCAATATGCGTGGGCCTGGCCCGAGGACGAGTGGGACGCCATCTCGCTCAACTACACCTCCGGCACGACCGGCGACCCGAAGGGCGTGGTGTACCACCACCGCGGCGCCTACCTGAACGCGGTCTGCAACATCGTCACCTGGAGCATGCCGCAGCACGCGGTGTATCTCTGGACGCTGCCGATGTTCCATTGCAACGGCTGGACCTTCCCGTGGACCATGGCGGCGAACGCCGGGACCAACGTCTGCCTGCGGCGCGTGGAGGCGAAGCCGATATTCGATCTGATCAAGAAGCACCGGGTCACGCACTACTGCGGCGCGCCGATCGTCCACAGCATGCTGGTCAACGCGCCCGACGAGCTGAAGAAAGGCATCGACCACAAGGTGTATGGCATGGTGGCCGCCGCGGCGCCGCCGGCGGCGATGATCGAGGGCATGGAGCGCATGGGCTTCGACATCACCCACGTCTACGGTCTGACCGAGGTCTACGGCCCAGCCACGGTGTGCGCCAAGCACGAGGAGTGGAACGCGCTGGACATCGCCGAGCGCACGCGCCTGAACGGACGCCAGGGGGTGCGCTACCTGATGGAAGAGGGCCTCGCTGTGATGGACCCCGAGGCCATGACGCCGGTGCCCGCGGACGGCGAGACCATGGGCGAGATCATGTTCCGCGGCAACATCACGATGAAGGGCTACCTCAAGAACGCCAACGCGACGCAGGCGGCATTCGCGGGCGGCTGGTTCCATTCGGGCGACCTCGCGGTGGTGCACCCCGACGGCTACGTGAAGATCAAGGACCGCTCCAAGGACATCATCATCTCGGGCGGCGAGAACATCTCGTCCCTCGAGGTGGAGGACGTGCTCTACCGCCACCCCGCGGTGCTCGCCGCCGCGGTGGTCGCCAAGCCCGACGAGCGCTGGGGCGAGACGCCTTGCGCCTTCGTCGAGCTCAAGCCCGGCGCCAGCGTCACCGAGATGGACGTCATCCACTTCTGCCGCGGTCATCTGGCGAGGTTCAAGGTGCCGCGCGCGGTGGTGTTCGGCGAGCTGCCCAAGACCTCGACCGGCAAGATCCAGAAGTTCCTGCTGCGCCAGAAGGCGCGCTCTGCCGCGGCGATCGACACGTGAGCGCGGTTCCCCAATCGGAAGAGATTCTGCTGAGAGAAGAATCGGCCGGCGTGTGCACGCTGACCATGAACCGGCCGGCGCAAATGAACCTCCTCACGAGCGAAATGCTCTCGGCGCTGCAGTCCGCCTTTGAACACATTTCGAAGGACCAGGACGTGCGGGTCGTCATTCTCGCCGCCGCCGGCAAGGGCTTCTGCGCCGGCCACGACCTGAAGGAAATCCGCGCGCTGCGGGAGCAACCGAAGATCGAGCAGCTCTTCGCCCAGTGCAGCCGCATGATGCAGACCGTCACCGCGCTGCCGCAGCCGGTGCTCGCGCGCGTGCAGGGCGCGGCGGCGGCGGCGGGCTGTCAGCTCGTCGCCCAATGCGACCTCGCGGTCGCGTCGGAGTCAGCCAGGTTCACCACGCCGGGCGTCACCTGGGGTTTCTTCTGCTCCACGCCCGGGGTCGCGGTCGGGCGCAACATCTCGCGCAAGCGCGCAATGGAGATGCTTCTCACCGGCGATGTTATAGACGCACACAAGGCGCTGGAATGGGGTCTCGTCAACCGCGTCGTGCCTTCTGATCAACTGGAAAGCGAAACCCTGCAGCTTGCCCGGCAAATCGCCGAGAAGCCGCCCGCCACGACTGCGGCCGGCAAGCGCGCCTTCTACCAGCAGATGGACCTCGGCGTTGCCCGCGCCTACGACCTCGCGAGCCAGGTGATCTCCTCGAGCTTCGCCCATGCCGAAGGGCGCGCGGGCATGGACGCCTTCATCGACAAGAAATCACCGCCAAAACACTGAGGCAACGCCAGCACACGAGGAGGAGGGGATGAGAACGTTCTTTATCTGGGTGCTCGGGCTCCTGACGCTGTCGGCATGCGTGAGCTCGCCCATACCGGAAAACTATTCCGGGCCGCTCGCCACCATCCGGGATAGCGGGTTTCTCGAGACTGCCAACCGCGCACAATTTTTCTACCTCAGCGAGATCGATGGCAAGAAGATCGACAATGTGCTGTCGGCCAGCAAGAAGGCGAACGCCGGCAGAGGGTTCTCAATGAGCACGGTAGAACATGCGCGGGACGTGCCCGCGAAAGCCTCCACACTCGTGCTGGAGGGCCGGGTTTCCTACGGCGCCCCGATTCAGGAAATCATGAACTCCAGCACCGTCTACACCGTCCAGAGGACCGTCAACTTCGCTCCCGAGTCGAACAAGACCTACGTGGTCAAGGGCACGCTCACCAGCGAGCGCAAGGAAGTCTGGCTCGAGGAAGCGGCGAGCGGCAAGCGGATTGAATAGCGCGGGCACGCTTCGCCCGCTGGTCGCGGCCGCATGCGTCGCTCTGGCAGGATGCTCGGGCCAGCCCACGGTGCAGGAGTACGCGGCACCGGTCGGATCCTGCTGCGCCAGCATGGCGGAATTCCACTTCCGTACGCTCGCCCCCGGACAGGAAGTCGAGTTCACGATTTCGGCCGCGGAACCGACGTACGAGTTTTCGGGACGGGCCCAGCACTTTGTCGCGCTCGGCATCCCGGATGACTTCGCTGCGAGCGCGATCCAAGTGCGCAGCTTTCTGACCACGCCGTACTTGCCCAGCACGTCCGCAGTCATGCCGGAGTTCATCTACCTCGGGTCGGACTTCCGGGTGGTTGGAGGGTCGCCGGCGAGCGGATTTCAAAGCGCCGGAACGTTCTGGCGCAGCGCGGTTTCCGGCCGCGCCCGGGTTCCCTCTGGGACGAGGTACGTCGTCGTGATCGCAGGCGATGGCAGCGGCGGCTTACCCGTCTTGTATTCGGAGAACCGTACCCCCTATACCGTCCGTCCCGCCGCGCTCGGAGACTTCTCGCTCCGGCTGTTTGGCGAGCCACTCAAGCCGTAGCAACCCGGGGCCGCCGTCAACGCCTTGAAGCGTTGTATGATTCGTCGCTTGGAGCGAGGGGCGGTTGGCCGACGAAACGATTCTCGAAACGCGCGGGCTGACCAAGGAGTTCAAGGGGTTCGTAGCGGTCAAGGACGTCTCGCTGAAGGTCCGGCGCGGCAGCATCCACGCGCTCATCGGTCCGAACGGCGCCGGCAAGACGACGTGCTTCAACCTGCTCACCCACTTCCTTGAGCCGACGCGCGGGCAGATCTTCTTCAAGGGGCGCGAGATCACCGGCTCGCCGCCCGCGCGCATCGCACGCATGGGCCTCGTGCGCTCGTTCCAGATCTCGGCGGTCTTTCCGCACCTCACCGTGCTCGAGAACGTGCGCGTCGCGCTGCAGAGGAAGCGCGGCGCGTCCTTCGATTTCTGGAAATCGGAAAAGGTCCTGGAGGCGCTGGATGATCCGGCGCGGGAGCTGATCGAGGCCGTCGGACTGTCCGAGTTCGAGGAAACCGTGGCGGTCGAGCTGCCCTACGGGCGCAAGCGCGCGCTCGAGATCGCGACCACGCTCGCGCTCGATCCGGAGATGATGCTGCTCGACGAGCCGACCGCCGGCATGACGCATTCCGACGTCGAGCGCATCACCGCGCTCATCAGGAAGGTGTCCGCGAACCGCACCGTGCTGATGGTCGAGCACAACCTCTCGGTGGTCTCCACGCTCTCGGACCGGATCACGGTGCTCCAGCGCGGCGAGATCCTCGCCGAAGGCGACTATGCGACGGTGTCCAAGAACCCGCAGGTCGTCGAAGCCTATCTCGGAGCAGGTCATGCTTGAGGTGAGGGGTTTGAACGCCTGGTACGGCGAATCCCACATCCTGCACGGCATGGATTTCGATGTGGGTGAGGGCGAGGTGGTGACGCTGCTCGGGAGGAACGGCGCC
Source organism: Burkholderiales bacterium (assembly GCA_035577785.1). Taxonomy (GTDB): domain Bacteria; phylum Pseudomonadota; class Gammaproteobacteria; order Burkholderiales; family SG8-39; genus SCGC-AG-212-J23. Next base: position 19,536 of record DATLUZ010000164.1, on the reverse strand, counting down.
GGCAAGACCACCACCATGAAGTCGATCATGGGCATGGTCGGCCGGCGCGAAGGGTCGATCAAGTTCAAGGACCGGCAAACGATCAAGCTGGCTTCGAACGCCATCGCGCGCCTGGGAATCGCGTTCTGCCCCGAGGAGCGCGGCATCTTCGCGAGCCTCGACGTCGAGGAGAACCTGATGCTGCCGCCGCAGGTGGCGGCGGGCGGCCTCCCGGTGCAGCAGATCTTCGAGCTTTTTCCCAACCTGCGCGAGCGCCTGAGGAGCCAGGGCACCAAGCTCTCCGGCGGCGAGCAGCAGATGCTCGCCATCGGCCGGATCCTGCGGACCGGGGCGCGCCTCTTGCTGCTCGACGAGCCGACCGAGGGCCTCGCGCCGGTGATCGTGCAGCAGATCGGCCGCACGATCTCGCGCTTGAAGCAGCAGGGCTTCACCATCCTGCTGGTGGAGCAGAATTTCAGGTTTGCCCAGACGGTGGCCGATCGGCACTACATCGTCGAGCACGGGCGCGTCGTGGACATGGTCCCCGGGGCCCAACTTGAGGCCAACATGGGGCGGGTGCACGAGTATCTCGGAGTCTGATTCATCACTATGAAGGAGATAAAGATGTCTGCAGTACGCAAGCTGAGTGCAGCGGCGGGCTTTGCGCTCGCCGCGATGGGCGCACCGATGGTGGCAAATGCGCAGGTATCCGACGGCGTCGTCAAGATCGGGGTGCTGTCCGACATGTCGAGCCTCTATGCCGACATCGGCGGGCCCGGGTCCGTGGCCGCCGCGCGCATGGCGGTGGAGGACTTCGGCGCGGCGAAGAAAGGCATGAAGGTCGAGATCGTCTCGGCCGACCACCAGAACAAGCCCGACGTCGGCTCGGCCATCGCGCGCCAGTGGTACGACGTGGACAAGGTCGACGTGATCGTCGACGTGCCGACCTCGTCGGTCGCGCTGGCGGTGAGCCAGGTCACGAAAGACAAGGGCAAGGCGTTCCTCGTGTCGGGCGCTGCGACCTCCGACCTCACCGGCAAGGCCTGCTCGCCCAACACGGTGCACTGGACCTATGACACCTGGATGCTCGCGAACGGCACCGGCAGCGCGATCGTCAAGAGCGGCGGCAACACCTGGTTCTTCATTACCGCCGACTATGCCTTCGGCCATGCGCTCGAGCGCGACACCGAGCAGGTGGTGCTGAAGAACGGCGGCAAGGTGCTCGGCAAGGTGCGCCATCCGCTGAACGCGCAGGATTTCTCGTCGTTCCTGCTGCAGGCGCAGGCTTCGAAGGCGAAGATCATCGGCCTCGCCAACGCCGGCGGCGACACCATCAACTCGATCAAGCAGGCCGCCGAGTTCGGCATCGTCGAGCGCGGCCAGAACCTCGCCGGGATGCTGGTCTTCATCAGCGACGTGCACGGCCTCGGCCTCACCACTGCGCAGGGCCTCATCTTCACCGAGACGTTCTACTGGGACCTGAACGACCAGACGCGCGCCTTCACCAAGCGCTTCGCGCCGCAGAACAACGGCAAGTACCCGACCATGGTCCAGGCCGGCGTGTACTCGGCGGTGCTGCACTACCTGAAGGCGGTCGAAGCCGGCAAGACCGACGACGGCACCAAGGTGGTCGCGAAGATGAAGGAGATGCCCACCGACGATCCGCTCTTCGGCAAGGGGCGCGTGCGCGCCGACGGCCGCAAGATCCACCCGGCCTACCTTGTCGAGGTAAAGAAGCCGGTGGAGTCCAAGGGGCCGTACGACTATTACAAGATCAAGGCCCAGATTCCCGCCGACCAGGCGTTCCGGCCGGAGAAGGAAGGCGGTTGTTCCTTAGTTAAGTAAGCCGGGCATGCCCGAAATCTTCGGCATCCCGTCGGCGGCGCTGTTCGGCCAGCTGTTGATCGGCCTGATCAACGGCTCATTCTACGCGCTGCTGTCGCTCGGGCTGGCGGTGATCTTCGGGCTGCTCAACATCATCAACTTCACGCACGGCGCCCAGTACATGCTGGGCGCCTTCTGCGCCTATTTCCTGCTGAACCGCTTCGGGGTGAGCTACTGGTGGTCGCTCCTGATCGCGCCGCTCGCCGTCGGCGCCGTCGGCGTGCTGATCGAGCGCACCATGCTGAAGCCGCTCTACAAGCTCGACCACCTGTACGGCCTGCTCCTCACCTTCGGCCTCGCGCTCGTGATCCAGGGGCTGTTCCGCAACGAGTTCGGCTCCTCGGGCCTGCCGTACCCGATCGCCAAGGAGCTCGCCGGCGGCCGCAACCTCGGCTTCATGTTCCTGCCGAACTACCGCGCCTGGGTGGTCGGCGCGTCGCTCGTCATCTGCATCGCCACCTGGTTCGTGATCGAGCGCACCAAGCTCGGCTCGTACCTGCGCGCGGCGACCGAGAACCCGGCGCTGGTGCAGGCCTTCGGCATCAACGTGCCGCGCATGATCACGCTCACCTACGGCTTCGGCGTGGCGCTCGCCGCGCTTGCCGGCGTGATGGCGGCGCCGATCTACCAGGTGAGCCCGCAGATGGGCGCGGACCTGATCATCGTGGTGTTCGCCGTCGTCGTGATCGGCGGCATGGGCTCGATCATGGGCTCGATCGTGACCGGCTTCGGCTTGGGCATCATCGAGGGCCTCACCAAGGTGTTCTACCCCGAGGCGTCGAACACGGTCATCTTCATCATCATGGCGATCGTGCTTCTCATCAAGCCTGCGGGCTTGTTTGGAACACAGAAATGAGACACCAGCACATCGGCGTCGCGGTGATGGCGGCGCTCTTCGCGCTTGCCCCGCTCGTCGTCTACCCGGTGTTCATGATGAAGGCGATGTGCTTCGCGCTGTTCGCCTGCGCGTTCAACCTGCTGATCGGCTTCGGCGGCCTGCTCTCCTTCGGCCACGCCATGTTCCTCGGCACCGCCGGCTACGCCACCGCGCACGCGGCCAAGATCTGGGGTTTCCCGCCCGAGCTCGCGATCCTGTTCGGCACGGCGTGCTCCTTCGCGCTCTCGATCGTCACCGGCCTGCTCGCGATCCGGCGCCTGGGGATCTATTTCGCGATGATCACCCTCGCGCTCGCCCAGATGATCTTCTTCTTCTATCTCCAGTCGTCCTTCACCGGCGGCGAGGACGGCATCCAGTCGGTGCCGCGCGGCAGGCTCTTCGGCTTCATCGACCTCGCCAACATCTGGGCGATGTACTACACCACGTTCGTGGTGTTCATCGCCGGGTTCCTCCTCATCTACCGCGTGATCCACTCGCCCTTCGGCCAGGTGCTGAAGTCGATCCGCGAGAACGAGGCGCGCTCGACCTCCCTCGGCTACGACAGCGTGCGCTACAAGTTCATGGCGTTCGTCCTCTCGGGCACGCTCGCCGGCGTCGCCGGCGCCGTCAAGGCGCTCGTGTTCCAGCTCGCCTCGCTCACCGACGTGCACTGGACCATGTCCGGCGAGGTGGTGCTGATGACGCTCCTCGGCGGCCTCGGCACCATCTTCGGCCCGGTGGTCGGCGCCTTCATCATCATCACGATGGAGAACTACCTCGCCCAGCTCGGCGCCTGGGTCACCGTCGTGCAAGGCGTGATCTTCGTAATCTGCGTGCTCACCTTCCGCCGCGGCGTCGTCGGCGAGATCGCGCACTTCATCAAAAAACCGCTCTAGCTCGGTCTATTCGGCGGTTGCGCCGGAGCGGCGGATCACTTCCGCCCAACGCTCGGTATCGTGGCCGATGAAGGCGGCGAATTCCCCCGGCGGCATTGGGCGCGGCTCGATGCCCAAGGCGGCCAGCCGGCGCAGGCTTTCGGGCTGCGCAAGCGCTTGAGTCGCGTCCTGCGCGAGCTGGAGGACCACGGCGTCGGGGGTGCCGGCCCGGGCACCGAGCCCGATCCACGCCGACGCCTCGAAGCCAGGAAGCCCCGACTCCTCCAGCGTAGGGATGTCCGGTAGCGACGCGATCCTGCGCTTTTCCGCGACCGCAATGGCGCGAAGCGTCCCGTTTTGCAGGTAGGCGATCGTGGTCGACGTATTGACGAAGCTCATGGCGACCCGACCGGCGACGAGGTCGGTGGCGGCCTGCGCTGCGGATCCCCTGTAGGGCACATGCGTCGCTTCGACGCCGGTGAGCGACTTGAATAGCTCCATCGCGAGGTGACCGGTGCTGCCGACCGCCTGCGAGGCATAACTGGCCTTTCCGTGCTGCGCGCGAAGCCAGGCGAGCAATTCCCGCACGTTCGTCGCCGGCACCGAAGGGTGAACCATGAGGACGAGCGGCGTCGCCGCGAGCAGCGTCACCGGCGCGATGTCGGTGGCGGGATTGAACGGCATCGACGGGCGCAGGTTCAGGTTGATGCTGAAGGGGCCGGCCGGCGCGACGAAGAGGGCGTGCCCGTCCGCCGGCGCGCGCAGCACGCTGGCGACGCCCAGGTCTCCGTTGGCTCCGGGCCTGTTCTCCACCACGAAGGGCTGGCCGTGCTTCTTCGTCAGGTCCTGCGCCAGGATGCGCGCGAGCAGGTCGACCGAGCCGCCCGGCGGGCTGGTGGCTACGATGCGTACGGGCCTGTTGGGCCATCCGAGATCGTCGGCCGCGGGTGCCGGCTGCGCCAGCAGTGTCGCGGCTACGACGGCGAGCGCTCTCAGAGCCAGTCGGGGCAAGGAAGCCCTTTTTCCCGGAGAAACGCAGGATTGAAAAGCTTCGACTGGTAGCGCGTGCCCGAGTCGGCGAGGATCGTGACCACCGTGTGGCCGGGGCCGAGGTCGCGCGCGAGGCGGATCGCGCCGGCGACGTTGATGCCGCTCGAGCCCCCGAGGCACAGTCCTTCGCTTTTCAGCAACGAAAAGACCAAGGGAAGAGCTTCGGCGTCGGGGATCTGGTAGGCGTCGTCGACGGGCGCGCCTTCGATGTTCTTCGTGACGCGCCCCTGGCCGATGCCCTCGGTGATGGAGCTTCCGCTCGATTCCAGCCGGCGGTGCTTGAACCAGCTGTACATCGCCGCGCCGAGCGGGTCGGCGACCGCGATCCTGATGTTCCTGTTTTTCTGTTTCAAGAACATCGAAACACCGGTCAGCGTTCCCCCGGTGCCGATGGCGCAGGTGAAGCCGTCGACCTTGCCGCTCGTCTGGGCCCAGATCTCCGGGCCGGTGCTCAGGATGTGGCCCTCGCGATTCGCGGTGTTGTCCCATTGGTCGGCCCAGAAGGCGCCCAGTTCTTTGGCTAGGCGCTCGGATACGTGTACGTAATTGTTCGGGTCCTTGTACGGCACTGCCGGCACCTCGCGCAGCTCGGCGCCGCAGAGGCGCAGCATGTCTTTCTTCTCCTCGCTCTGCGTTTCGGGGATCACGATGACGGTCTTGTAGCCGCGCGCGTTGCCGACCAGCGCGAGCCCGATGCCGGTGTTGCCCGCCGTGCCTTCCACGATCGTCCCGCCCGGCTCGAGCAGTCCGCGCTTCTCGGCGTCGAGGATGATGTAGAGCGCGGCGCGGTCCTTGACCGAGCCGCCGGGATTGAGGAACTCGGCCTTGCCGAGGATCTCGCAGCCGGTGAGCTCGGAGGCGCCGCGCAGGCGGATGAGCGGCGTGTTGCCGATCGCTCCGATGAAGCCGTCCCGGATTTCGGTCACACGGAAGAAAGCTTCATCTGCGCCAGCGCCGCACGGCCGAGCAGCCCGTACGGATTGGCGAGCGTCTCCGGGATCTCGAAGTGGTTGTAGCCTTCGCCCACCAGGAGCTGGACCGGCTTGCCCGCCGCCTTGACCGCGGCGGCGAAGTCGCGTGACTGGCGCTGGAACTCCGGCGTCTCGAGCGAGCCGTAGGCGAGGACGAGCGGGGTATTCAGCTTGTCGAGGTGGCGCTGCGGGCTCAGCGCCTGCTCGGTTTCGTCGGTGAACTTGACGTAGGAGCTGCGGAACGAGAGCCGCACGGGCTTGAGATCAAAGAGGCCGCTGCAGCACAGCCCGCCTTTGACGAGGTCCGCGGCCAGGTCGAACTCCTTGCGCCAGTCGGTCGTGAGCACCACGCCGGCCAGGTGACCGCCGGAGGAGTGGCCGGAGACGTAAATCCGGTTCGGGTCGCCGCCAAAAGTCTGGGCGTTGCGGTAGACCCATGCCACGGCGCGCCGCACCTGCTCGGCCATCGTCATGAGGTTGCCGTTCGCCTCCACCACGTTGATGAAGTCGGGCACAACGTAATGCGCGCCCGCATGCACGAAGAGCTCGGCCGGGTAGCCGAAATCCTTCGCCAGTCCGCCGCGCCACGCTCCGCCGTGAATGAAGATGTGGATCGGCGCGTTCGCCTTGCTGGTCGCGTAAATGTCCAGCGCCTCGATGGGGCTCGAGCCGTAGCTCAGGCGTCGCGGCGCGCCGAGGCGCGTACGTGCCGCGTCGCTGTTGGTTCCATAGCGCCTGGTGATCTGCGGCAGGTTGGGCGCGTATTTGATCTGGTCGTAGGCGGCGTCGAGCTCGGCCTGGTCCATGTCGAGCCACACCGGCGGGCCCTTCGCCCTGGACGCCTGCTGCGCGAATGCGGCTCTGCCGCCGGCGAGCACAGCGCTGGCGATGCCGACCTGCAGGAGCCGCCTCCGGGTGAGCGCCATCGAGCCTCAAATCCTAACCGACAAACTAAGCGATGTCCCCCGGTTCGGGCGGCCGCTTGACGCCGCTCAGCATCGCGGCCGCGAGGTTCTCGCGCTGGCGCCAGCTCGTGTAGACGACGCCGGCCACGTGCAGCGCGGCGAGCGCGATTACCGCATTGCCGAGCACCTCGTGCGTCTCCTGGACCCAGTCGTCGCCCCAGAAACGGTCGGTGACGGAAAGCCAGCCGGAGAGGGACGCGAGCGCGGCGCTCGAGAGGAGAGCGACGATCATCCAGCCGCCGAGCGGGTTGTGGCCCAGATAGCGCGGCTCGTCGCCCCGCAGCAGGGCTTTCGCATAGGCCAGCGTGCGCGCCGGTCCGGCGACGAATTGGCGGAAGCGGGCATAGCGCGGGCCGATCCAGCCCCAGGCGAGGCGCAGCGCGATCACGGCGAGCGCCGCGTAGCCGAGCCACTCGTGGAGCGCCTCGGCCGACTGGAGCTTCAATTCAGCCGTGAGCCAGGCTGCGAGCACGCAGCCGGCGAGGGACCAGTGCGCGCTGCGCACGAACCGGTCCCAGACCTTCACCGCGGCTCAGCCCTTGTGGGCCTTCGCGCCGCGAGGCACCGGCGCAAGCGTGCGCGGGTGGAAATAGGCCTCCGTGCGCTGTCCCTTGTCGTCGACCGCGTACACCTCGTAGCAGCCGCCGTCTTCCTTGATCCGCCGCACCTGCCAGCCTTTCTCCTTCAGCATCGCGGAGAGCTTGTCCTGCGACTGCCAGCCCTCGCGCGGCCCTGAATCGCAGGTGGCGAAGCCGGTCGCCCGCGCGCCGGAAGCCATCAAGGTGAATGCGGCGACGGCGCACAGCGGGGCCAAGAAGCCTTTCTTTGACATGGGTTTCGATCCTCCTTTGACCGACATGCTACCCGGTCTCCCGGGCAGCATGCCGTTCCTGCTTGCTCGGCGTTATGCGCCGTTATGCCCTATGGCGATGATGGCGTCCGCCGCCAAGACGCTGGTCGGCGAGTGTCTTCTGCTCGGGCGTGAGCGTGGCGTAGAGATCCTTCGTCAGGCCCGCCAGCTTCTCGAGGTACTCGCCCTGCTGCTTCGTGAACTGGGCCTGACGCTCGACGCGCTCGGGCGCGCTGGGCCGCGTGTTTGCGGACGCACCCTGGCGCATCTGGCTGTGCAACGCCTGCATTTCGCCCGCGTGCTGCTTCACCTGGTCGGCGTACGCGTTCCACGCGGGTTCCTGCGCCGAGGTGATCTTCAGGTCGGCCTTGAGGCGGGTGAGCCTTTTGTCGGCGGCGGCGATCGGATCATGGGAATGGCCGTAACCCGCTCCCGCGCCGGCGCCTTGGGCCTGTACCGCGCCCGCGGCGGCGCCCAGGGCGGCGACGGCCGCCAATCCGACTGCGATGTTTCTCCAGCTTTTCATCTGTGTCTCCGTGAAGGTGTCGAAAGCGACAGTGCATTACAGCATCGGCGGAGAAGCAGCCGGACGCACCTTTGTAAGCACGCGTTTGCCGGACAGGCCGTGGATACACGGCGTTACAAATCGCTCGCGCAGCTTTACGTGGGACGGCGAAGATAACGCCCGCGCGCGGCTCCGAGCACGTTCCCGTTCTCGCACACGAGCTCGCCGCGCAGGAAGGTCGCCTTGACCCGCGCGGAAAGCTCGAGGCCCTCGAAGGGCGTGTAGCCCTGCATCGACTCCGACTCGGCGGCGCGGATCGTCCAGCTCTCGCGCGGATCGACGAGCGCCAGGTCGGCGTCGAAGCCTTCGGCGATGTCGCCTTTCGCGTTGGCACCGAAGCGCCGTGCGGGATTGGCGCTCGTCAGCGAAGCGATTCGATTCAACGACACGCCCCGCTTCGTTCCCTCGGAGATGAGGGCGGGAAGAAGGTATTCAGTGCCCCCAAAGCCCGACTTGGCGAGCCAGATGTTGCCGAAGGCGTTCTTTGCCGCCTTGGTCTCGTGGCGGCAGCAGGCGTGGTCGCTCACCACCCAGTCGATCGCGCCGTCGGCGAGCTTCTGCCAGAGGTACTCGACGTCGGCTCGCGGCCGGATCGGCGGGTTCACTTTGGCGAGTACGCCCGCTTTCGAATCCGTATCCAGCATCAGGTGGCCGATCGTCACCTCGCGGCGGAAATCGATGTGGGGGAACAGCGCCTGCATCTGCAGCGCCGCATCGAGCGCCTTTCTCGAGCTCAGGTGGAGCAGATTGATGTTCGGCAGCGCGCTCTCGGAAGCAAGGTACGCGGCGATGAAGACGGCGAGGCCTTCGGAATGCGGCGGTCGCGCGGCGTGGTAGGCGGCGAGGCCCGACAGCCTGCCTTCGCGCTCGACCATCCTGCTGTACGCGGTCATGATCTCGGCGGTCTCGCAGTGCAGCGACAGGCTGATCTGCGCCGCCTTGCGCGGAAAGCGCTCGCGCGCCGCCTGCACCCCACGCATCACGAACTCGAAGTGGGCGTAGTCGTAGCGCTCGTCCTCGCCGATCATCAGGAAATCGCGCTGGCTGTCGGAGCGCCCATGAAGGCCGTGCGAGCCGTAGAACATGAAGATCTTGAACGAGGCGACGCCGTGCTTCTCGATCAAGCTCTCGATTTCGGAAATGTGCCCGCGGTCCATCGGAGCGAGGTGGTAGCCGTAGTCGACGTGGAAGCGCCCTTCCGAGACCTTCAGCACCTCGGGAAAAAACGTTTCGTACGGGCCGCCGCGGTTGAGGTAATACTGGCCGGTCCTGAAATAGTTGAGGCTCGTGGTCACGCCGCCCTGGGCCGCAGCGCGGCTCTCGCTCACCGCGTCCTCGGCGAGCGGCGCATAGATGCCGGTGTGCATGTGCGCGTCGACCACGCCCGGAAACGCGAGCCGGCCCTTGCCGTCGTAGATCGCCTTCGCTTCACCCGGGGAAAGACCAGGAAGAACCTTGGCGAACTTGCCGCCGGTGATGCCGATGTCGCCGTCGAACGGCGCATCGGCGTCCGGCCGCACCACGCGCACGTTCCGGATCAGCAGGTCGTACTTCTTACCGGCTTCGGCCAAGCCGCTTCTCCAGGTGGGCGAGCAGTCCGCCGTCGCGCACCATTTGCATGAGGTGCGCCGGAATCGGCTCGCATTGCAGCGTTTCACCGGTAGTGAGGTTCGCGATTTCGCCCTTTTCGAAATCAACTCGAAGCGTGTCCCCGTCGCGGATGCGCATCGCCTCGGCACAGACCACAGCCGGGAGGCCGAGGTTGAGCGCGTTGCGGTAGAAGAGGCCGGCGAACGATTCGGCGACCAGCGCTGCCACGCCAAGGTGCTTGAGCGCGGCGGGCGCCTGCTCGCGCGAGGAGCCGGCGCCGAAGTTGCGGCCGCCGACCACGACATCGCCAGGCTTCACGCTGCGCGCGAACTCGGGGAGCACGGCCTCGAGGCAGTGCACTGCGATCTCGTCGATGCCGAACTTCATGTAGCGCCCCGGCGTGATCACGTCGGTGTCGACGTTGTCGCCCAGCACCCAGGCCCTCATTGCAGCAACTCGCGCGGATCGCAGATACGGCCGGCCACGGCCGTGGCGGCGACCGTGTACGGCGAAGCGAGGTACACCTGGGACGAAGCCGCGCCCATGCGGCCCTGGAAGTTGCGCGCGGTGCTCGAGATCGCAACCATGTTCTCGGGCAGCAGGTGCTCGCCGTAGCCCGCGCAAAGGCCGCAGCCGCTCGGGAGCAGCTCCGCCCCGGCCTGCAGAAGAACTTGCAGGGTTCCCTCGCTTTTCGCCACGTCCTGGTCGCGCAGGCTGGCGGGCGCAACGAGAAGCCGGATGGCCGCCTTCCTGCCTTTCAAGACGCGCGCCGCCATCCGCAGGTCCTCGAGCTTCGCGCCGGTGCAGGCGCCGATGTAGGCGAGCTGCGGTCGCACACTTGCGAACTCGGTTGCCGGCCGGGTCTTGGCCGGGCTGTGCGGTGCTGCGACTTGGGGAGCGAGCTCGCTGGCATTGAAGCGGTGGTGCGCGAGGAGCGGCGCGTCTTCGTCGCTTTCCCACGGTTCTAGATTTTCCAACTTGAGAAAATCCTTGGTAATTCCGTCCGAGGAAATCAACCCCGTCTGCGCGCCGAGCTCGGCCGCCATGTTGCACAGGGTCATGCGCTCCTGCATCGGCAGCGCGCGGATCGCCGGGCCACGGTATTCGACGGCCTGGTATTGCCCGCCGTCGAGGCCAAAGCGGCCGATGAGGAAGAGGATCGCGTCCTTGGCCGCGACGCCGGGAGCAAAGGCGCCGTCGAAGTCCATGGCGATGGTGTGCGGCACCTTGAGCCAGATCTCGCCCGTGACCAGGACTCCCAGCATCTCGGTCGCGCCGACGCCGAACATGTACGCCCCGAAGGCGCCGCCGGTGGGCGAGTGGCTGTCGCCGCCGACCGCGAACATGCCGGGCTTCAGGTGGCCGCGCTCGGGCAACACCACGTGGCAGATGCCCTGCGCGTCGTGGAAGTGGTCGATGCCGGCCTCTCGCACCCAGTCGCGCGTGATGCGGATGATCCTGCGGCTCTCCTCGTCGTAGGCCGGCACGTAGTGGTCGGTGATGAGGACGACCTTCGACGGGTCCCACAGCTTCGCGCCGAGGCGCTCGAGCATCGGCTTCAGCCGGCGCGGGCCGCTCGAGTCGTGGATCATCGCGAGATCCACCTTGCAGGTGACGATCTCGCCCGGCGTCACCGAGTCGCGCCCCGCCGCGCGCGCGACCAGCTTCTGAGCCAAGGTTGCCGGTATTTTCGCCACCTTATCCCTGTTCCAGGAACTCCCGCAGCGCCTTCTCCGGCGGCTTCACGAAATTCGACCTGCGGCTGACCTGCGCCATGCCGAGCGAGCGCAGCTTGACCGCCATCTCCGCGCTCTTCGCGATCAGCGTCACGCCGTTCACCACCGGCGCGCCGTCCATCTCCGTGCCGCCGAAGAGCATCATCGGCAGGCCGCCGGCCGGCACGATGACGTCGGCGCCGGCATCGAGCAGTACGCGGCATTCGCGTTCCCATTTGAGATGGAGGGCGTCATAGGATTTCTTATCGGCGAAGGCGTCGATGAAGTCTTTGACGCTGGCGTCTACCGCGCGCACTCCGACCACGCGCTGCTGCAGGCCATAGCGGATCACCTGGTCCTCGTGCCACGGGATGAACACCGGATTGATGGTGACGAGCCCGAGCTTGCGCCCGAGCGTGCAGGCGTGGAAGAGCGTGATCTCGCCCAGGCCGAGCACCGGGATGCCGACCACCGACTTCACCTCGGCGAGGCCCGCGTCCTGGAAATGCGTGATGGCCATCGCGGCGTAGCCCTGCTTCTCGGCTTCGACCGCGTTGCGAATGAGGTTGCGCGCGATCCGGAACTCGGTGATCGCGTGCGTCGTCGTCGCGGGCGGCGTGGTGGTGTGGAACGTCGCCTCGAACTCCGGCTCGAGGATGGACTTGAGGTGCGCCTCGACCTTGGCGATGTACGGCGCCATGTGCACCTTGTCCGTCGCGCCCTGGAACCAGATCTTCTGCTTGCTCATCGATTCACCGTCCCTATCAAAACCGAAATCAGGGACAGACCACGTTTATTTTCGCGCTTCCCCTGCAGGCGGTGGCGGGAGAAAACGTGGTCCGTCCCCGATTATGTTTCTACCAGAGCAATCGCGCGAAGGGGGCTGCCGCTGCCGTTACGGATCTTAAGCGGGGCCGCGATCACGACCGCGCCCGTGGGCGGAAGCTGGTCAAGGTTGGCGAGGCACTGCAGGCCGTAGCGGCCGGCGCCGTGCATGAAGTAGTGGCAGGGGTAGGGCGGACGAAGATGTTGCGCCTGCCCCGCGTCGGTGCCGATCGACTCGGTGCCGAAGCCAAGGAGGTCGCGCTCCTCGACCAGGAACTTCACCGCGTCGGCGTCCGGTCCCGGAGTGTGCTGGCCGGTCTCGTCGTAGTTCTGGTAGGCGGCGGGGTCGGAGCGCTTGGACCAGTCGGTGCGCATCAGAACCCAGGCTTTCGGCGGGATGCGTCCGTGCTTCCTTTCCCAACTCTTGATCCAGTCCACAGTGAGAAGGAAGTCGGCATCCTTCTTCGCTTCGTCACTGCAATTCAAAACCGACGCCGGGCCGACGAAGCGCTCGGGCGGGATGCTGTCGGTGGCGTTCTGCGGCAGGTCCTTGCCCGAGATCCAGTGGACCGGCGCGTCGAAGTGCGTGCCGGTGTGCTCGCCGCAGGAGAAGTTGTTCCAATACCAGGCGGGCCCGCGCTCGTCGTAGCGCGACACCTCCTCGATCCGGAACGGCCACGCCTGTCCCATCTCGGGCGGCAGGCTGATGTGCGGGAATTCGGGCGATAAGGTCTGGGTAAGATCGATGACGCGAATCTTTCCCGACAACAATTCCTTCGTAAAAGAGGCGAGGGCGCTCATGAGGACAGCTCTCTTTCGAGGGCCTTGGGATTGTCGCGCCAGCGCTCGAGCCACTCCTGCGCCACGTCGCCGGGGTAGAGGTCCTCGACCCCTTCGCGCAGCGCGCTTACGATCGCGCTCGCGAGCGCGGCCGGCGCGAGCTTGGGAGGGGCCAGGAGCTGATTCCACTCGTCATCGATCGGTCCGGGAAAGACGTTCACCACCCGCACGCCCGCCGGACGCATCTCCGCGCGCAGGCACTGCGCGAGCGATTGTGCCGCGGCCTTGGACGCCGAGAAGGTGCCGTGCGGCGGGAAGTTGGCGAGCGCGTAGATCGAGAGCAGGTTGACCCACGCCACGGCGCTCGCGAGGCCGTCGGCGCCACGCGCGCGCATCGCCGGTCCGAATTCCTGCGCGAGCCGTAGCAGGCCGAAGTAGTTGACATCCATTTCCGCGCGCGCCGTCTCCACGCCCTGGCGGCTCGCGATGCCGTGCGTGCGGTGGATCTCGGCGTTGCTCACGAGGATGTCGACCTTGGCGCCGACCTCGGCCGCGAGCTCGCGCACGTTCCTCGAATCGGTGACGTCGAGCGGCACCAGCGTCACCTGGGGAAGCTTCTGCAGTTCGTCGAATCCCGGAAAGCGCTTCCACGGCTCGGCGTGGCCGACCCAGATGAGGTCCGCCCCCGCCGCGGCGAGCGCCTTGACCAGCGCCTGGCCGAGGCTGCTCTTGCCGTCGGTGACGAGCACCTTGCGATGCTTCGGGTCGCAGCTGAATTCGCGCAGCTGGCGGTCTTCGGCCATGTTCACGTTCTCCTTGTCGGGCAAGCCTACGAGCACCGCCTGTCCGGCGCGGTCGAGGCGCGCCGTGACCCGGATCCTCGCCGGAGCATTCTGCACGCCGGCATGCAGATGAGCGACCACTGTCGGGCCGCAGGCGAGTCTGGCGAGTCCGAGGCGCCACGGCAGGCGCTCGCGGAAGAAAAGATCGTTGCTGTGGTGCAGGACGGTGCTGGCGAGCAACTCGGCTTCACCCGGTTGGGGTTTCCAGAATATTTTTGTAGAGAGGCAATTCTGGCAAGCCTCGCGCGGCGGGTACTGCACCGTCCCGCAATCGCCGCACTGCTGCAGTTCGAACCGGCCAAGCGCCGCGGCCGCGGTGAGGCCGAGTGCGACTCGGCTGCGCGCCGCCGGCGGCAGGGTCGGGAGCCGAGTCCTCAGAATGGGGTTTTTTTTCTTCACTGTCCGGCTGCAAGGATGGCGGCCCCGCTGCCGAGGCCGCGATCGTAGTTGATCATGCCGAATCCGCTCACGAGCCCGATCTTCGCGTCCGGCACCTGCCGCCCGGATGCCTCGGCGGTGAGCTGGCGGATCGCCTCCACCATGCCGAGGAAGCCGCCCGCGGCCCCAGCCTGTCCCGCGGAAAGCTGGCCGCCGCTCGTGTTGAGCGGGAAGTCGCCGTCCCAGGTGAAGCGATGCTCGCGCACGAAGGACGGTCCTTCGCCCTTGCCGCAGAAGCCGAGATCCTCGAGCTGCAGCAGCGTGATGACCGGGTAGTCGTCGTAGGCCTGCACGAAATCGATGTCGCGCGGGGAGCACCCCGCCTGCGCGTAGAGCTCGTCGCGATCGAGCGCCCAGCCCGCGCGCAGCTGGACCGGGTCGGCGCTGAAGGCGTTGTGTCGTTCGATCGTCCCCAACAATCGGGCGAAGGGCAGCTTCACGGATCTGGCCCGATCTTCACTTGTTACCAAAAAAGCCTCTGCGCCGGCGCAGGGCATGACGCAGTCGAAGAGATGCAGCGGCTCGGCGATCGGTCGCGCCCGGAGATACTCCTCCAAGCTTAATTCCCTCTTGAATAAAGCGTGGGCATTGCGCAGGGCATTCGAGCGCTGCGCAACGCAAAGCCTGCCGAAGTCCTCGCGCTTCGCGCCGTAGCGTTGCATGTAATGCGCGGTAAGGAAGGCGAAGCTCGCGTTCGGGCCACCGGCGCCGTAAGGATAGACCGCGTCGCGCGCGAACTGGCTGAAGTTCGCGAGCGTCAGGCGGAAGGAATCGACGTGGTTGGTGTCGCCGGCGAGGCAGGCCACGACCTCGGCGTCGCCTGCCTGCACGGCACGCGCGGCGCGCCTCAGGGCGACAACGCCGCTCGCGCCGCCGAGCGGCACATGGTCGAGCCAGCGCGGGGAGAGGCCGATGTGCTGGGTGAAGCCGATGGCGGTATCGGGCGCGAGCGTGAAGCTGGAGACGGTGAGGCCGTCGATCTGCTCCTTCTTCAGCCTGGATCTTTCTAGGAGAGAAGAAAATGCTGTTGCAAGCCACCAGTGCGCAGAGCGGATGGAATAGCGCACGTACGGCACGGTGACCGGCGCCGCGAGGACCACGCCGTCGTAAGGCTGCCTCATTGCGCGCGGCGCTTCCTACCGCGCAGGTCGAAGCGCTTGTCCGGGTCGAAGGCGAAATCGGCCAGCTTCGCCTTCTGCACCTTGTTGGTCGAAGTCGTCGGCAGGGCGTCGGTGAAGGCGACGTAGCCCGGCGCCTTGAAGTAGGCAAGCTGCGCGAGGCAATGATCTTGTATCGACCGTGCCAGCTCGAGACCCGCGGTCCCTTGGTCTCTCAATACGATACAAGCAAAGACTTCTTCGTCGCGCACCGGATCGGGCGCGGCGATCACCGCGACCTGGGCGACGGCGGGATGGTCGGCGAGCGCGGCCTCGACCTCCAGCGCGGCGATGTTCTCCCCGGCGCGGCGGATGATGTTCTTGATCCGGTCGACAAAGTGGAGCTCGCCGTCCTCGCCGCGGCGCACCGCGTCGCCGGTGTGGAACCAGCCGTCGCGCCAGGCCTCTTCGGTCGCGGCCGCGTCCTTCAGGTAGCCCGAAAAGAAGCCGCGTCTGGGGTCCTTTCCCCTCTGACGAACCAGCAGCTCGCCGGTCCCGTCGTCGATTTGGACGTCGAGGTCGTGGGGGGGAAATCCAAAGCACCGCGTGCCGACGTGGCGTGGCTCGCGGCTCGCGGAGATCATCGCGCCGCCGCCGGTCTCGGTCATGGCCCAGGACTCGGCCAGCGGGAAGCCGAAGCGCGCCTCGAAGGCGGCGTGGTCGCGCGGGTTCGCATTGGCGCCGAAGCCGAAACGCACGCGGTGCGACCGGTCGAAGGGGCCGGGCTCCTGGGAGAGAAGCATGGCCGGCATGACGCCGAGATAGTGCACGATGGTCGCGCGCGAGGCGGCGACGTCGCGCCACCAGGTCTTCGGATGGAAACGGTCGAGCTGCACCACGCAGCCCGCCGCGAGGATCATGGCCGTGGTCGACACCGCGAGCGCGTTCATGTGGAATAGCGGCAGCGGGGTGATGAGCCGCTCTTCGCCCTGTTGCAAGGCGCACAGCCCGCCCAATTCCAGATAGCGCCGGCCGACGTTGAGGAAGTAGAAGTTGTCGAGGAGGCAGCCCTTCGGCTTGCCGGTCGTCCCCGACGTGTAGAGCAGCGCGCACTCGGTGGCGGCGCCCCGAGGGCCGGGTGGAGGGGGGTGCTCGAGCTCGTCGCGCGTAATGACCGCGGCGGCCTCGCTGTGCGTGAGCACGTAATCGAGCTCGGCGGCGCGATAGTCCGGATTGACCGGAACCACCGCTGCGCCGAGCGAATTGAGCGCGAGGAAGTGCAGCAGGAACTCGGAGCAGTTCGGCAGCCGCAGCGCCACGCGGTGGCCTGCGCCATATCCCGCCTCGCGATACCTGCGGGAAATGGAATCGACGAGGCTCAAGGCATCGCTGTAGCGGTACTCGACGCCTTCCGAGAGCACTTGAAGGAACGGCCTCGCGCCGTGCGCGCGGGCGGTGCGCTCGAAGGCGGAGAAGACCGTCGTCACTCGACGGATGGTAAGATGCCCCGCGCCGTCTGGACAACCAGGTGACGTGAAGCCGTCTCAACTGCAGGAGGAGGGTCCGTGAGAGCACGCTTCTTGGCCGCCGCGCTGGCGCTAGCCTGTATTGGACCGACAGCGATGGCTGCGGACACCATCAGCGCCACGCACGTGTTCCCGGCCTCGCTCGTCTACTCGCGCAGCTTCCTCGAGTTCGTGAAGAAGGCGAACGACGCCGGCAAGGGCGTGTTCGCGATCCAGGTGCGCGGCGGGCCCGAGGCGATCGGCATGATGGAGCAGCCCGGCGCGGTGCGCAGCGGCGTGGTCGACATGGTCTACAGCCCGTGCGCGTTCTACGCCGCCGCGGTGCCCGAGTGCGACGCGGTCAGCGCGAGCACGGTCGACGGGCCGACGGCGCGCAAGAACGGCGGCATCGACCTGCTGAACCAGATCCACCAGAAGCGCGCAGGCGTGGTGCTGCTCGGCTGGGTCGACAGCGGCATCCGCTTCAACCTGTGGTCGACCAAGGAGCCGAAGCTCGACTCGAGCGGGCACATCGACATCAAGGGCTTCAAGGTGCGCGGCAACCCGATCTACAACGCGTTCCTCACCAACTACCTCGGCGCGCAGGTCATCAACCTGCCATCAACCGAGCTCTACACCGCGCTCGAGCGCGGCACGGTCGACCTCACGGCCTGGACCCAGATCGGCCTGATGGACCTGAACTGGGACCGTTACATCAAGTACCGCATCCTGCCCGACTTCTTCGAGACCGACCTCATGATCCTGGTCAACCAGAAGAAGTGGCAGTCGCTCGCACCAAAGACCCGCGAGATCCTGCAGCGCGTCGCGATCGAGCACGAGCTCTCCAGCCTGACAGACCTGCAGGCGCTGTGGAAGAAGGAGGAGGCCGAGCTCGCCACGCGCGGGATCAAGACGGTCGCGCAGTCGGGCGATGCCTCCAAGCGATTCATCGCCGGGGCACGCGCCGCCAGCCTGCAGCGCATGAAGGAGCGCATGGAGAAGGCCGGCGGCATGGAGAACTACGACAAGATCGTGCAGCTCTTCACGCCGGGCTGATGAATCGGGGTCTGACCCCGATTTTCGTCCGCCTCTACGACGGGGTCGTCTACGGCATGGCGTACATCGCCGCCTTCCTGATGGCGGCGATGATGGTGGTGATCACGCTCGACGTGATCCTGCGCAACCTCGGCTACCAGAGCTCGGCGCATTTCTTCACCTTCACCGAGTACGCCCTGCTGATCGTGCCCTGCCTCGGCGCGCCCTGGCTGGCGCGCGAGAAGGGTCACATCTACGTCGAGATCCTGCTGCTCTCGCTGCGCCCGCGGCTGCGGGCGGCGATGACCGTACTGATCGGCCTGCTCTGCATCACCGTCTGCCTGGTGATCGCCTGGTACGGGTTCGACGTGACGCTGCGCGACTACCTGCAGAACGAGAAGGACGTCCGTTCGATGGATTTTCCGCGCTGGATGGTGGTCGGATTCATCCCGCTGTCCTTCTTCATGATGGCGATCGAGTTCGCGCGTTTCCTGTGGAAGCGCGAGAACTTCCTGGCGCCGCTCTCGGATATCACCACCTAGGCGAAATGGCCTGGGATTAACAGGATGTCTTGGTACATCTCAGCGGCGCTGCTGTTCGGCACGGCCCTCGGCCTGATGATGTTCGGCGTGCCGGTGGCGCTCGGCTTCCTCGCCACCAACCTGCTCGCGGCGATGATCTTCATGGGGGGCGGCGTCGGCATCCAGCAGGTGATCAACAACGGCTTCGGCGCGCTCACCAGCTTCCCGCTGGTGCCGATCCCGATGTTCCTGCTGATGGGCGAGCTGTTCTATCACACCGGGCTCGCCGGCCGCTGCTTCAACGCCGCCGACAAGCTGCTCGGCAACATCCGCGGCCGCCTCGCCTACGTGACCCTGATCGGCGGCACCGCCTACGCCGGACCGGCCGGCTCGTCGATGGGCGCGTGCGCGCTGCTTGGCCGCCTGATGGCGCCTGAAATGATGCGGCGCGGCTACAGCAAGTACCTTTCGATCGGGCCGATCATGGGCATCGGCGGCCTGGCGGTGATCATTCCGCCCTCGGCGCTCACCGTGCTGCTGGCGACGCTCGGCCAGACCGACGTCGGAGCGTTGCTGATCGCCGGCGTGATTCCCGGCTTTGTCCTCGCGGCAATGTACGGCGTCCTGATCTGGGGCTGGACGGTGGTCGACCCGTCGGCGGCGCCGCCGTACGAGGTCCAGTCGATTTCGACGCGGGAGAAGCTGCGCATCTTCGTCGTCGACGTGATCCCGATGGTGGCGATCATCGTCTTCTCGGTGCTGATCATGCTGGTCGGCTGGTGCACGCCCACCGAGGCGGCAGCGCTCGGCGCCGTGTCGGTGATCGTGCTCGCGGCTTGCTACGGCGAGATGACCTGGCAGGCGTTCAGGAAATCGCTCGACGGCGCGCTGCGCGTGACCGTGATGGCCTTCCTGGTGATCTTCGGCTCGGCCACGTTCGGCCAGGTGCTCGCCTTCTCGGGCGCCTCGAGCGGGCTGCTGAACTGGGCGATCAGCTTCCAGGTGACGCCGATCGAGATGCTCTACATCATGATCGGCGTCATCATCTTCCTCGGCAGCTTCATGGACCCGCTGTCCAAGATGCTGCTCACCGCGCCGATCTTCTTCCCGCTCGCCAAGTCGCTCGGCTTCGACCTGACCTGGTTCGGGCTGATCATGCTGCTCTCGCTCGA
>DATLUZ010000163.1:0-35594 GCA_035577785.1 Burkholderiales bacterium | reverse complement strand
CGAGAACGAGGTCCAGTTGAACCCCGCATTCTGCGTGCTCTGGTTGATGTCCATCACCGTGTTGCTGCTGTTCCGCGACACGGTAGCGTTGCCGCTGATGAGCTGCTCGCCGGTCGGGAGCGCGTACGCGGCCGGTGCGGCGAGCTGGAGCGCGGTGGCGGTGGCCAAACTTCCCAGGGCCACTCTGACGGCGAATACCGACTGACGCAGCCGCGGCGCCGGAACGTTGAATTCGGAAGACTGCGCCGTCCGGTCGCCGGACCGGGTGATCTTGCCGTGCTTCATTGCTTCCTCCCCTTACGCGCGCAGCTCGCGCGCCGTGCCCATTACGTCGGTTGCGAAATGGACGCTCCGTAAAGCGTCCGTTCACCAATTCCAAATCTGCCCAATTCGGTGCGTGCGGTCCGCTGCCTGCGTCTCGCGCGCAGTATCAGAACCATTTGATCGCCTGTGCCCAGATCCGCGGATCCATCTTCTTCGAGTCCGAGGTCGGCGTCTCGTTGTCGAGCGGCGTCGCGATGTCCATGCGGAACAGGAAATTGCCTTCCCGCCCGAGCGAAATGCCGATGCCCGCGCCGGTCAGCGAGCGCATGTTCTGGTTGTTTGGCGCGATCGCCGCCGACGGCGGCGTCTGCTGCGTCTTGACCTGGCCGTGGTCGACGAAGGTGGAAAGCGTGAGATCGCCGCCGAACACCTGGAGCTTGGGGACGATGTAGCGCAGCTCGAGCGTGCCGAGCTGGCCGAGGTCACCCGGAGCTTCGCCCACGGGATAGGCGCGCACGCCGGTCGGGCCGCCGAGCGCCATCTTCTCCGCCGCGGAGAGGTTCTTGTTCGCCCCCTGCGCGGTATAGGCGAAAAGCAGGTTGAACTGGTCGCTGAGCCGCTGGAGGCGGCGGAATTCGACGTTCAGCTTGCTGAAATGCCCCGCCGTCTGGGCCCCGGTGCCCGGGGCCTGGTCGCCCGCCAGTTCTGTGTCCGGCTGGATTTCGAGCTTGCCGCCCGTCACGGTCACGGCGTAGGAGTTCAGTCCGCCTGACATCAGCCGGTCGCGGAAGTCGCCCACGACGCCGAGCTTGCCGTTAGTGATCGTCTGGTCTACCACCCGGCCGAGGAAGGCTCCAGTGTCGGTGAAGGCCTGCCGGTCTTCGAGGTCCTTGCGTTCTGCTGCGGCCTGGACAAAGACGTTGGCGTTGCGCGTGCGCAGGATCGGGTGCAGCGCGTAGACCGTATACACCTGGCCATCGCCGTCGGCGTTGAGCGGCGCGAAGTCCTTGCCGAGGCTGTAACTGAAGCTGGTGGCGCTGGCGCCGATCCGCGTGCCGTAGTGACCGAACGGGATCACGTAGGCCAGCCGGCCGAATTTCATGCTCTCGTCGGTGATGAAGCCGCGGAAGCTCAGGAGATCGCCGTAGCCGGTGAGGTCGCCGGCGTTCAGGTTGATGCCGGCACGGTACGCGCCGCTGAAGCGGTTACCCCAGTTGTCGGCGTCGACGTAGCCGTTGAAATGCTTGGTGTTCTCCGAGAGCTTGACGGTGAGGTCGGCGGCGCCGAGCTGGGTCTTGCTCGGCCCGAGCTCGGAGGTGACCTCCGTGTCCGGAAGGTCGCGTAGCAGGAGCAGCGGCCGCTCGAGGCTGTTTTCGGTGATGAGGTCCCCGGGCTTCAGGTGCGCGGCGAGGATGCCGCGCGCGAACGACTCGCGCAGCTTCGTCTTCGGGTCGACCTGAAGGTTGATCTGGCCGAGGCGGCCTTCGAGCACCGCGATCTCGACGATCCCCTCCCTGATCTCCTGTTGCGGCAGGTATGCCACGGCGAGGAAGTAGCCGCGCTCGCGGTAGTGGCGCTGCACGCGGCTCGCCGCGTCATTCAAGCCGTTGAAGTCGAGCGTCTTACCGATGAACTCGCGCACCAGCTCGCGCAGCTCCGCGGAGGTGAAAACGGTGTTTCCGCTGAAGCGGAAGTCCTTGACCGTAACGTTCACCTTGGTGCTGGCCGGGAGCGCCGGCTTTGGCGGCGCGACCTGCGGCAGCACCGGCGCCGTCGACGGAGAGACAGGAAGCTCCTGCTTTGGTGCCTGCTCCCTAAGGATGTCGCCGGTACGCGGCGGGGCCGGTGGCACCTGAGCAAAGGCGACGATGCTGAAGCACGCGGCCGCGGCCGCGAAAAGCGTTCTTATTCCTGACATTGTTCCCCTGGCGCCTCTGGATTTCGTGTTCCAGGCTTCGCCCCCGCAGTGCGAAGCTCCCCTCCCGCTTACGCGGGACGCCTAGGCAAACCCAACCGGGTTTTTTTGGATAACTACGTGACTTTTCTACTTGATTCGACTTGCCCGAACCAAGCGTAGCAGACTAATTACGCGTGTCGCAATAGTCACTACGGCCATCTCGGGCTCGAAAGGACGGCGCGCCGCGGCGCGATTTATCTTTTAGTTCACTGCGTAATGGAAGTGCCCGACGAAGCAGTGCAGCGCCTCGTGGCCGAGGATGTAGATCGCGCTGCGGTCGTCTTCGTTGCGCGGCGGCTTCACGTAGATGGTGCACTCGTTGCCGCGCACGCGGGCGCAGGCGTTACGCACGCCGATGATGGGCTTGCCGACGTTGGCATCGCATGCGCCCGAAGGATCGTCGGCCAGGACCCAGGTGATCGAGCGGTTGATCGTGCCCTGCGCCGGAATCGGGTCGACGGGCTTGTTCACGCTGCAGCCCGCCGCCCCGGCAGCGGCGCAGAACACGATCGCCGGGAATAGCGCTTTTCTTATTATTCTCATCCGGTTGTCCGCTTTTCTTGTTGTAGCGCCTTAGCTACCGCGAAGGCTATCGGCAGCCGGCCGGACAGCGCTAGGAAGTAAGTCAGGCGCGGGCCGCAGCGGCGTGCACTACTGCCCGTTCAGGAGCGACGAAAGGCTAGTTCCAGGCGTAGTGGAACTGGCCGGCGAAGCAGTGCAGCGCCTCGTGGCCCAGGACGTAGATCGCGTTACGGTCGTTCTCGTTGCGCGGCGGCTTCACGTAGATGGTGCAGTCGTTGCCCCGAAGCCGGGCGCAGGCGAGCCGCTGTCCGATGAGCGGCTTGCCCAGGTTCTCGTCGCAGGCCTTGGCCGGGTCGTCGACGAGCACCCAGGTGATCGAGCGGCTGATCGTGCCCTCCTGCGGGATCGGCGCGATCTCCTTGGTGGTCGAGCAGCCCGCGACCCCCAAAAGGAGGGAGCACAGTAGCCCGAAGAGTCCACGCACGCGCACGCCGGACACTTTGGCGTGCGGCCATTACGGGCGCAGGGGCGCGGTCGAAGCGAGGGATGCGCTATCCGGGTTGCGTCTTGCGGACTACCCCTGGCTAGTGCTTCGGACCGCTGCGTAGCCGGCGCACCTGCGCCATGTAGGTGCCCAGGAACTCCTTGCCGAACACCTTGAGGAGGTCGTCCTCGGCGTCGCGCGTGAGCTTCTCGTGGTGCGCGACGAACGCGTCCCACAGCTTCACTTTCTTGTTCAGGCTGAACGAGCCCTTCTGCTTGTCGGCTTCGCGCTCGATGAGCTGCGGATCGAAGCGCTTGAGCGCGCCCTGGAACGCGGCGCGCATGCCCGCCATGAGGGCGATCTCGTGCACGCGCAGATCGTCGCAGGCGTCGCCCACCGCCTGCACCGGCGGCAGGAACGCGCCGCTCAGCCGCTCGCGCGAATCGAAGAGATAGCTCAGCGCCTCGCGCGGATCGGTCATCAGCTTCAGCGGATTGTTGTCGCGCGAGGCGACCATGGTGCGGTCTTCGGCGCGCATCTCCTTCTTGAGCTCGCTGCGCGCCAGAAGAAGGCCGATCAATCCCTCGACGCACGCGCGCACGATGGTGCCGCTCTCGCGCAGGAACTTGTCCGCGTCGGCTTCGGAAATCTGCAGATGTGCGAGTCCCGCTCCTTCGAGGAACGCCGCGGCCGCAGAGGTCGTTGCGGCTGCGGATGCGGGTTGCGCGGCCCGGGCAGGTGGAGGCGGCGGCGCGAACTCTTCTTCCCGCGGCTGCGGCTCCGGGATCTCCTCCAGCGGCGCAATCGGCTCGGCGGGCTTGCGACCGACGAGGCTCGCGAACGGATCGAAGTCGCCGAAGGGATCCGTCGAGGGTGTGTTGGGAGTTTTGGCTTCGAGCGGAGGCTTGCGGGGCTCCGAGCGGACCGCGGGCGCGTTGTAAGCGACATTCAGCGGCTGCACGTGGTCGATGTTCGAGGCGCCGCCGCCCTGCTGCTTCAGCATGTCGACGAGCGGCTGGCCGATCGGCGTGGCCGGCCCACGCCCGAGGATCTGGTCGAGCGAGGCCGCGCCCGCGCCGAACGGCTGCGGATTGAAGCTCGGTCCGCCGGCGGCCTCTCCCGCCGCGCCCGCCGAGTTCAGCAGGTGCACCAGCGGATCGGAGCTGTCGCCGGGCGTGCCGAGATCGAAGTGCGAGATGCCGCCCAGGCCATCGACCAGACCGCCGCCGCGCCCCGCGGCCTTCGCGGGCGCAGCCACCTGGAACGAGTCGAGACCTCCCGCATCCGGCCGCGGCGCCGGCGGCGGCGGCTTGGGCGGAAGGAGATCGTCCAGGCCCCGGAACGGATCGTCGCCCGGCACGGTGTCGCCGGTTCCGCCGAGGCCGAAGTCGAACGGCGAGGAAGGCATCTGTCGCGCCGAGGAAGCGCCCGGCGTCGGCTGCGCTTCGTGGACCTCGAGCACCTGCACTGCGAAGTCGCCGATCTCGATCACGTCGTCGGCCTTGACCGGCGCCGTTTCGCCGGGACCGACGCGCGCGCCGTTGAGCATCACCGGGTTCACCGTCGACGTTACGGTGAGGATGTGGCCAAGGCCCTGCACGTCCACCACTGCGTGAACGCGCGAGACGTGTCTCTTCGTGTCGTCCAGCCGCACCGAGCATTCGGCGCCGCGCCCGATCGTCATGCGCGACGTGTTCACCGTGCGCCGTTCGGGCGGTGCGAGACGGCCCTCGCTCCGCGTTTCGACGGTAACCAGATACGCCATGCGGTCCGCTAACCCCCCCGAGGCAAAGCGTCTTTCTTCCCGGTCTATACTCTAGCGGCGAACCGTTGGCAGCGGTATCCCCCTAAGTAGTCATGCGAAACCTGGCCCTGGCGGCGTTCCTGATCGCCCTCGCCGCGTGCGGCGAAGGGCGCAAGCCCACCGCCGAGCCGGCCAAGGCCGGCGCTGCGGTCCAGCCGACGCTCCCCCGCCAGTGCACCGCCGCCGGCCCCCTCGCCTGCCGGCTCGCGCCGGTCGACTCGCTCGCTGGGGCTTGCGCGCAGCTGCGCGAATGCCTGTCGGGCAGCGCCCGCGACAAGGACAACGCGCTCCAGATCACGAGCTGCAGCCCGCCCGCGGCGCAGGCGCCGCTCGCCCGCGCCGCGGCGCCGATCGAGGCGCTGGCGGTGGTCGCGGTGGAGCTGCAGCAGGGCGGCACGCCGTCGCACGCCGCCTACGTGCTGGCGAAGGACGCGGGCGGCTGGTGTCCGTCGATGGAGCTGCTCGAGCCTCTGTGGCGCCACGGCGGCCAGTGCGACGCGAGGGTGCGGATCGGGCCCGAGGGCGGCGGCGCCGCGGTGCGCGCGGAGCGCACCTGCCGCATGCCGCTCGACCGGGGCGAGCGGGACGCGGGCGCCTCCGACGTAGCCGAGCGGGAATGCGTGGAAGCGCACTACACCGTCGGCGACGGAGCGCTGCGGCAGGCTTCGTGGCAGCGCGCGGAAGGCCCCTGCAAGCCGGGTTGACGGACCCACTGACGCGGCCGTGAACTCCTGATAGAGTGGGTTCGCCGCCCTGCGCTCCGAGGGGGAAGCGGGCCAGGACCGGTTTCACCGAAAACCGAGGGGGATCCACTCATGCTCGTGCTCGAACCGCGGCAGCTCGACGCCATCGAGCGGCACATGGCCGAGGTGGTGCGCGCGCGCCTCGAGCGCGTGATCGCGACGACTTTTCCCGAGCTCAATCGCGCGGCAGGCGCGGGCGAGGCGCCGGCCGCGCGGCTCGGCACGATCGTTCAACGCGGCATCGACAGCGCGACGAAGTACGGCATCGAGGAAACGCCCGACCTGGCGGCGTTCATCGCCCTCGGGCTCGCCTGGCGCATGCTGCCGCGCGATACGCCGGTCGACTGGATCCGGAACTGGCTCGAGCGGCCCGACACGGAGGGGCCGACCAAGCTCGCGATCATCGAGGCGCAGCTCGCGGACGCGGCGCCGAACCCTGCGCTGTCGGCGCTCGCCAAGCGCGTCGCGGATGCGCGCCGGGAGGCCGGGGCGTGACCCGGCACGCGCAGAAGTGTCCCAAGCAGCTCGGGACGCTCGCGGTGGTAGTCGTGCGCGGCGACACCGGCGAGCCGATCAAAGGCGCGACCGCCGCGGTGAAGGGCCCGACGGCCGGATCCGGCAAGACCGACGAGCTCGGCGCAAGCATTTTCAAGGACCGCACGCCCGGCAGCTACTCGGCAAACGTCACCATGCCGCCCGAGTTCTCGAGCTATGTCATCACCAAGGAAACCCCCCAGGCCTCGGTCAGCCCTGGCGGCAGCGAGGTGCTGATCTTCAAGGCGGCGCCCGTCGGCAATCTGCTGGTCGAGGTTTACGACGACCGCGGCAAGCTGGTGACGCAGGAGGCCGAGCTCGGCGGTTCCGGGCCGGCCGGCCTGAGCCACAAGGGCAAGACCGGCTCGCACACTTTCGCGAGCGTCGCGGGTGGGATGTACAACGTCTCCGCCAGGCTGCCGGCCGCCCTTTTCGAAGCGCCCAACAGCCAGAACGTCGTGGTCAAGGGCGGCGGCACGACGAGCGTGCGGTTCGACGTGAAGCGGCGCCTCAACGTCGTCACGCCGAAGATCAGAATGGAATACAAGGTGGTGGTGCTCGACCGCAAGCTTTCGTCGCACCAGGAGGCCTCGGAGAAAAAGGTCGCCACCGACGACGTTACCCGCGTGCGCGTCGTGGCGAGCCAGAGCACCGGCACGCCGAGCTACGCCGGCGGCGGCAAATTCGAGGTCAGCCCGGCGAACGTCGAGGTCTACACCGACAAGGAGTGCAAGAGCAAGCTGTCGGGCCGCAAGCTCACCAACGCGGAGCTGCTGGACGGCAACTTCGAGCTCTACCTCAAGGCGAGTTCGAAAGGCAAGTTCACCGCGAAGCTCACGCTCGACCCCGCGGATCAACCCGACCATATCGAGGTGAAGGATCCTGCCCAGGAGGAGATGGGCGTGGTCGAGATCGAGATGAAGCTGCACCGCTACGAGAAGGCCGATCTCGACATCGCCGTCCACCCGGACGTCCAGCCCTACAGCAGCTATTGGACGGAGCTCAAGGACAAGCAGCTGCCCGAGCAGAAGGCGCTGAGCGACGAGAAGAAGGTGAAGGAAGGACGCCTCCTCCACGTGCAAGCCGACAACAACCACGCCCGGGCCAAGGCCGTGGTGCAGAAGCTCGTCGCCGACCAGTGGCCCGCGGGGACCGACGACTACGTGATCGCGTTTTCCCAGCGGGGCGAGAACGGCAGCGTGAAGTTCTTCGACAAGGACTGGGAGGGCACGGAGAAGACCGGCGACACGGCCAAGGTCAAGGTGAGCGAGCTCAAGGCGAAGGAGTACGAGTTCTGGATCGAGGGCGCGGCCGCCACCAAGAAGTGGCGCGAGCTCGTCGTCGGCCTCGACCTCGACCGCGCGGACATGGACTCGCCGCACACGCAGCACCACAAGCCCAAGCAAAACGCCGACTGGGCGCACCTGACCGTGGTGCAGATCAAGGAAGTGAAGCTCGACTACACCGCGGAGTCCGGGAAGCCGGGCGCGTGGGACGAGGACAAGGAGCGCTTCTACATCAACTTCAAGGCCGACAGCGACGGCCGCAAGGTGACGATCACCGCGAAGCTCACTGAGCCGATCAAGGACGTCGCGCTGTACTTCATGCTCGCCGAGGATGCGAACAACATGAAGGACGGGAACTGGGGCGTCGGCCTGCCGAACGCCTGGCAGTGGAAGGACATCACGGCGGAGGTGAAGCACAAGGACAAGGACGACCGCGCGAAGCTGCTGCACATGTCGCAGGCCACCGACGACAAGGGCGCGGCGAAGAAGGAGCTGGTGCTCTCGCGCTTCGGCGGCGACGTGTTCCATCCCGCGGCGTACATCGAGCAGGATGTCCATTTCGCGAAGTACGTGCACGGCCAGGCCGGCAACGACAAGCGCAAGCCGGTGCGCGCCGAGAAGAAGCTCGCGGTATGGCGCAAGTTCTGGTACCGCGAGGTCAAGGTGCCAGGAATCAACAACCCGGCGCTCGCGGGCGCGGTGGGCCAGTACGAGCGCGTGCGTGCCTTCATGGATTCGGCCCCGGCGCTGAACGTTGCCAAGGCATCCATCCAGGGTGGCCCGGCGGTCTACAAGCGGTACATGATCCAGGCCGGTGGCGGCACGGGCGATGCGCTTGTCATCAGCGACCTCACCCGTGACAGCTTTTTTGCGGGCTATACCGCGTCGGCCGAGCGACCCGTGGAGATGC
Source organism: Burkholderiales bacterium (assembly GCA_035577785.1). Classification (GTDB taxonomy): domain Bacteria; phylum Pseudomonadota; class Gammaproteobacteria; order Burkholderiales; family SG8-39; genus SCGC-AG-212-J23. The sequence goes on along the minus strand of DATLUZ010000163.1, from coordinate 27,090 downwards.
CCATCCTGATCGGCGACGCCTACCTGCGGCACAACCTTCGCAGTGGCAGTGCGGCCCAGAGCGATGCGGTGAACCTGCCCGGCAACCAACGCAACAGCTTTCCCATGGACCTGGACCTCAACTGCACCGGTCTGAGCCAGCTTTACATCGTCAAGCCTTGCGTGAACTCGGCGTCCCTTGTGGTGTCCGGTACGTGGAAGATCTACCAGTTGGAGCCGGACAACACCCGCACGTTGCAGCGCACCGGCAACTGGACCGATGCCGACATCACGCTGGATTCGGGTCGCGCCGGCGTCAACAGCATCCGCATCGGGTTCCCCAGCAACGCACCGAACAATGTGCCCTGGGATCCGGCCAAGACCCATGTGGACATCTCCGGGCTGGTGATTCGGGGCGCACGGTCCATTCTGGGGATGTCGACCAAGGTCGGTGGTGTTTCGGTCAATGTGGCGGTCTTCGACCCCAGCGAAGCCGATGACTTCCAGAACACCATCGTGCATGAGCTGGGGCATGCGTTCGTCCAGGTGCCCAAGGGCGATCCGGCCAATGGCATGACAGGCATCCCGGCCCACCCCAACCAGGCCGATGAGGGTTTTGGCAACCACTGCCGCGTGGACACAGACAAATGCGTGATGTATGACAGCGGTCCGATCGCCGGGTCGTACAACCGCTTCTGCGACAGCTGCCATCCCTATCTGCTGGCGCAGGACATGACCAGGCTGAAATGAGCCGAGGGCTCCTGCTTTTCTGCCTGCTCGCCATTCATCTGAACGGCGCCTGTTCCGACCGATCTCCCGTTTCGAGGAAACCCGCCATGAATCCGGTCAATCAAAAGCTTCTTGAATTGACGAGTCTGCCGCAGGACGCTTTTTACGCCGACGCTCAGAGCCGCTTCCTCGACCTGCAGATGCAGCTGAACGAATTCCTGGCGGCAACGCCGACACCGCAGACGGAGTTGCTGTGGATCAACGCTCCGCAGGCGATCGACCTCGGTCGGCGGCAGGATCTTCCGTTGCTGGTGCTACGGTACGCGAATGGCGCGCGCAACTGGAAGGTCAGCACGGCCTTGAACCAGTACCTGATCGTCCAGGACCTGGATAAGGGGGCCGTGCGAGTTCAGTTGCTGGCCGAGCAGGGTGAGGAGCGCAGTGCCAGACCGCCGCCGTCGGGCAGCGGTCGACCGCCCGATCCCAACACGGCGAGGGCGACCGGTACCGCCCTGCGGCGCATGTTCCTGCGCGACCTGGCGAAGCTGCCGTGGCAGCCTGCCCGCCTGGCCCTCACGGTCGTGGACTACGACGCGCTGTCGAATACCTTGCCGGTGGCGCTGTCACAGGGCGAGCGGGCAGCGCCCGCGGCGCCGCTGGCGACAGTCCGCCCCAGCGAGTTCGTGACCTGTCCCACAGGTACGGCGCCGTCGCGCGCAGGCAGTGGCGAGCTGACCGGATCACTGGTGGGCGAAACGTCCCAGTCGCCTACCTTGCAGGGGCAGCTCACCACCACGTCCGACAGCGTGCCGCTCGCGCGATCGTCGGCGACGGTGGACCGGCCCGACATCCTGCGCGCGACACTCCTGGCGGTTTCGCTCGACAGGCCACCTCGGGTTGTCGATCTCGCCATCCCGGCCGTGGTCCAGGGGGGCTCCGGTGGGAGCCCGACGCTCAGCGCTACCTTCTGCATAGACCTGGCCAAGGCCCTCGGTGCAAGGCCCGTGGACACGCTGGTGCAGGTGTACCTGCTCGCAGGCTTGCAGACCGTCGGCCCGCTGCGGCTCACCGGGACCGCGGGTTCGTCGCCACCCGCGCGCTGATCACCGGACCCGCGCCGCTCACCATCGAGTGAAGCGCCGGGCTAGACGCCGAGGATCGCGAGAGCGATGCCGGCGCGCTTGAGCGCCTTTTCGCTGCCCGCTTCGAGGACGACGTGCCAGCACCAGCCCGCAAGGTCGCCCGGGCTCTCCACGTAGCGGCACGCGATCGCGCCGGATCCGAGCGTCTTGCACTGCGCGCCCATGTCGACGAGCGCCTGGACCGCGGGCTCGAGCGGCGAGCCCGGCGGATAGACCGCGTCGAACGCGGCCTGCGCCGACGTCGCGTCGGCGAAGGCCTCGAAGCGGAATGCGCGCGCGTCGCTCATGCGACCACCACCGCCTGGCCGACGCGCCGCGTGACGTCGTGAGCCTCGGCGGCGCCGGGCGCGCCGGCGCCGGGCGCCCAGCGCTTCGGCGGCAGCGCCGGCTCCACGCCGCAGCGGCGCAGCGTTTCCATGATCGCCCAGTTGGCGCCGGCGCCGAGCGGGTCGTACGCGATTTCCTCCTCGCCGAGGGTCTTCGCGGCCTGCTGCAGCCTCTCCCAGAGCTGCGCCGCGGCCGCCGCCGAGGCGAGCGTGACGTTCGCCGCCGCGGGGTCGAAGTCGATTCCGCCCGGCTCGTAGGGTCCGCTCGAGAGCGCGATCGGCCCGCAGGGGCCGGCGCTCGAAGGCTCGTAGTTCTCGCCGGCGTCGCCGAGCGCGCTCCTCCTGCCGGCAAGCCGCTCGAGCGGCAGGCACTGCGGGCCGGCGCGCAGGTACGCCTGCCCGCCCGAAGCGTCCGTCGCCACGAGGAACAGGTGATGCCAGGTCACGCCGCCGATCTTGCCGGCGGTGGAGGCCATGAGATCGAGGCGCGCGACGCTCATGCGGCGGGGCGGTGCATCTGCTGAAAGTAGTCCTCGGCGAGCCGCACGCGCTGCCATTCGGCGAACCCGGCGTCGCCGAGGATCGCTTCGACCGCGCGCACGAGCTGCTCCTCCGGCCGCGCGAGCACGATGTCCGTGGCGAGGAGAATGTACGCGAGCACGCTTCGCTCCTCCGACAGGCCGAGCGCGCGGGCGCGCTCGAGCGCCGTGTCGACCGCGCGCTCGAGGCGCTCCTCGGCCCAGCGCCCGCGCGCGCGCAGCGCCGCGATGCAGCGCGCGCGGAACTGCGCGTCGAGCCGCGGCGCGAATGCCGCGAGCTGCTCGTCTTCGACGACGATCATCGGCCGCCGATCCTCAGAGGAGCTTGCGCTGCACGGCGGAGATCTCCTCGCCGTTCAGCCGGTAGATGGTCACGGCGTCGGCCGCCTCGCTCTCGGCGAGGAACGCGTCCACCGGCCCGAACATCTGCTTGAGCTGCGCCGGCGAGCAGGTGGGCAGGAACACGCGCAGCACGCGCGGGTCGTAATAGCGGAAGTAGAGCGGCGCGCCGTCGCGGCGGTAGATGAGCGTGAGCGCGCGAAGATGGTCGCGCAGCTTGCGGAAGCCCCGGCGCGACACGACGAAGCTTCCCCAGTGCCGCCCCCAGCCCGTGCCGACCACCCACTCGGTGAACTCGGTTCCGGGATCGAGCCGCACGAGATACGGCGCCACTTCCGCCATGTCGGGCTCGAGCGTGCCGCGCAGCAGGCACTCCACCTCGAGCGCGGGGTCGGCGTCGAACCGCTCGAGCAGTCCCGGGACCGAAGCGCCGTCGAGCAGCGCGCAGATCTCCTCGCCGTCCTCGCCGAGGAAGCCCTCGAACAGTTTCGCCGCGGTCAGTGCGCCGGCCATGGGCTCAGCAGTTGCACACTTCGCAGAACGGCGTGCCGCTGTCCGCCGCCAGCTTGAACATCTTCGCCTGCGGCGAGTACGCGGTCGGCTTCTTCCGGGTCGGCGCCACGGTCTCATTGCCGCCCTGGGACTTGGCCGCTTCCTTCGGGGGCTTGGGCGCCTGCGGCGAAGCGCCCGAGCCGTTGCCCGCCGCGCCCCCCGAGTTGATCATCACCATCGTGCCCTTGATGAAGATGCCGCCCGAGTTGATGCTGATGAAATTGCCGCCGACCTTGAGGGAGAGCGTGGCGCTCGCCTCGAGCACCAGCGTCGTTCCCGCCTTCAGGTGGATCTCGGTGCCGGCGTCGTAGGCGACCTTGGTGCCGGCCTTGCACTGCAGGTCCTTGCTGATGTTGAGCGAGAGCCCGCCGCCGATCGTCTCGTTGCGGTCGCCGCCGACGTTGACGTGGTGGTCGCCGCCGATGTCCTCGAGGCTGTCCTTGCCGACGGTGAGGTGGTGCTCGTTGCCGACCTGCTCGACCCGATCGTTCTCGATGAGCTCGGTCTGGTCCTTCTGGGCGTGGATGTAGAGCTCCTCCGAGCCCGCCTTGTCCTGGAAGCTGATCTCGTTGAAGCCGGTGCCCTTGTAGGACTTGGTCTTGATGCCGCTGCGCGACTTGTTGTCCGGCAACGCCCAGGGCGGCATCGCCTCGCCGTTGTAGAGCGTGCCGATCACCACCGGGTTGTCGGGATCGCCCTCCAGGAAGTCGACCAGGACCTCCTGGCCGATGCGCGGCAGGTTGAACATGCCCCATTCCTTGCCGGCGAGCGGCTGCGCCACGCGCACCCAGCAGGAGCTGTTCTCGTCGGTCTTGCTGTAGCGGTCCCAGTGGAACTGCAGCTTGACGCGGCCGTACTTGTCGGTGTGGATCTCCTCGCCGGAAGGGCCGACCACGAACGCGGTCTGCGTGCCCTGCACGACCGGCTTGGGCGTGAGCCGCGCCGGCCGGAAGGTCGTCGCGCTCGGGATCGCCTGCAGGCTGCAGCTGAAGCCCGGGGGCTCGCCTCCGGAGGCGAGGGTGCCCACGGTGGCGGCGTAGCTCACCGTGGTGACGACGTATTCGGCGTTGTAGGCGGAGCGCGGGTGATCCATCAGCTTGATGAGCCGCCCCGGCGAGATCTCCCGCGCCCGGCCGGCACCGAAGTAGGTCTGGTACTTCGTGTGGGCCTCCTCGATGCGCGTCTTCGCGTACTGCGTTCCCTCGGCGGGCGTGTCGTACTCGCCGGGATAGTCGTAGATCTCGTATTCCGAGAGATCGTGCTCCTTCGCGGGGTCCGGAAGGCCCACGCCCTCCATCGGCAGGCGCGGCTTCTCGAAGTCGAAGTCGCTGAGCACGTATTTCCCGGCGAGTATCTGCCGCCACAAACCCCACGAGCCGAGGACGTCCTTCTGCAGCGCGGCCGCCGCCTCCTGCGGGTGGAACGGGACCTCGACGGCCGGCTTCTTGTACGTGGCGCCGGAGTCCATCAGCACCACGGTGTTCTTGCCGTCTGCGTACTCGTGGACGAGGAAGATTCCCTCCTGCTCGAGCAGGCGGCAGACGAAGTTGAAGTCGGTCTCGCGGTACTGGACGCTGAACTCCCTCTTCGGGTAGCTCCCTCGCAGCTGCAGCCTCTTGTCGGCGAAGGGATAGTCCTTGAACACCTCCTCGACGATGTCGGGCACCGACAGGTTCTGGAAGATGCGGCAGTCGGCGGTGCGCGTCAGGAACCAGAGCCAGGAGGACACCCTGGCCACGTACAGGTAGACGTTGCCCTTGCCGCCGGTCTCGAACACCGACGCGTCGCTTTGGCCGTTTTCTTCGAAGGCCGTGACGAAGCCGTTGAAATAACGCGGCGAGCCGCTCGCGAGCTCGAGCGCCCAGGTGATGTTCTTGCCGAGGATCTCCTCCGGCTTGATGTCGGGGCGCCGCGACCAGAAATCGAGCTGGAACTCGGGCAGCCGTCCGAGCTCCTCCTTGCCCGCCATTCTCTGCAGGACGAGCACGTCCTTGCCCAGCGGCGTCCCCGCCTCCAGCAGCCTTGCCATGCCAGCCATGGCGCGCCTCCCCTCCCCTGAGCTAGCCGAAATTGTAGGCGAAGTCGCCGCCCGCCACGGCAAGCGACACGCTCTTCACCGGCTCGCCCGCCATCATGCGCTTCAGGAACTCCTCGCTGATGCGCGGCAGCACCGTGTTGGTGAGGATCGCGTCGATCATGCGGCCGCCGCTTTCCATCTCGGTGCAGCGCTTGCTCACCAGGCCGACCACCTCGTCGCTGTAAGTGAAGCTGACAGCGTGGTTCTCCTCGATGCGCTTCTTGATGCGGCCGATCTGCAGGCGGATGATCGCCCCCAGCATCTGGTCGGACAGCGGATAGTACGGAATCGTCACGATGCGGCCGAGCAGCGCCGGCGGGAACACCTTGAGCAGCGGCTCGCGCAGCGCCTTGGCCAGCGCCTCGGGCTCGGGCGCGAGCTCCGGGTCCTTGCACATGTTCGTGATGAGCTCGCTGCCGGCGTTGGTGGTGAGCAGGATGATGGTGTTCTTGAAGTCGATGTAGCGCCCCTCGCCGTCCTCCATCCAGCCCTTGTCGAACACCTGGAAGAAGATCTCGTGCACGTCGGAGTGCGCCTTCTCGACTTCGTCGAGCAGCACCACGCTGTAGGGCCTGCGGCGCACCGCCTCGGTGAGCACCCCGCCCTCGCCGTAGCCGACGTAGCCCGGGGGCGCGCCCTTCAGCGTCGAGACCGTGTGCGCCTCCTGGTACTCGCTCATGTTGATGGTGATCACGTTCTGCTCGCCGCCGTAGAGCGCCTCGGCGAGCGCGAGCGCGGTCTCGGTCTTGCCCACGCCCGAGGGCCCTGCGAGCATGAACACGCCGATCGGCTTGTTCGGGTTGTCGAGCTTGGCGCGCGAGGTCTGGACGCGCTTCGCGATCATCTGCAGGCCGTGCTTCTGGCCGATGACGCGCTGGTCGAGCGTGTCGGCGAGCTTGAGCACCGACTCGATCTCGTTCTTCACCATCCGGCCCACCGGGATTCCGGTCCAGTCCTGCACCACGGCGCCGACCGCCTGCTCGTCCGCGGTCGGCAGCACCAGCGGCGCCTCGCCTTGCATCTCGTCGAGTTTTTCCTGTAATTGTTTGAGTTCAGAAAGAAGCGAGGCACGCTCCTCGGGCTTCAAAGCCGCCTGCTTCTCGCCCTTTTCCTTCTGCAGCGCTTGAGCCTTCTTTTCCAGCTCGCTCGAGGTGCCTTCGACCGGGGCGCGGCCCTCGCGCAGCCTGGCGCGCAGGCCGAGAACCTTGACGACGAGCTCCTGCTCTGCCTTCCAGCGCGGCTCGAGCTCGGCGAGCTTCCCCTTCGCCGCGGCGAGTTTCTCGTCCACGCTCTTGCGGCGGCCGTCCACATCGATGCCGATCGCTTCCTCGCGGCCGATGATTTCGAGCTCGGTGTTGAGCGTCTCGATGCGCCGCTGCGCGTCCTCGATCTCGGGCGGCGTGGCGTGCTGGCTCACCGCGACGCGCGCGCAGGCCGTATCCATCAGGCTCACCGCCTTGTCGGGAAGCTGGCGCGCCGGGATGTAGCGGTGCGACAGGCGCACCGCGGCCTCGAGCGCCTCGTCGAGGATCTGCACGCGATGGTGCTTCTCCAGGGTCGAAGCGACCCCGCGCATCATGAGGATGGTCTTCTCCTCGCTCGGCTCCTGCACCTGCACCACCTGGAAGCGCCGGGTGAGCGCCGGATCCTTCTCGAAGTACTTCTTGTACTCGGCCCAGGTGGTCGCGGCGATGGTGCGCAGGTTGCCGCGCGCGAGCGCCGGCTTGAGCAGGTTGGCCGCGTCGCCGGTGCCGGCGGCCCCGCCGGCGCCGATCAGCGTGTGGGCCTCGTCGATGAAGAGAATGATGGGCTTGGGCGAGGACTGCACCTCCTCGATCACCTGGCGCAGCCGGTTCTCGAACTCGCCCTTCATGCTCGCGCCGGCCTGCAGGAGGCCGATGTCGAGCGAGAGCACGCTCACGTCCTTCAGCTGCGGCGGGATGTCGCCGCGCACGATGCGCGCGGCGAAGCCCTCGACCACCGCGGTCTTGCCGACGCCGGCCTCGCCGGTGAGGATCGGGTTGTTCTGCCGCCGGCGCATGAGGATGTCGACGATCTGCCGGATCTCCTCGTCGCGGCCGAGCACCGGGTCGATCTTGCCTTCGCGCGCGCGCGCCGTGAGGTCGACCGCGAACTTCTTCAGCGCTTCCTGCTTGCCCATCTGCGCCGGCGCCATCGCGCCGCTCGCCTCGCCGGGCACCGCGCCGCCGCCCACCTGCGAGCCGTCCTTGGCGGCGAGATTTTCTTCCGGGGACTTGGAAGTAATGCGTGAGAGGTCCTCCGCGAGCGCCTCGCTCTTCAGCTTCTTGAACTCCGGCGAGATGGCGTAGAGCATGTTCCTCAGGCTGTTGGTCTTCAGCATGCCGACGAGGAGGTGCCCGGTGCGCACCGCGCCCTCCTTGTAGAGGAGCGTCCCGTAGACCCAGCCGCGCTCGACCGCCTCGTCGATGTGCGGGGAGAAGTCCGAGATCGAGGTCGCGCCGCGCGGCAGCGCGTCGAGCGAGCGCGTGAGATCAGCCGCGAGCCGCGCCGGGTCGACCTCGTAGTGGCGCACGATGCGGTGGAAGTCGCTGTCCTGGCTCTGCAGGATCTGGAACAGCCAGTGCGCCATCTCCACGTGCGGGTTGCCGCGCAGCTTGCAGAACACGGTCGCGGACTCGATGGCCTTGTACCCGAGCGAATTCAACTTGCCGAACAGAGCCGCCCTGCTGATCTCCGACATGACTGCCTCCCTCCCCTTTGTCTGTTGATCCTTGTCTGTCTCTGCTGGTCTACTGCACCAGTTGCGCGCCCGCCTGCGCCTCGTCCAGCGAAGCCGCTTCGTCGGCGCGCGCTTCCGGCCGCGCCTGCACCTCCCAGTGCGGCAGCGTCCGGCCCTGCGTGTTCGAATAGTCCGCGGCGTCCCGGTCGGTGAGCCGCGCCCCGAGCCAGGAGGACCACCCCACCCACACCGAGTTGCCGAGCCAGGCGAGCGGGACCTCCTCCTTCTTCAGCACCAGCTTCACTTCCCAGGAGTGCTCCATGCCGACGTACAGCTTGACGAGGTCGTGCAGCGCGCGCGCGCTGCGCCCCCTCGGCAGGAAGCGCTCGTAGTCGCGGAACGACAGCGGGCCGAGCACGACGCGGAAGCGGCTCTGCGCGTGCCAGGTACGCTCGCCGATCACCGCGTCCTCGCCCAGCCGAGCGAAGCCGTCCCTGCGTCCGAGCCGCGAATGCTGCTCCGGCGCGATCTTCAGCCAGTGGCCGACGAACTCCTCGATCCGGACCGACACGCGGAAATAGCTCGCGAGCGCCACTTCGAGGCATTCGGCGCTGCGCACCTGGCGGCCGAACACCCCTGCGTGCGCCAGCTTGGCGAAGTCGGGCGCGCCGTCGCGTCCGCGCAGCGACGGCGCGCCCAGGCCGCAGAGCGCGGCAAGGCGCCGGCCGAAGTAGTCCTGGGTCGGGCGGTCGAGGCTCACCGCGGGCTGCGCCTGGGCCCACGCCCGGTAGAAGAGCGCGAGCATGCGGTGGTGGAACACGTCGAGGAAGCGCACGAACGCCGAGTCGCCGTGGTTGCGCGCGCGGTCGCGCGCCCAGTCGGTGAGGTGGATCGGCAGCGCGCCGTTCGGGCCGAACAGGCCCAGCACGCGCTGCACCAGGCGCGGCGGCTGCGCCTCGCGCTCGAACGCGGCGAGCGCCGCGGGACCGAACGCGAGCGAGGCCTCCTGCGCGAAGCGCACCGGCTCGTCGACCGGGCGGCGCGCCTCGCCGATGCGCGAGTGGCCGGGATGCGCCGACTCGATCAGGCGCATCGCCTGGAAGAGATCGAACTCCCAGGGCGCCTGCGCGAGTTGCCGAGCAAGCTCGGCCTCACGCGTCTTGCCTCGCTCTAGAGAAGCGGGCGCTGTCCGAATCTCGTTGGCCACCGCATCACCTCTCCGCGACCGAGCACGTCGAGCACCGTTTCCGTGAAGGAGTTGAGCGAAGCATGCCGGGCGAAGAACTCCTCCAGCACCGAGCCCAGCAGGAAGGCGCCGCTGCCCTCGAAGGCGCGCTCGTCGCAGGCGAGGCGCACCTCCATGCCGCGCCCGAACGTGACCGGGCCGCGCGCCGCCATGCGCCGCGTGATCGGCGCCACCTTGACCGAGCGGATGCCTTCGAGGTGGCGCCGCAGCACCGACTCGCGCTCGCGCGCGTACAGGTGCAGCATCTCGCGCAGCGCGACCGCGCCGTCCTGCTCGTTGAGATCGGTGAGCGAAAGATAGTTGAGCGACAGGTGGCTGATGCAGCGCCACGCGAGCGAGCCGTCGAGCACCGGCTCCTGCGGGCGCGAGGGCACGCCGAGGCAGCGCACGGCGCGCACCGGCGCCGCGGCGTCGAGCGCGAAGTCGCTCTGGCCGCCGGTCGGCATGACGAGCGGCAGATCGCGGTTGGTGCACAGCGTGTTCACCGAGATCTGGGTGAGGTCCTCGGCGTAGGGCGCCGACGCGGGGTCGACCAGCGACAGGAACACCTCCGTGCCGACGTAGTTGGTCCTCGTGCCGACGCGCTTCTGCTTCGCCGACTGCATGCGCGGCGCGCGGCGCAGGGCGTAGAACGCCTCGGCGCCGTCCGACGCCTGGTCGACCGTCGCGTAGAGCGGCTGGAAGCGCTGCTCTTCCTCGGCGCTCGCGGCGAAGCCGCTCACCCCGGTGATGCCGTAGACCTCGAAGTCCATCGGCCGGGTGCGGTCCGGGACCACGTGGTGCTCCGACACGCGGTGGGTGAGATGGATGCGGTCGGCGCGCTTCGGGAAGAGGTTGACCGCGGGAGTGCAGAAGAGCGAGAAGCTCGCCGCGTCGACCACGTTCTCGAGGCTGGTGTCGGAGCGGCCGAGGAGCACGAGCACGTCGAGCTCGCTTTCCTTGCTCCGGGCCAGCCCTTTCTGCAGCCCGCCGATCTCGGCGAAGAGGTAGCGCGACGGAAAGGCGAAATACTCGCGCAGCAGGCGGTAGCCGCGGAAGGAGCGCACCGGCGGCGGCAGCAGCGCCTCCTCGTCCGAATAGCCCAGGCGGCGCACCGAGCCTGCCTCGGCGAAGTGAAACCAGCGCGCCTTCGGCGTCGCCGGCAGCACGAGCACGCCGAGCGCCGACGACAGCACCGCCTCGTGCAGCCGGGCCGCCACGCCCGGGTTGCCCGAGAAGTGCACAGGCAGCCGGTCGAGCGCGATCGCGTTGAAGGCGAGCCCGGCGGTCGCGCGCAGCCTCAGCCGGATGGCGCCCTGGACCTTCTGCGTGAGCTTCAGCTCGCGCGGCAGCTCCGGGGCGTAGGCGAGGTACTTCGCCTCGGCGAGCTCGATCGGCCAGAGCTTGACCGGATGCGCGGTTCTAAACTCGCAGGCGGTGCTCGCGCCCGGCATGGTCGAAGGCCGCGCCCGCAGCACGCTGCCGCGCGGCACCTCGAGTCCCTGCGCCAGGCCGCCGTCCGCGAGCTCCGGCTCGAAGCGCACCATCGCCATCGACGGCACCGGCGAGAGGAAGCCCGGGTAGACCATTTCGAGCAGGTGCTGGGTGAAGGTGGGGAACTCGGCGTCGATCTTGAGCTGCACGCGCGCCGCCAGGAAGGCGAAGCCTTCGAGCAGGCGCTCGACATAGGGGTCCGAGCACTCGGCCGTCCCCTCGAGCGCGAGGCGGCCCGCGATCTTGGGAAACTCCTTGGCGAACTCGGCCGCGCTCTCGCGCACGTGGAGCAGCTCGTTGTTGTAGTACTCGAGGAGCCGCGGATCCATCAGCGCCGCCCCGCGGTGGTCTCCTCGACCCGGCTCTGGCCGGACTCGAGGTCGAGCTGCGTGCGCAGAAGCAGCTCGATCGGCACCGGCTGCGCCCACAGCAGCGCGGCGATGCGCAGCGAAACCACGTTGTGGTGGTCGAGCGTCTCGCGCTCGAGCTCGGCCTTGACCGATACGCTGTCGGGCAGGATGCGCGGCTCGAAGTCGACGATCGCCTGGCGCAGCGCGCGCTCGAGCCGGTTGATGTCGAGCGCCGAGGCGTGCATTCCGGCGAGCGGCGGCAGGCCGTAGTTGAGCACGGACTTCCTCACCTGCGGCCAGGCTTCGGCCGACTCGGCGTCGAAGAGCTGCGTGGTATTGAAGAGCCACGTGAGGTCGCGCAGCACGCTCCTGCGCAACTCCGAAAGCGAGCTGAAGGCGCCGCGGCCGCCCGCGGCGCCGGGGGCCTCATCGGTCAGGCGGTCGAGGAGCGAGGGATTGATCCGGTCGCGATTCCATTCCGCCATGGCGCGCGGGCTACCTCTTCAGCTCGATCGTTCGGGCCTCCAGGAGCGCGGTCTCGCCCACGTCGGTTGCGAACATGCGCTGGCCGGTGCCGACGTGGGTATCGGCCCCGAGGTCGCGCCATTCGGTCTTGCGGCACAGCCGGATCTCGTCGTCCTCGGCCGCGTCGCTGCCGGGATACCTCGCCGGCAGGAAGGCCACCTGCTCGCCGCCGTTGGCGAACGTGAGCCGCGCGGGCGCCCAGATGAGGTCGCGCAGGTCGCTCGGCGCCTCGATCTCGATGCGCGAGAGCCGCTCGAACGGGATCCAGTAGTACTTGCCGTTCAGCATCGCCTCGCAGACGGGCCCCATGCGCACGTCGGCGTCGGCGATCCATTCGAAGGGCTCGCCGTTCAGCGCTCCCGACACCGCCGGCGCCGCCTCGAAAGCGGCGCCGCGCATCTGCGCCGCCTGTTCGACCTTGCCCTGGCCGAGCAGGCGCGTGGCCTCGGTCAGGCTTGCGATCCACTCCGCGGGCTCGCCGAGCACGAGCGGCGTCTTGCCGCCCGCGAACACCTCCTTGCGGAAGAGCTCGCAGCGCACCACCTCGCGGTAGGTGCGCACGAAATCGGCGGCGTCCCCGTCCATCTCCTTGATCACGTAGAGCTGCGTGAGGGCGCGGTCCCACTGCCCCGACAGCACCATGAGCTGGAACAGCATCACCCGGCGCTTGGAATTCGCCGGATCGCCGCGCACCGACCTCTGGCCTTCGGCCAGCAGGTCGGCGAGCCGCGTCGAGCCGTTCGCCAGCTCCCCGAGCTTCAGGGTCGGCGTCACTGCAGTGCCCTCATGAGGTCGCGCTCCGCGTCCGGCCTTAAACCTGCTTCACCGCTTTCACGTCGTACTTGAACGAGACCGCGGGCCCGAGCGTGCCGTCCTGTTTCTGCGGCTTGTAGTCGAACGAGATCTTCGAGAAGTTGATCGAAACGTTCTCCGTCAAAGCCTGGCCGTCGGCGCCGCTCTGGTGCACGCTCGAGATGAGAAGGTCGGCCAGCTTGATGTGGTAGAACTCCTGCTGCCCCTTGCCCGCCTTGCGCACCGTCAGCAAGGCTTCCTTGATGTGCTCGCCGGTCGCGCAAGCCATGGCGAGGATCGGCGAGGCCTTGTCGACGTGATGGAGGAAGCTGATGTCGTTGAAGCTCGCCTTGCCGGTGCCGCCGCCGCTGCCTGTGGACATCGAGCCGGTCTGGTTCACGCCCCAGCTCCAGCTCAGGACCTCGATCTCGTCCTTGTGCTTGTCGTCCATCGACTCGCCCTTGATGTCGCCGATCTTGAAGAAGATGTCCGATGCCATGCTGTCTCCTCTTTAGGAAAAAGGGTTCACTGCGGAATCAGGCCGCCTTCGCGGAAGGAAGCTTCGAGGTCAGCCGCAGGGACACCGACAGACCCTCGAGCTGGTAGTGCGGCTTGAGGAAGAACTTCGACGTGTAGTAGCCGGGGTTGCCCGCGACCTCCTCGACCACGATCTCGGCTCCCGCGAGCGGGCGCTGCGCCTTGGTCGCCTCCGAGGAGGTGGCCGGGTCGCCGTCGACGTACTGGGTGATCCACTCCTGCAGGTCGCGCTGCATGTCGCCCGCGCTCTTGAAGGAGCCGATCTTGTCGCGCACCATGCACTTCAGGAAGTGCGCGAAGCGGCACACCGCGAACATGTACGGCAGGCGCGCGCCGAGGTTCTCGTTGGCGGTGGCGTCGGCATCCTGGTACTCGCTCGGCTTGTAGAGCGACTGCGCGCCGATGAACGCGGCGAAGTCGCTGTTCTTGCGGTGCACCAGCGGCATCAGCCCGTTCTTGGCGAGCTCGGCCTCGCGCCGGTCGCTGATCGCGATCTCGGTCGGGCACTTGGAGTCGACGCCGCCGTCGTCGGTCGGGAAGGCGTGCACCGGCAGGTTCGGGACCGCGCCGCCGGACTCGACGCCTCGGATCGTGGTGCACCAGCCGTAGAGCTTGAAGGCGCGGTTGATGTTGACCGCCATCGCGTACGAGGCATTCGCCCAGTTGTACCGGGCGTGCGAGCCGCTCTCGGTCTCCTCCTCGAAGTTGAACTCCTCGACCGGGTTGGTCTTGGCGCCGTAGGGCAGCCGGGCGAGGAAGCGCGGCATCGCGAGGCCGACGTATTTCGCGTCGTCGGATTCGCGCAGCGAGCGCCAGGCCGCGTATTCCGGCGTCTGGAAGATCTTGGTGAGGTCGCGCGGGTTGCTGAGCTCCTGCCACGAGTCCATCTGCATCAGCGAAGGCCCGGCCCCGGCGATGAAGGGGCAGTGCGCCGCGGCGGCGTTCTTCGACAGCTCGCCGAGGAGCTCCACGTCGGGCGGGCTCTGGTCGAAGTAATAGTCGCTCACCAGGCAGCCGTAGGGCTCGCCGCCGAGCTGGCCGTATTCGGCCTCGTACACTCGCTTGAACAGCGGGCTCTGGTCCCAGTTGGTGCCCTTGTAGCGCTTGAGCGAGCGCGCGAGGTCGGCCTTGGACGCGTTCATCACGCGGATCTTCAGCATCTCGTCGGTCTCGGTGTTGTTGACGAGGTAGTGCAGCCCGCGCCAGGCGCTCTCGAGCTTCTGGTAGTCCTCGTGGTGCAGGATCTTGTTGATCTGCTCGGTGAGCTTCTTGTCGATCTCGGCGATGATGCGCTCGATCGTCTTCACCGCGTCGTCGCTGACGACGCTCGTGTCGGAGAGCGCCTGCTCGGCGAGCGTGCGCACCGCGCGCTGCACCGCCTCGCTCGCCTCTTCCGACTTCGGCTTGAATTCCTTCTTCAGCAGAGCGGAGAACTCGTCGAGCTCCGCCGCGGCCGGGGCCTCGCGGCCCGCAATCTGGGTTTCGTTCGCCATGGTCATGGCCTCCTTATTGGGCGTCCGGCTTCGGCGCCTGGCCGAGCGACTTCAGGAGCTCCGGATCCTGCAGCGCCTTCTGGATCAGGTTCTCCGCGCCGGTCTTGCCGTCCATGTAGGTGAGCAGGTTCGCGAGCTGGTTGCGCGCCTCGAGCAGCTTGTTCAGCGCATCGACCTTGCGCGCGATCGCGGCCGGCGAGAAGTCGTCCATGCTCTCGAAGGTGATGTCGAGGTTGATGTTGCCCTCGCCGGTGAGCGTGTTCGGCACCTGGAACGCGACCCGCGGCTTCTGCGCCTTGAGGAACGAGTCGAAGTTGTCCACGTCGACGTCGGTGAACTTGCGCTCGGCGATGTTCGGCAGCGGCTCGGCCGGCTTGCCCGACAGGTCCGAGAGCACGCCCATGACGAAGGGCAGCTGCACCTTCTTCTTGGAGCCGTAAAGCTCTACGTCGTACTCGATCTGCACGCGCGGCGCGCGGTTGCGCGCGATGAACTTCTGTGAACTTGCCATTGGGTCCTCCCCTTAAAGTAGAAAAGTTCGGCTATCTACGTTCGCTCATTCGCGGCGCAGACCACCGAGGTTTTCGATCGTGCCGGCAGCCTCCGGCGCGAGGTCCTTGATAATGTCGACGAAGCTCAAATCCAGAAGACGCGCCGCCCTGCGGATCAGGATCGGCGCCGGATGGGCAGGCTCGGTGCGCTCGAGAAAATCGCACACCGACTCGAGCTGGCGGCGCGCGTCGGCGCGGCTCTTCAGGCGTCCGGGCCCGCCCTCGCCCGCGGCGGCGTCGCCGCCGCCCGCCTGCGACGGCGCCTCGGCCGCGGATTCGAAGCCGAGCGCGTCGGCGAGCAGCGCCTGCGCGCGGCCGAGCAGCTTCTCGACCGCCGGAAATTCGGGATAGACGCCAGGCTGGTGCTGGCGGAAGACGGCCTGGATTGCCTTCAGGTCCGCCAGCGCCTCGCGGCAGGATTCCAGCTTGAGGTTGGCCGCCGCGAGCTCGGTATCGCGGATCGCCTCGCGCAGCAGCTCCGCGGTGGGCACCATCGCGCCCTCGGTGGGAGCCGCCGCTCCATCGAGCACCTCGATGTCGCGCACGGTGTAGCGGCCGACCTTCCTCGATTCGGCGAGCGCCGCGGCGCGCAGGCCGCCGAGCGCGCCGCGCTCGGCGTTCAGCTCCGTCACCAGGTTCTTGCGCCAGTCGTCGTCGGGGCTCTCGAGGACGGGGTGCAGCGCGTCCCAGTAGCGGTCCAGCAGGTCGCGCAGCAGGCGCACGCCGGCGGCGAACCCGGGCAGGCCGTCGGTGTAAGCGAGCGCGGCGACATAGTGCTTGGCGATGCGCAGGTCCTTCGACACGGCCAGCAGCGCTGCGCCTGTCTCCTTCAGCCTGCCCCAGTCGGGCGCCTGGGCAGGCGCGACCTCCTGCTCGCCGACGTACTTGGCTTCCTTCCACTCGGCCGCTACGCCGAGCTCGACATACGCCGGGTCGCCCGCGGCATCGAGGTCCGGCCCGCAGCGGGCATCGTCGCTGACCGGGCGCAGCAGCGCCTCGAGGTCGGTCATTCCCATGACGAATGGACGCTCATCGCGGAGACTATTTCTCCCTACCGGCGTTCATGTCCCAGCCCCGTTTGCGCTGCCTGGAGGTGCGGTCAGCGGCCCTGTTTCTTCCTGCCCCCTGCCCTGACCGTGAATTAAGTCTACGCCCCGGTTTTGGGGGCTGCAATACATCACACTTTCAGATTGGCTCTTTAGTATCAACGAGGAAGCGCTTGCAACGCTCCAGCCGTGCTCCGCCCAGCGCCCGTCGAGCAGCGCACAGAACCGCTCTCCCGGGATCGGACCCGCGCAGGCCGCGACGCAAGGCGGCAGCGTCTCTCCACCGCGGGTAAGCCAGAGCGCCGAAGCAGCGCGCAGCTCTCGCGGCGGCTCGGTCAATACTTTGGCGACCCTGTCTGCGGCATCCGGCGCGAACTCCCAGACGTGGAACGTCCGCTGAGCCGAGCCAAGCGGTACCGTGTCGTCGCTCGGCGAAGCTGCGGCGGGCACGTCGGCGGGGAGCGCGATCGCCGCGAGCCGCTGGTCGAATGCGTCGAAGTCGAGCTCCGGCGCCAGCGCTTCCAGCGCGAGCGCTTCGAGCGCGTCGAGCCAGCCGAACGCGCCCGCGAGCGTCGCCGCCAGGTCGATCGTTTCGTGGTGCAGCGGCGCGGCGAGCGTCAGCGGAAAATAGCGCCCGACGCGATCGACGCTCGGAACCATGAGCCCGACCCAGCCCGGCTTCGAATGCATCCCGGCCGGCAGCACGAAGCGCCACACCGGCGCCGAGAGAAAGCACTCGAGCCAGCGCTCGCCGAGGGCCTCGCGGCTCTCGCGTACCGCGCGCTGCAGCCACTCGTCCCAGGCGGCGATGAACTCGGCATCGAGCCGGCGGCTCAGGAAATCCCCGCGCGCGGGGAGCTTCCCATACAGACCCGGGATGTCACCGCCCGGCACGGGCGCTCCTTATTTCTGTCCCGGGCACTGAAAGCGGTAAAGCTCGCGGCTCTGGAACGGGTTGGTCACGCTCGTGGGCTGCAGCTCTAGGGTGGCGCCGTGCTTCGCGTCGGGTGCGAACGCGAGCCGCACGAGGCCCTGCGCGCCCGGCTGCGCGGCGCCCTTGTCGAGCACGCGGAAGAGCGCCCACGGCCCGTCTGCGGCGATCGCGGGCGCGCCCGGCACGGTGAGCTTGGTGCCGGCCCCCGGCGTCACCGCCGGCCACTGCACCCGGACCACGCTTCCCGGCGAGAGCTTGCTCGACTTGCCGTCGTGCTCGAACGTGACTTCGCTCGCGCCCGACACCGTCAGCAGCTTGACGTCCACCGTGACCTGCGCCTGCGCCGCGCCCGGCCTGAAGAAGCTGTCGCGGATCACCGCGGCGCGCTGGTATTGCCGGATCGTCCCGGGCGACGGCGCCGAAGCCTCCATTCCCGGCCGCACGCCCCAGTCGCGCCCGGTCGGCGTGTCGACGAACTGCGCGAGGTTGCCGGCGAAGAACGCGTCGAGCTGCCCGCCGGGCGAGAACACCTTGTTGAAATCGTCGAGCAGCACGTCGCCGCCCGCTCTCGCGAACGGGTACTTGCCGTCGATCGCCTTGGCGCAGAAAGAAGCCGAGCCGCTCACCGCGCGCTTGATGTTCTCCTGCGCCGCCCCCGCCGCCTGCCCCGTACTGGTTTGCGCGAGATCCCTCAGCACCGCGCGCACCGGCTCCGGGTAGCGGTCGGCGTCGGCCTTCATCTTGGAGCCGGTCGCCGACAGCGCGATGCTCACCTGCCCGCGCGAGAGCGACTCCTCGGCCGCGCGCAGCTGCGTGTAGTACTCGCTCATCGACTGCATCACGCCGTCGATCGGCGCGGCGCCCGCCTGCCCCTGCTGCGCGACGAGGTTCCGGAGCGGTGCGAAGCGCACGTCGACGGCGTCCTCCGGACGCGACTGCGAGAGCTTCGCGCCGCCTCCGGCCTGCGCGAACAGGTTTCCATACCGGTTGGACTTCAAGGCTTCTTCCGCTTCCTTCCCGGCCTTCTGCTTCGCCGCGTCCTCGGTGCTCGCGAGCGAAAGCTCCTTCGAAGCGGCGATCACCAGCCGCTTGAGCGGCGAGTCGGGCGCGGACAGCACCTTAGCCTGCTCGATGGTCTGCGCGAGCCCGCTCGAGCGCGCGAGGCGGATGTCGGAAAGCAGCGCCGACCACTGCTTCTCGTAGTCCTGCGCGTAGCGCTCGCGCACGTCGGCGAACACCTTGGCCGGGTCGACTTTCTGCGCGCGCGCTCCCGAATCGCCGAGCACCCAGGATTCCTCCTTGGAGAGCTCGGTCGCGAGCTTCTCCGCCTTCGCGCGGAAAAGCTTGAGATAGCCGTCGCGGGTGAAGAGGCCCTCGATGCCGGCGGTGAGCGGCTGCCCGCTCGCGCGCGTGAGGACCTGCGCCGCGCTCGGTCCTGCCGCCTCGCTGACGCGGAACGGCGGCACGCTCGCGTCGGCCGACAGCTCGTTCTTGAGGCGCGCGTAAACGCGGTCGGCCACCGGCATCGACGCCAGGCCCTTGCGCGCATCGGCGATGAGCGTGTCGTTGCGCGGCGCGAGCGTCTGCACCGGGCGGGCCTCCAGCGCCGCCTTGAGGTGGCCTTCGAGGTCGACCATCAGCTCGAGCGAGTCGCGCGGCAGCGAGGGGCTCCAGATGAAGAGCATCAGCCGCGAAAGGTCCGCCGCGTCGAGATACTTGTCCTGGTGCAGCATGAGGTAGCCGCGCAGCGCCACGTAGAGCTGCTCCTGGTTCTGCGGCCGCGCCAGGATCTCCTCCAGTCGCAGCGACACCCGCGTGAGCAGCACGTCGCCGAGCGCCCGCCGGTACGCGCCGATCGAGCGCTCGCCGATGCCGTCGCCCTGGTAAAGGCCGAAGCGGTAGGCGACCGGGACCGAAGCGTCGCGGCTCGCGTAGCCCGAAGGCAGGTCGCGCAGCGCGTTCAGCACCGGCAGGACCTTCGCGATGTCGCCGGCCTGCGCGGGCGGCACGCCCTCAACGCTGCCCTTCGCGGCGGCGACCTTCTTCGTCGCGTCGCCGATCAGCTTTTCGTTGTTGAAGTAGCTGAGGGTCCAGGCCGCGAGCAGCCCCACGCTGAGCGCCGCGCTGCCGGCGAGCGCGCCCACGGTGATCCAGCGGCGCTGGCGTTCCTTCTTCTCGTTGCCGCCCCCCAGGCCCGCCTCGGTGAAGATCACGTCGTGCAGCAGCCGGTTGATGAAGAAGCTCTTGCCGCTCGAGGCCGACGGCGGCAGGATCTTGCGCTCCAGGTTGAAGGTGCGCGAGAGCGTGCCGAGCACGCGGTCGATCGGGCTGCCCTCCTGGGTGCCGCTCGTGAGGTACACGCCGCGCACCAGCGGCTGCTCGCCGAAGCGCGAGCCGCCGAAGGCCTTCTCCATGAAATCCGTGAGCAGCGGCCGCAGCGCGCTGAACTGCTGCGGGAAGCTGTAGATGGCGCAGCGCCGCTGCAGGTCGCGCTCGCCGTGCAGGCGTTTCAGCACGCGCGCGTGGAGCCTGCGCTCGAGCCCCTCGAACTCGGTGGCGAACTGGCCGGCGTAGTTGACCGCGGTGCCCGGGGCGTTCAGCTCGAAGGTCATGCCCCACACCTGGGCGCGCTCTTCGCGCGACATGTCGCCGAAGAATTCCATGAACCCGGCGAGCAGGTCGGTCTTGGTGACCATCACGTAGACGGGAAAGCGCAGCCCGAGGCGCTCGTGGAGCTCCTGCACCCGGCTCCTCACGTCGCGCGCGTAGCGCTCGCGCTGCGCGTCGGTCTGGTAAAGGAGGTCCGAGATGCTGACCGTGACGAGGGCGCCGTTCAGCGGCTGGCGCGGCCGGAAGCGCTTGAGGAGCTCGAGGAAGGCGAGCCAGGCGCTCGCATCGACCTTCTGCTCGCTGTCCTGCGTCACGTAGCGGCCGGCGGTGTCGAGCAGCACGGCCTCGTCGGTAAACCACCAGTCGCAGTTGCGCGTCCCGCCGACGCCCTTGATCGACTGGCTCGCCCCCGCCTCCTCGAGCGGGAACTTGAGCCCCGAATTGACGAGCGCGGTGGTCTTGCCCGAGCCGGGCGCCCCGACGATCACGTACCAGGGCAGCTGATAGAGATACTGGCGCTCTCCGGCGCGACCCTTGAAGCGCGCCTTGCGCAGGACCGTCACCGCCTCCTTGAAGCGCGCCTGCAGCGTGGCGATCTCCTGCGCCGAGCGCGCCGAGGACTCTGCTTCGGCGTCGGCGCCGGCGATGCCCTGCAGCATCGACTGGTTGGCGCGCCGGATGCGCCACGCTCTTATCAACTCAAACGCAATCCAGCCAAGAACCATGATGCAAACGAAAATCCAGCGCGACAGAAGCGTCTCGAGCGGGCGCCAGTCGAAGAAGGCGATCGCGTCGCCCACGAGGAGGATGACGAGGGACAGAAGGAGAACGATCAGCCCGCCGAGGACCCAGCGGTTGAAGAGAAGCTCGCGGATCTTTTTCATGTCCTACCCCGCCACCTTGAGGATCACCATCACGCGGCGGTTCTTCCTGCGGTTGTCCTCGGTGTCGTTGGGCGCGACCGGGTCGGAATCGGCCATGCCCTCGGCGCGCAGGCGCGTCGGGTCCGTCATCGACGGCGCCATCACCTTCATCACCGACTTCGCCCGCTCCGTCGAGAGCTCCCAGTTGGACGGGAAGCGCGCGGTGCGGATCGGCTTGTTGTCGGTGTGGCCGGTGACGATCACCGGTCCCGGCACGCTGTTCAGCGCCTGCGCCACCCGCGCGAAAGTCGGCTCGTAGCGCCGGTCGGCCGCGGAGCTGCCCGAGGGGAACAGGCCGTCGCCCGGAATGGTGACCACGCTGACGAGCTCGTCCTCGTAGACCGCGACGGTGCCCCGCGCGATCTCTTCGGCGAGGAACCTGGAAAGCCGCGGCGCCACCGCCCTCGCGGGCGCTCTTCGCTCGAGCGCCACCTTGACCTTCATCTGCGCGAGCTCGGACTTGACCGGGCCCGACTGCCCGGCGAGCGAAAAGAGGTACCCGAGGTACGCCACGGCGAGCAGCACCGCGCAGCCCGACACCGCGAGCCAAACCATGAACGCGCCCGACATCCTTCTCGGCTTGGTCTCGATCCCTTTCCAGCGCCCCGACAGGTCGGCGTCCTCGTGCTGGCGCTGGCGGCGGATGAGCTCGTAGAGCCGCTCGCGCGTCTGCTCGAGCTGCGCTTTACCGCCCTCGATCACGCGGAAGCGTCCCTCGAAGCCGAGCGCGAGGCAGGCGTAGAAGAACTCGAGCAGCTCGATGTTGGCGCCCGGCTGCTCGCCCATCTTGTTCAGGAGCAGGAAGAACTTCTCGCCGCCGCCGGTCTCGCGGTAGAACGTGACGAGCAGGCTCTGCTTCATCCACTGCGAGCTCCCGCCCCACGGCGTCGAGGACACGGCCTCGTCGAGGAGCGTGCACAGCGCGTAGCGCGCCACGACCACCGTCTCGGCCTTGATGCCGCGCTTCTGCGCTGACTGCTCGAAAGCGGCGAGCTGTTCGAGCAGCGTCTGGCGGAAGCCCGCCGGGTCGGCGTGCGACAACGACGAGCGAATCTGGGGCACCAGCGCGAGCAAGGGGTTCGCGAGCGCCACCAGCGGATTCAACCCCGACAGCGCGTTGAGATCCGCGGTCAGCGCGGCGTCGGAGCGCTTCGGCGCGTCGCCTGAGGCACCCGCCGGCGCGGCGGCCGCCGCGGCGCGGCGCCGGCCCGGGGTCGGCACCATGATGGTTGCGTCCGGATCGACCGGCTGCGGCGGCACACTGGACATGGCGTTCTCCTAGCGCATTCTTTTCAGTCCCGGATCGCCCAGAGCTCCAGGGAAAGCCCCGGAAAGTCGCCCGCAACGTGCATCGCGATGACGCGCGAGGCCTCGAGCGCCTTCCAGTAGTCGTTCTTGCGGTCGAGCTCGAAGTAGCTGTATCCGGCGTGATAGGGAATCTGCCGCGGCGCCACTGGCAGCGGCGTGGTCTGGATGCCGGGCAGGTGCGAGACCACCAGGTCGCGGATCTTTTCCGGCGGGCCGATCTTCACCTGGGTCGGGAAATGCAGGCGCAGCGACTCGGCGGGCACGTTCGCGCCCACGGCCAGCACGAAGACGGCGTTGCGCAGGAGCTCGACGTCCGGAACCGTCCCGGCAAACACGCCCCGGCCGCGGTCCATCACCGCGATCGCGACCGCGTTCTGCTCGATCACCGCGGTGAGGCCGCGCCGGATCTCCTCGATCACCGGGATGAACGTGTTCTGGAGGTCGTCCTGGCGGTAGGTGGAGAAGCTCGCCGGCGTGCGCTCGCGGCGCGCGTAGGTCGCGATCTCGCCGGCGAGCTCGAGGCAGCTGCGGTAGAAGAGCTCCGGGTGCAGCGACGCGCGCGTCAGGAAGTGCGCGAGCAGCGGCTCGTAGCGGTTGCAAAGCTGCAGCAGCAGGAAGTCGGAAACATCGGCCACCCCCTTGGTCCCCGGGCTCGACACCCGGTCGGCGAGCGCCTGGATGCGGTGGCGCACGAGGCCGTGCAGCTCCTTCACGTAGTCCTGCAACCGGCCGCTCACCCTGCAGTCGAGGCAGGGCGCGACGTAGCCGTCGTCGAGGACGACGCGACCGTCGGCGCGCTTTTCGACCACCCGGACCACGCCGAGCGCGGTGTGCGCGGCCGAGGTCTCGCCGTCGAGCTGCAGCCGCACGTTGAGGCGGCCGATCTTGAGCTGCGCCGAGCTGTCCATCTCGAGCACCGCGTCGCGGATCTCGTGGTCCGCCGCAATGTAGCGCACGAGCGAGGAATCGCCGGAGCGCTCGAAGGCGAGCTCGGCCATGCCCGCGCGCCGCAGCGGCAGCGTCACCAGGACCAGGCGGTCCTTGACGTCGCCGGGGACGTCGAAGGCCTCGGGGATGTCGGCCTCGAACGGGATGCTGAACGGCGTGCCGTCGGGAAACACCCCTTCGGCGGCGACCAGCCCCACCTTCCCGATCTTGAGGAGCTCCTGGTCGATCTGCAGCTTGGTGAATCCGGCGGCGTACGGCGCGAGCGACTCGAGCCGCTGGCTCATCAGCCGCTCGAAGTAGCGCTCCGCCTGCTGGAAATGCTGCGGCCGAAGGAACAGTCCTTCCGCCCAGACGACGCGGTTATGCTGAGACATGGCGCGCTGTTCTTGAGCCCAGCTCCAGAATGGACGCTAGTGCTGCAACCTCCCCCCCGGGTAGTTGCGGCAAATGCTAGCACAGGCCCGCATCCGTTTTTATAGCCCGGTCGTATAGCCAACGGGGCCGCATCCGGCGCCCCGAACCCCAACCGACCGAAGGGAGCTAGCGATGAACCGAACAACCCGCGCCGTGCTGCCTGCCATCCTGGCCGGCATGCTGAGCTTCAGCCACGCCGCCTTCCCCAACGACGACGATTTCGTGTTACGCAGCCAGACCGTGGCCCAGCGCCTGGGCGGCGCCGACGGCATCGCGGCTTTCATCAACGCGAAAGTGGTGCCGGCCCTGCTCGACTCGGAGCTCGCGCCTTTCTTCGCCGGGCGCGTCACCCGGCTCACCGAGTCGACCAGCCAGACGGTGCAGTGCCTTGCGCGCCTCCTCGATCACGACCTCGGCGGCTCCTCGCCCAAGAACGGCGCGACGGTCGTCGACGCCGCGGCGGCGCCGGACTTTCCGGTGCAGCACGTCTGCCGCAGCTCGATGTCGGACGTCCATCGCGGCATGCGCATCAACGACGCGCAGTTCAGCCTGTTCGTCAACATCGTCGCCACCGAGGCGCTGAAGGCCGGCGTGGCTAAGGCCGACGTGCAGGCGGTCGGAAAGGTGCTCGAGCGCTACCGCGGCAGCATCACGCAGGACTAGCTTCAGTCCTTCAGCGCGTCCGGCAGGCGCTCGGGCGAGACCCGCGCCGCCACGCCGGCGCGTTCCTCCTGCAGCAGCATCGCGGCGCGGCAGTCGCGCTCGCCCCAACCGCGCCGCATGGACTCGGCGAGCTCGTCGAGCGCGATTCGGCCGATGCGCATCGGCACGCCGATCTTCTCGGCCAGCTCGAGCGCGAGCGTCGCGTCCTTGTGCGCGAGCTTGAGCGAGAACGCCGCCGGATCGAAGCGGCCCGGCAGATAGAAGTCCGCCAGGCGATCGAAGGTGCGCTTGCGGCCCGACGCCCCTTGGCGCAGCGCGCGGAACAGCGCGAGCGGCTCGACGCCGCCCTTCACCCCGAGGGTGAAGATCTCGGCGAGCGCGGCCTGGATGGCGAAGCTGGCGCAGTTGTGGGCGAGCTTCGCCACCGTGCCGGCGCCGATGGCGCCGATGTAGAGGGGTTGATCGCCGATTACCTTGAGAAGGGAAACGTACTTCTCAAATATTTGTTTGTCTCCGCCAACCCAGATCGCGAGCTTGCCGCTTTCCGCGCCGCTCGGGCCGCCGCTCACCGGCGCGTCGAGAAAACGGATCTTCGGCAGCTCGCGGTGCAGACGGCGCACGACCTCGGGCGAGTTGGTGCTGAGGTCGAACCACGCCGCGCCTTCTTTCAGACCAGAACTTATTTCTTCGGAAAGGCCCTCGACCTCCTTCGGACCGGGGAGCGACGTAAAGACGACCTCGCAGGCGCGTGCCGCTTCGGCGGCGCTCGTCTTCCAGTTGGGAAAGCCTTCGACGCGCCGCAGGTCGTGCGCCTGGACCTCGTGCCCGGCGCGCTGCAGGTTGGCGGCCATGTGGCGGCCCATCGCGCCCAGGCCGATGAAGCCGAGCCTCATGCGCCCCGCTCCTGGAACACCTGCTTGGCGATCAGCGCCGCGGTGCCGGCGTTGGGCCAGCCGGCGTAGATCGCGAGATGCGTGATCAGCTCGACGATCTCCTCGCGCGTCACACCGTTGTCGAGCGCGCGCCAGATGTGGCCGCGGATCTGGTCGGGACGGTAGAGCGCGGTGAGCGCGGCGACGGTGACGAGGCTGCGGTCGCGCTTGGAGAGCCCCGGGCGCTCCCACACGTCGCCGAACACGACCTTGTCGGTGAGCTCGCCCAGCTTCGGAAAGACGTCGCGGACCTGCCCGATGGTGGAAGGCGCAGCCATGCTTTTCTCCGGGGAATTGACCGGAGCCGATTCTACAGGGGTCTACAGCGCGAGCCTCGGCGGCGCGTTCTTCTGCGCGAGCCGGCTGATCAGGCCGTCGATGCCTTCCTGCTTGAGGATGCCGTCGAACTCGGTGCGGTAGGTGAGCACGAGGCTCATGCCCTCGACGCTGACGTCGTAGATTTTCCAGCCCGCGCCGGTCCTGCGCAGCTCGTAGGCGACCTGCACCGGCCTGGCGCCGGAGCGGGAGAACTGGTAGCGCACCGTCGCCTCGGCGCCGCGCGCCTGGCCGCGCGAAGGCAGCAGCCGCGGCTCTGTCCCGGTGTAGGCGCCCATCGCACTGGTATAGGTCCGCAGCATCATGGCGCGGAATTCGCTCACCAGCTTGCGCTTCTGCTCCGCGCTCGCCTGCAGCCAGGCGCGCGAGACCGCGAGGCGCGTCGCCTCCTCGAAGTCCACGTACGGCAGCACCTTCTGCTCCGCGAGCTTGAGCGCCTTGTCCTTGTCGCCCGCGGCGAGCTCGCGGTCGGCCTGGATCGCCGTCATCACTTCATCGGTGATGCGCTGGATGAGCTGCTCCGGGCCAGGCTCCTGCGCCCGCGCGAGGCCCAGGCAGACGCCTAAGGCAAGTGCAACGATCTTCATGGCGAGAGATTAATCCGCGCCGAGCGGACCCACCATGAAGCTCGTCACGAACACCGCATCCGCGTGCGTAACCGCACTTTCACACGGTGCCGGATTACTTAGTGTGTCAAGCGTCGTAGCGTTGCTGGGTGCAACGTGAATAAAGGGAGAAAACAAAATGAGTGCTTTGATCCTGGTTGCCGCGCTGATGTTGTCGGCCGCCGTTCTGGGGGACACCGGCAAGCCGTCCGGGCAGATCGATCTGGACGGCGTGCCGCCGCCGCTGCCGGAGAACGTCGCGATCTACGAACCGATCGCAGGCGATGAACGTTCGCGGGGCTCGGATGAAGATCCGGATTCCTGCACCACGGTCCAGCATCGCTTGATTGCCCTGGCGCGCTAAGGGGGGGCCCGGGGAGAGGGGCCGGGTGCAATGGCACCCGGCCCCTTTCGCGGTACCCTTGCGGCTCCATTGCAAGCCAGCCTTCAAGATTCCCCGTACGCCTGCCTGCGCCTCGGCGTGGCGCTCATCCTGATGACGGTGGGCGGCGTGGGCATGTACGCGATGGCGGTGGCGCTGTCTTCGATCCAGGCGGAGTTCGGCGTCGACCGTGCGGCCGCCACCCTGCCCTACACCCTCACCATGGTCGCCTTCGGCCTGGGCGGCATCGCGATGGGCCGCCTCGCCGACCGCTTCGGCGTGGTCGCGCCGACGCTCTTCGGCGGCGCTTCGCTCGGCCTGGGCTTCGTCGCCGCCGGGCTCGCGCCGAGCCTCTTCACGTTCGCGCTCGCGCACGGCCTTCTCATCGGCCTCGGCTGCTCGGGCACTTTCGCGCCGCTGGTCGCCGACATCTCGATGTGGTTCACGCGCCACCGCGGCATCGCCGTGGCGGTGTGCGCGAGCGGCAACTATCTCGCGGGCGCGGTCTGGCCGCCGGTGCTGAACCACTTTTTCGACGCCGCCGGCTGGCGCAGCACCTATATAGGTGTAGGGATCTTCGCGCTCGCGGTGGTGCTGCCGCTCGCGCTGCTCATGCGCCGGCGTGCGCCCCTGCCCTCC
>DATLUZ010000162.1:0-14607 GCA_035577785.1 Burkholderiales bacterium | reverse complement strand
GCGCAGAACCGAAAGAGCGGCAAGCCCACCGATTACGCCAGCCTGAAGATGCCGGTCGAGACGCGGCAGTACGTGCCGAAGCTGCAGGCGCTGAAGAACATCATCGCCAACCCCGGGCCGCTCGGCATCACGCTCGACCCGATCCCCAACCAGCCTTACTTCGCAGCCGTGACGAAGCTGCGCGACATCGACGTGCGGGTCGCCGCCAAGCTCGCCGAGATGCCGGTCGAGGAGTTCATCGCGCTGAACCCGGGCTTCAGCCGGCCGATCATCCGGGCTTCGGTCACCCCACGCATCGTGCTGCCGGCCGACAAGGTCGATCTCTTCCACGACAACCTCGAGAAATACAACGCCGCGGCGCTCGTCTCGTGGAAGACCTACCACCCCAAGAAGGGCGAGACCTTCGAGTCGATCGCGAAGAAGGTCGGCATGTCGCTCGGCCAGCTGAAGGAAGTGAACGGCATCGCGCCGCGCACGCGCACGGTGCCGAATCTCCTCGTGGTGCCCTCGAGCCCGGCGACGGCGGCGGTGGAGACGCACAAGCTTCCGCTCATGTACGCGCCGCCCATCCCGATCGCGACGCGCCGCATCTACCACACGGTGAGGCCGGGCGAGACGCTGACCTCGATCTCGAAGCGCTATGGCGTCGCCCTGGAGGACATGAAGCGCTGGAACGCGGGGGCCAGGTTCGCGCCGGGAGTGAAGGTCGCGGTCGAGGTGCGCGCGCCGCTCAAGAAGCCCAAAACCCGCAAGACGGCAAAGGCCAAAACATACAAGAGAGCAGCGCGTTAGCTCTCTTCCTTCAATTGAATTCTAGGACGAGCCCGCGGCCACCAGCCGCCGCGTGTAGTCGGACTTCGAGCTGTGCAGCACCTCCTCGAGCGGGCCACTTTCGACGATGCGGCTGTCCTTCATCACCATCACGCGGTGGGCCATGGCGCGCACCACGTCGATGTCGTGCGTGACCAGGATGTAGCTGAGGCCGTATTTCTGCTGCAGCTCGGCGAGGAGCGCCAGCACCTGCTTCTGGATGGTGACGTCGAGCGCGCTGGTGGGCTCGTCGAGCACCACCACCTGCGGCCGCACGATCAGGGCGCGCGCGATGGCGATGCGCTGGCGCTGGCCGCCCGAGAACTCGTGCGGGTAGCGCGCGAGCAGCGGCTCGGCCCTGCCGTCCTCGGTCAGGCCGACCTCCACCAACGCGTGCAGAATGCGCTCGCGCCGCGCCGCGGCGTCCAGGCCGGGCTCGTGGATCTCGAGGCCTTCGCCGACGATCTGCTCGATCGTCAGCCGCGGCGAGAGCGACGACAGCGGATCCTGGAACACCACCTGAATGAGACGGCGCAGCGCCCGCTTCTCGTCGCGGCTCGCGCTCGACCAGCGCTTGCCGCCGATCGCGATGCTGCCTTCGGCGGCGACCAGGTCGAGGACCGCGAGCGCGAGCGTGGTCTTGCCCGATCCCGATTCGCCGATCACGCCGAGCGTCTCGCCCGGCGCGAGGTCGAAGCTGACGTCGTGCACGGCGTTGAAGCGCCCGCTCTTGAACCAGCCGCGGATGCCGGGCAGGTGCGTCGGGTAATTCACCTCGACATTGCGGGCCTCGACGATGCGGCCCGCGATCGGCGCGCCGACGGCGCGGTCCGGCCGGCTGTTGACGAGCTTGCGGGTGTACGGGTGGCGCGGGCGCTCGATGACGTCGGCGGTCCGGCCCTGCTCGACCATCACGCCCTTCTCCATCACCGCGACGCGGTCGGCGAAGCGGCGCACCAGGTTGAGATCGTGGGTGATGAGCAGCAGCGCCATCCCCACCTGCGCGCGCAGATCCTCGAGCAGCTCGAGGATCTGCAGCCGGATGGCGACGTCGAGCGCGGTGGTCGGTTCGTCCGCGATCAGGAGCTTCGGGCTGCAGGCGAGCGCCATGGCGATCATCGCCCGCTGCCGCTGGCCGCCCGAGAGCTGGTGCGGATAGCTGCGCGCGCGATTTTCGGCAGCGTCGATGCCGACGCGGCGCATCGCCGCGACCGCCTCGGCGTGAGCCTGCGCGCCGCGCAGCGGCGTATGCAGCTCGAGCGACTCGACGATCTGGTCGCCGACGGTGTAGATCGGATTCAGCGCCGTCATCGGCTCCTGGAAGATCACGGCGATGTCGCGGCCGCGCATGGCGTGCAGCTCTTGCGGGGTCATCTGCAGGACTTCCCGTCCCTGGAACTCAATGCTTCCCGAGAGACGGGCAGACTCGATCAGCCGCAGCGTCGAGAGCGCAGTGACAGTCTTTCCGGAGGCCGACTCGCCGACCAGGGCCAGCTTTTCGCCTGCGGCGAGCGAGAACGAGACGCTGTCGACCACCTTGCGCGGGCCGAAGTAGACGCTGAGATCCTTGACCTCGAGGAGGCTGCTCATTTTTCTACTTGTCCTCGCCCTCGAGCACCTTGCGCGGATCCAGCGCATCGCGCAGCGCATCGCCGATCATGATCAGCAGCAGCAGGGTCAGCACGAGGACCGTGAAGGTGGAGAGTGAGATCCACCAGGCGTCGAGGTTGTCCTTGCCTTCCTGGAGAAGCTCGCCGAGGCTCGGCGTTCCGGGCGGCACGCCGAGGCCGAGGAAGTCGAGGCTGGTGAGGGCGCCGATGGCGGCGGCGATCTCGAACGGGACCAGCGTCACCACCGGCGTCAGGCTGTTCGGCAGGATGTGGCGCCACATGATGGTGCGGTTGGACTGGCCGAGCGCGCGCGCCGCCCGGACGTAATCGAGCGTCCGGTTCTTCAGAAACTCGGCGCGCACGTACGCGGCGATGCCGAGCCAGCCGAAGATGGCAATCAGCACCACGAGCAGCCAGAAGCTCGGCGAGAAAAGCGACGAGAAGATGATCAGCATGTAGAGCATCGGCATCGAGCCCCAGATTTCCTTGAAGCGCTCCATGGCGATGTCGCTCCATCCCGCGAGGTAGCCCTGCACCGCGCCGAAGAGGATGCCGAACGCCGTCGACGCGGCTGCGACGATCAGGCCGAAAAGCACCGACAGTCGGAAGCCGTAGAGGAGCCGCGCCAGCAGATCGCGACCCTGGGCGTCGGTCCCGAGGCGGTTCTGCGCGCTCGGCCGCGCCGGATCCGGCGATTTGGCGAAGTAGTTGATGGTGCGCGCGTGGTAGCGGTTGGGCGGATAGACGACGAGATTGCTCGGTTTGGCCAGGTTGGCGCGGATGTCGGGGTCGAGGTAGTCCGTCGGCGTGGGGAAGTCGCCGCCGAAAGTGGTCTCCGGCAGGGTCTGCAGCACCGGGAAGTACCAGTTCCCGTTGTAGCGCACGACGAGCGGCCGGTCGTTCGACAGCACCTCGGCGAGCAGGCTCACCGCGAAGAAGAACGCGAAGACGAGGAGGCTCACGTAACCGAGCCGGTTGGCGCGGAAGCGCCGCCATGCGCGGCGCCCCGGGCTGGCGTGGACGGGGACGCTGGGCGCGTTGGGCGTGGCGCCGCTGCCCGCGAGGATGGAAGCCATGGCGCTAGTCGAAGAACTTCACGCGCGGATCGACCCACACATAGGTGAGGTCGCGGATCAGGTTGGTGAGCAAGCCGATGATCGTGTAGACGTAGAGGCTGCCGAAGACCACCGGGTAGTCGCGCCTGATCACGGACTCGTAAGAGAGCAGTCCCAGCCCGTCGAGGGAGAACAGCGTCTCGATGAGCAGCGATCCGGTGAAGAACGCCGCCACGAAAGCCGCCGGGAAGCCGGTCATGATCGGGACCAGGGCATTGCGGAACACGTGGCGCCACAACACGTTGCGTTCGTCCACGCCCTTCGCGCGCGCGGTCATCACGTACTGCTTGCGGATCTCCTCGAGCACGGAGTTCTTGGTGAGGATGGTGATCACGGCGAAGCCGCCGATCACCATCGCGCTCACCGGCAGCGCGATGTGCCACAGGTAGTCGGTGATCTTGTGGCCGACGCTCAGCTCCTGCCAGTTCGATGAGACTAGGCCGCGCAGCGGAAACCATTGCACGAAGCTGCCGCCCGCGAAGTAGACGAGGAGCAGCACGCCGAGCACGAAGCTCGGGATCGCATAGCCGAGCAGCACCAGGACCGTCGTCCCCGTGTCGAATGGGCTTCCCGCCCTGACCGCCTTGGCGATGCCGAGCGGCACCGAGATCAGATAGGTGAGGACGAAGGTCCACAGGCCGAGGCTGATGGACACCGGCAGCTTCTCGCGGATGAGCTGCCACACGTCCTTGTTCTGGAAGAAGCTGCGGCCGAGGTCGAAGCGCGCGAACTGGCCGAGCATCTGGACGAAGCGCTCGAGCGGCGGCTTGTCGAAGCCGTAGAGTTTCTTGATCTCCTCGACCTTCGCCGCGTCGACGCCCTGCCGCCCGCGATAGCCGCCGAGGCCCGGCGCCGCGGCAGCGCGCGCGCCGACTTCGCCGCCCGCCGCGTCGCGGCCCTGCAACTGCGCCACCATCTGCTCGACCGGCCCGCCCGGGACGAACTGGATCACGATGAACGTGATGAGCAGGATGCCGAAGAGCGTCGGGATCATGAGGAGCAGTCGCTTCAGGATGTAGGACCACATCTAGCGCTTCCTCCACCACGTGGATACCACCCACTCCTCGGGCTGGTAATACTGCGGCATCACCTTCGGCTGCTCGAACTTGCCGCCGCGGTAAGCGATGCGATAGGTATTCGAGAACCACTCGTGCACGGCGTAATGCCCATGCCGCAGCACGCGGTCGAGCGAGCGAAGGGCGGCGACGAGCTGCGGCCGCTTGTGGGCCGAGATCACCTTTTCGAGCAGCGCATCGACTGCCGGATCCTTTATGCCGATCAGGTTGCTCGATCCTTCGGTGTCCGCCGATCCCGAGCCGAAGCGATCGACGAGCTCGCTGCCGGGCGCCTCGTTGCCCGGCGCACGGATCGTGAACAGGTCGAAATCGAACACGTCGAGCCGCTTCTGGATCAGCGCGAAATCCGCGCGCCGGTACGTGCCCTCGATGCCGAGCCGGCCGAGCGCCTGGAACCAGGGCGTGACGACGCGCTCGCCGCCGGAGCCGCCGTCCAGGTATTCGACGGTAAAGGGCTCTCCCTTCTGATTTCTCAGCGCGCCATCGCGGTAGGTCCAGCCGGCCTGGGCGAGCAGCTCGCGTGCCTTGCGCAGGTTCTCGCGCAAGCTGGAGGGCGGATCGGTGGAGGGCGGCAGCGGCACGGGCTGCGTGAATACCTTGGGGTCCAGCTCCTTGCGCAGCGGCTCGAGCAGCGCGAGCTCGTCCGGGCCCGGCATGTCCTTCGCCTCGAAATCGCTGGCATTGAACCAGCTTCGGGAGCGCACGTACGCGTTGTACATCAGGCGCCGGTTCAGCCATTCGAAGTCGAAGGCGAGACCGAGCGCCTCGCGCACGCGCGGATCCTTGAACTTGTCTCGCCGGGTGTTGATGAGGAAGCCCTGGAAGTCGCCGGCGTTCTTCGACGGCAGCTCGGCCCGGATGAGCTCCCCGGAGTCGAATTTCTTGCCGACGTACACGCGCGCCCATTCGCGCGCCGAGAAGGTGCGCAGATAGTCAAACTCGCCCGCCTTGAAGGCTTCGGTCTGGGCGGTGGTGTCCTTGTAGATCTTGTAGGTGATGCGGTCGAAGTTGTACAGGCCGCGCCGCACGCCGAGGTCCTTCGCCCAGTAGTTCGGGTCCCGCTCGTAAGTGATATCGCGACCGAAGTTCATGCTGCCGATCTTGTAGGGGCCGCTCGCGATCGGCTGATCCATGACCACCTGGTCGAAGCGCTTGCCGGCACCCCAGGCGCGGCTGAACACCGGCAGGCTGCCCACCAGCAGCGGCAGCTCGGCGCTCGCACGCGCGAAGTCGAAGCGGATGGTGCGCGGGCCGGTCACCACCGCGCGCTTCACGTCGCCGTACACCACGCGGTATTGCGGCGCCGCTTCCTTGCTCATCAGCCGGTCAAACGTGTACTTCACGTCCTCGGCCATCACCGGCTTTCCGTCCTGAAAGCGCGCCGCCGCATTGAGGCGAAAGCTGACCGACAGCATGTCCGGGGCGACGTCGATGTCCTCGGCGAGCAGGCCGTACGCCGTGCTCGGCTCGTCCATCGTGCCCGTAAGCAGCGTCTCGAAGACAAGCGGCGCCAAGCCGGGCGCCGCAGTGCCTTTCAGCGTGAACGGATTGAATTTATCGAAGTTGGTGATGCGAAGCGGCGGCACGAGCTGCAGGTCGCCGCCCTTGGGCGCATCGGGATCGACCCACTCGAAATGGGCGAAGCCCTTCGGGTACTTGATGTCGCCGAACTGCGAATAGGCGTGGGCCGCCCACGAGCAGCGTGCCCCGAGCGCCAGGATGAGAAAGACCCAGACCCTCACTGCGCGCGCCCCGGGATGGCAGCGAGCAACGCCTGCGTGTACGGATGCCGTGGACGCGCGAAAAGCTCGTCCGACGCACCCGCCTCGACGACCTCGCCGTCCTTCATCACCAGCACCTCGTCGGCCATGTATTTCACGACCGCGAGGTCGTGCGAGATAAAGAGATAGCTCATCCGGTATTCGTCCTGCAAGTCCTGCAGCAGGTTCAATAGCTGCGCCTGGACCGAGACGTCGAGCGCCGACACCGCCTCGTCGAGGATCAGGAGCTCGGGCCGCAGCGTGAGCGCGCGGGCAATGGCGATGCGCTGGCGCTGCCCGCCCGAGAACTCGTGAGGATACTTGTCGAGCGACTCCGCCGGAAGCCCGACCCGGGCGAGGAGATCGAGCGAGCGCGAGCGACGTTCCGCGGCGCCGGTGCCGATGCCGTGGATGCGCATGGGCTCGGCGAGGATTTGACCGACCGTGAAGCGCGGATTGAGCGACGCGTACGGATTCTGGAACACGATCTGGATACGTCGCTTGTACGGCATCGCCGCCGCCGGCTCCAGGCTGAGGA
The DNA here is from genome assembly GCA_035577785.1 of Burkholderiales bacterium. GTDB lineage: Bacteria > Pseudomonadota > Gammaproteobacteria > Burkholderiales > SG8-39 > SCGC-AG-212-J23. Next base: position 7,698 of record DATLUZ010000162.1, on the reverse strand, counting down.
GGTCTGCGCCGTCGAAACGCACCTCCCCCGCGCTCGGCTGGTGCAGGCGGACCAGGAGCCAGGCGAGCGTCGTCTTGCCCGAGCCCGATTCGCCGACCACGCCGAGCGTCTTGCCCCTGGCGATGCGGAACGTTGCCCCTTTGACCGCCGGCACCTCGCGCTTGCGGAACAAGCCCTCCCGGAAATAGAAGCTCTTCGCGAGTCCTCGCGCCTCGAGCACGGTCGGTTCGTCACCGCGCAGCCCGCGCGAGCGTTCCCCGGTTTCGGGTTTCTTTTGATTGATGAAGTCATCTATGACCGGCAAGCGCATCGGCCGCCTTTCCAGCGGCGGCCGGCAGGCGAGCAGCGCGCGCGTGTACGGATCGGCCGGAGCGCCGAAGATCGTGGCAGCCGGGCCCTGTTCGCGTATCTGGCCCTCGCGCATCACGACGACGTGCTCCGCGATCTCGGCCACCAGACCAAGATCGTGCGTGATGAAGAGCATCGCCATCTCGTGCGCCTCTCGCAGCCGCGCGATTAGATCGAGGATCTGGCGCTGGACCGTGACGTCGAGCGCCGTGGTCGGCTCGTCGGCGATGAGAAGCTTGGGCTCGCAGGCGAGCGCCATCGCGATCATCACGCGCTGCTGCTGGCCACCGGAAAGCTGGAACGGATAGGCGCCGGCCCGTGCCGGCGGCAGGCCGACTTCCTCCAGCAGCCCGCTTACCCGCTCGCGCAAGGCGCGCCCCGCCAGGCCCGTGTGCCTGCGCAGTACCTCTCCGATCTGGAAGCCGACCGTGAAAACCGGATTCAGGGAGCTCATCGGCTCCTGGAAGATCATCGCGATCTCGGAGCCGCGCACCCGCGCGGCCTTTCCCAACTCATCCCCGTAGTAGACCTGGCCGCGAACGCTCGCCGTTTCCTTCGGCAGGAGGCCCATGATGGAGAGCGCGGTCACCGACTTGCCGCTGCCCGACTCGCCGACCAGCGCAACGCTTCCCCGCGCCGGCACGTCGAACGAGATGCCGCGCACGGCCTGTACGCCCGGGAAGCCGACCGTGAGCTCGCGCACCTCGAGCAGGCTCATTTCAGCCTCGGGTCGAGCGCGTCGCGCATGGCATCGGTGAACAGGCTGAATGCTGTGACGAGGAGCGCCATCGCCGCGGTCGCGGCGGTGATCTGCCACCACTTGCCGAGCAGGAGCTCGCTTCCCGCCTCGGCGAGCATGCTGCCCCAGGAGACCGTCTCCACGCCGACGCCGAACCCGAGGAACGTGAGGATCACCTCGGACTTGATGAACAGCACCACGTGAAGCGAGAGCTGGACCAGCACGACGTGGCTTACGTTCGGCAGGATGTGCACGAACATGCGGCGCGCAGGCGAAGCGCCGATCACGTCGGCCGCCAGCACGTATTCGCGCACCTTGTGCTTCAGGTACTCGGCGCGCACCAGCCGGAAGATGCCGGTCCAGCCGGTGAGGCCGAGGATCAGGCTCACCGTGAGCACGCCTTTCTGGTTCACCACGGCGGCGACGGCGAGGACCAGCAGCAGATACGGGATGGACGTGAAGACGCTGTAGAGCCAGTTGAAGAAGTCGTCGACCCAGCCGCCGCGGAAACCGGCCAGCGCGCCGAGCACCGTCCCGAGCAGCGTGGCGAGCGCAGCCGCTGCGAGACCGACGAAGAGCGAGACCTCGGCGCCCTTGAGCGTCTTCTTAAGCACATCGCGGCCCCACTTGTCGCCGCCAAAGGCGAGCGTCGGCGAGCGCGCCTCGTTTCCACCGACGCCCGACAAGCCCTTGGCAATCTCGGCGAGATCCGGCGCGAGCGGGTCGGGAATGCCGTAATCCTCGACCGGCCCACGCTGCTCGCGCTGCAGCCCGGCGGCGGCGGAGAGGTCAGGACCCATGAACGCCGGGGGCGCGTAGCTCACGCCGCGCTGTTCCGTCCAGTCGTGCGCGAGCCAGCCGGCCGCGGCGGCGAGCATGACTGCGATGTAGGCGAGCACGACGAAAAGCGAGACGAAGCCCACGCGATCGCGCCGCAAGCGCGACCAGGCGAGCGACCAGACGCCTTGCTCTCTCATTTGAGCTGCACCCGCGGATCGATGGCGCGGTAGAGAAGGTCCGCCACCAGGTTGACCACCATCGTGGCGATGGCGACGTAGACGCTCACCGCCTTGATCACCGGGAAATCGCTGCGCTCGACGGCGAGGATGACTTCGCGGCCGATGCCGGGGATGCCGAAAAAGCGCTCGATCAGGAACGCCCCCGCCAGCAGTCCCGGCAGCTGCAGGAGTACGTTCGTGACGATCGGGATGGCGGCGTTGCGCAGGACGTGCACCCACATCACGCGGCCTTCGCTCATGCCCTTGGCGCGCGCAGTGCGTACGTAGTCCTGGCCGATCTCGTCCAGCAAAAATGTGCGGTACAGCCGGATGTCCGGCGCGAGCGAGACCGCAACACCGACGATGATGGCGAGCGCGCTATAGCGCAGCAGGTTCTCGCCGAACGTCGTGCCCCAGCCCTGCACCGGGAACCAGCCCAGGCGATAGGCGAGCAGGTACTGGAAGATCAGGATGTAGACGAGGATGCTGATCGATTGTCCGACCGTGCACGCGATCATCACTGCGCGATCGGTGAGCGAGCCGCGCAGGTAGGCGACCAGCATCGCGGCCGCCATGCCGAGCAGCGTGCTGATGAGGAGCAGCGGCACCAGCACCGTGAGCGACGGTCCCAGCCGCGTCCTGAAGATGTCCGACACGCGCTCGTTGGTCGCCCAGCTGGCGCCGAAGTCGGCCGTGGCGATCTGCTTGACGAAGATGCCGAGCTGCGTCGGGTACGACTCGTCGACGCCGAGCTGGCGGCGGATGTTCTCGATCTGTTCCGGGTTGGAGATCTTGCCGGCGAGGAGATACGCCGGGTCGCCGCCCACCCAGTTGAAGAGGAAGAAGACGAGCAGCACGACGCCGGCGAGCGTCGGGACGAACTGCCACAGCCGGCGCAGCGTGTACGGGATCAAAGGCAGGCGATCAAGGGCTAGCGAGGTCGACGTACATCCACTCGGCGTGGAGCACCGGGTGCTTGGTGTACCCGATGACGCGCGGCTGTTGCAGCGCGTTGCGGATGCGCGTGTCCGTCAGCAGCCATGCGGTGTCGAGCTCCATGATGCGCGTCATCTCGTGGTACAGGCGGTCGCGCTCCGGGCCATCGGGCAGGCGGCGCGAGCTTTCGTAGCGGCGGTCGAACTCTTTCGACTGGTAGCAGGCGTTGTTGCTCTCGTGCGTGTTCGGGCCGTAGAGGAGCTGCATGAAGTTGTCGCCGTCCGGGTAGTCCGCGATCCAGGCGCTGTGGTGGACCATCACGCGGCATTCCTTCTGCAGCTTGATCAGCTCCGGGAAGCGTTCCTTCTGGATCTCGAGGCGCACGCCGATCGCCTCGAGCGAGCGCTTCATCAGCTCGTCGAACTGGCGGTCGCGCTCCGTCGGCGTCGAGCCGTAGCGGATGGCGAGCGGCCGACCGTCCGGCTGCCGGCGATAGCCGTCCGGGCCCTTGCTGTAGCCGTAACGCTCGAGGAGCGCGTTGGCGGCGGGCGGATCGTAGGGTATCGAGATCCGATAGCGTGGATCGTGTCCTGCCACGCCGGCGGGGATGGGGTAATGCGCGCGCACCGCCTGGCCTTTGCGGATGATGCGGATCTGGTCGTCCACGTTGTATGCCATGGCGATCGCCCGGCGCAGCGCCATCTTCTCCTTCGTAAACCCGCCGACCATCTCGTCCTGCATGTTGAAGAAGAGATAAATGATTTCCGGATCGGTGCTGCGGTCGATCTGGATGCCGCGCCGGACGAACTCGGGCTTGAGCTGCCCATCGTCGGTCATATAGCTCGGCGCGAGTTCCCACAGCTGATACTCGATGTCGGTCGCACCCTGCTGGAACGCGAGCCAGCGGCTCTGCACTTCCTCCATGATGCTGATTTCCACGCCGTCGATCACGGGGAGGCGCTTGCCGCGCATGCGCTCCGCGATGGCGCGGAAGCGAGGTTCGTCGCCCGGGTCGAAGTCCCACACCCGACTGCGATAGTCGGGATTGCGCTCGAGCACGATCTTCGAGGAGCGCACGTAGCGCTTAAGGCGGAAGGCGCCCGTGCCGACGGGGTGCGACGGCGTTTCCTCGCCGTAGGCCTCGATCGCCTCGCGCGCTACCGCGCCGACCAACGGAAAGGCGAGCACGTGCGGAAAGTTGAAATCCGGCTCGCGCAGGCGGATGACGAGCGTGTAGCGGTCCGGCGTCTGCAGCCCCGCGACCGGTGCCTCGTAGTCAAAGCGCCCGGTCTTCTTCGCCTGCGCGGCAAGCTCGTCTAGGCCGACGATCTTGCCGGTGAAGATGAACGCGTAAGGTGAGCGGTACTTCGGATCAAAGAAACGCTTGATCGAGTAAGCGTAGTCCTGCGCGGTAAGCTCGCGATTCCCGCTCTTGAACGCCGCGTCGTCGGCGAACCGGATGCCCTTGCGCAGCCTCAGCGTGTAGGTGCGCCCGTCCGCCGAGACCTGCGGCAGCGCCTCGGTCGTGTTCGGCACGAGCTTCGCCGGGCGCGCGAGATAGTCGTAGGTGAGCAGCGGATCGAAAATCGCCTCGATTACGGAGGCGGAGTAGTAATCGGACACCCTGGCCGGATCGAATCCGGTCTCCGCGGCCTGGAATGTGATGCGCAGGATCTTGTCGGCGCCCGCCGCGTTCGCGCCTAGGACCGACAAGCCGAGAAACAGAACGAGGGCTCGCACTCGCCCAAAGTATAATCGGCTGCATGGCGCTGCTCTCCGGCAAGCGGATCCTCGTCACCGGCGTGCTCTCGAACCGCTCGATCGCCTACGGCATCGCCAGGGCGGCGCGGCGCGAGGGCGCCGAGATCGCGCTCACCTACCAGAACGAGCGCTTCAAGGACCGCGTCACCGAGATGGCGCAGGAGCTCGGTTCCAAGCTCGCGCTGCAATGCGAAGTCACGAGCGACGCGGAAATCAAATCGCTTTTCGAGAAGCTGCGCAGCCATTGGGACGGCCTGGACGGCCTGGTCCACGCCATCGCGTTCGCGCCGCGCGAGGCGATCGCCGGGGAGCTGCTCGACGGGCTCTCGCGCGAGGCCTTCGCCCAGGCGCACGACATCTCGGCCTACAGCTTTCCGGCGCTGGCGAAAGCGGCGCTGCCGATGATGGAAGGCCGCAAGGCCTCGCTCGTCACCCTCACCTACCTCGGGTCGGTCCGCGTGGTGCCGCACTACAACACCATGGGCCTCGCCAAGGCGAGCCTCGAGGCGGCGGTGCGCTATCTCGCGTCCAACCTCGGCCCGCGCGGCATCCGCGTCAACGGCATTTCGGCCGGTCCGATCAAGACGCTGGCCGCGGCCGGCATCTCGGGCTTCGGCAAGATCCTGAAATTCGTCGAGGAGCACGCGCCCCTGCGGCGCAACGTGACCATCGACGAGGTCGGCAACGTGGCGGCATTCCTCCTCTCCGACCTGGCCTCGGCCGTGACCGGGGAGATCCTCTACGTCGACTCCGGCTTCAGCCAGGTGGTCGGCGGGATGCCGCTAGTGACTACTTCTTCTCCAGATTCCCCGGGTTGACCGAGATGTCGGCCTGCTTGCGCAGGCTCTCGAGGTAGGCCTCGAACTGCGCCGCGCCGGCCAGGCCGACGGCGCGCGGCATCGGATCGCCGACCTGCTTCGGATCGCCTTCCACGACTTTGGAGATGCGCACCAGCAGGTAGCCCGCCTCGCCGGCGGGCAGACCGATGTAGGCCGGGAGCTTCGAAGTGTCGGCCGCCATCACCGAGCGCACCACTCCGCCGGGGATCTTCTGCGGCTCGCGGCGCGACACGGTCACGGGCGTGCCCCACTTGACGCCCGCGGCGGCGGCGCCCTTGCGCAGCTCGGCGAGCTTCGCCTCGCCGTCCTTGCGCGCCAGCTCCCCCGCCTCCTGCCGCTGCAGCATTGCGGTAATCTCGTCCTTCACCTCTTCGAGCTTGCGCTGCGCGGCGGGCTGGTGCTCGACCACGCGCGCCGCGACCAGCGTGCCCGTCGCGACCTCGATGGCGTCGGTGTTGCGCTTGTTGCTCAGCGCGTCGGACGAGAACAGCGCCGCGAGGACCTTGCGGTTGTCGAGCGGCCCGCGCTGCTCGCCGCCGGCGCGCGTGAGCCAGCCGCTCGTCTGGATCTTGAGCTTGAAGCGCTCGGCCGCGGGCTTCAGGCTGTCGGGCTGCTCGTAGACCATGTTCTGGAACGCGTCGGCCGCCTCGCTGAAGCGGCGCTGCGCGCGGCTCTTCTTGAGCTCGGCCTCGACCTCGGCGCGCATCGCCTCGAACGGCTTGGCCTCGGCCGGCGCCGCGATCAGGATGTGGCTCGAGCGGCGCTCTTCCTTGCCATCGTGCTTGCGCACGCCGGTGAGCTGGATGACGTGAAAGCCGAACTCGCTTTCCACCACGTCGGAGATCTGGCCCTCCTTCAGCCGCCAGAGGGCGTCCTCGTAGGGCTTGACGAAGCTGCCGCGCGGCGCGAAGCCGAGGTCGCCGCCGGTGTCCTTGCTGCCCGGATCCTGCGATTCCTTCTTCGCGACCTCGGCGAAGCTCGCCGGATTCTTGCGCACCGCCGCGTCGATCTCCTCGGCGTGCTTGCGCGCCGCCTCCTTCTCGCGCAGCTTCGGCCCGTAGGCGCTCTCCCACTGCGCGCGCACTTCTTCCGGCTTTACCTGCTCCTGGTCGGCGATCGCCTGCGCCGAGAGCACCACGTATTCCGCGCGGATGCGCTCGGGAGTCTGGAACTGCGCCTGGTTGGCGTCGTAGAAGGCCTTGATCTTCGCGTCGTCGATCTTCGCCTGCGGCAGGAACTGCTCGGCGGGAATGCGATATTCCGAGATCTCGCGGCCCTGCGCCTCGAGCGCGCCCATGCGCTCGGCCACGGTGCGCGAGGCGATCGCCGACTCGCCGACCGCGCGCGTGAGCTGGGTGAGCGCGAGGTCATAGCGCAGCCGGCTCTCGAACTGGGCCGGCGACATCGGCGGGTTCTGCTGGCGCAGCGCGGTCTCGTAGGCGCTCTTGGAGAAACTGCCGTCGGGTCCCTTGAACGCGCCGATCGAGTGGATCGCGTCGACCAGCGCGTCGTCGGTCACGGTGAGCTGCGCGCTGTACGCGGCCGAGGCGATCACGCGCTGCGACACGAGCGATTCGAGCACGCCGCGGCGCATCTCCGGCGTGTCGACCTGCGACGGGTCGAAGTTGCCGCCGAGCGCCTGGCGCAGCTGGTCATTGCGCCGGCGCAGCTCCTCGTCGAAGTCGCGCGCCGAAATCTCGAGGCCGTTGACCTTGGCGACCGTGTCGCGCCCGCCGGCCATGCGCGTGTAGGACTCGATTCCCCAGGTCGCGAACGTGAGCGCGATCAGGCCGAGGAAGATCTGGATGATGCGCTTGTTCTTGTGGACGAAATCGAACATCGGCCGAACCTGAATTCGAGCAGTGCGAGGGGAGGCGATTTTACTCGATTGCAGCGCGAGGCCGCGGACCGGTTTCTCGCCAGCGAGCTCGCGGTGCTGCGGATCGTGGCGATGAGCTCCGACAGCCCGGTGCCGGCGCGCCTGTACCTCGGCATCGAGGAGCGCTTCGGCCAAGAGCGTCGCCATCCCCTTCGAGGGGCGAGGAGGCCGGCCGGCGCACCCTCTCCGAGCCGCGCG
>DATLUZ010000161.1:0-2954 GCA_035577785.1 Burkholderiales bacterium | reverse complement strand
CTCTAACCAGCTGAGCTAATTCGCCACGTCCGGACGGGATGGGCGCCATTATAACCTCGTGGACCACGACCTGATCATCGTCGGCGGCGGGCCGGTGGGCGCAAGCCTCGCCCGCTCGGCGCACGGCCTTTCGGTCGCCCTCGTGGCGCACGAGCGCCGCGTCGCGGCGCCGCGCAAGGAGCGCTTCGACGCGCGGGTCTACGCGCTCAGCCCCGCCAACGTGGCCTTTCTCGGGCTCGCGCTGGAGGGCCTGACGCCGGTGCACGCGATGCGGATCTACGGCGACGGCGATTCGCGCATCGAGTTCGACGCCTATCGCGCAGGCGTGGCGGCGCTCGCCTACATCGTTGAGGACCGCGAGCTGCAGGACGCGCTCTGGCAAGGCCTCGAGCCGGTCGTCGGCCGGTGCGAGGGACTCGCCGTCGAGGACGATCGAGTGAGAGTGACGCTCGACGGCGCGCGCGAGCTCTCCGGCCGCCTCGTAGTCGCGGCGGACGGCGCCGAGTCGCGAATACGAGAGCTTGCAGAAATAAAAGTAACCTCCAAGACGTACGGGCAGGCCGCGGTGGTGGCCAACTTCGCGTGCGAGCGTGGCCACGGCAATGTCGCGTATCAGTGGTTCCAGGGCGGTCCGGTGCTCGCGCTGCTGCCGCTTCCCGGAGAGCACGTCTCGATGGTCTGGTCGCTGCCGACCGAGGAGGCCGCGCGGGTCGCTGCCCTCGATTCAGAGGCGATTTGCCGTGAGTTGGAGGCGGCGAGCCGCCGAGTCCTGGGTGCTTTCAAGGTGATCACGCCGGCGAGAACCTATCCCTTACGGCGCCTTGCGGCGCGGCGAATGGTCGCGCCACGCGTAGCCCTCGCGGGCGACGCCGCGCACGTGATCCATCCGCTTGCGGGACAGGGGCTCAACCTCGGGCTGCAGGACGTGCGCACTCTGTCACGGATATTGGGCGCGCGGGAGCCGGTGCGCGACGCCGGCGACTGGCGGGTGCTACGCCGCTATGAGCGGGCGCGCGCAGAGCCTATACTCGCCATGGATGCCATGGTCGACGGATTGCAGCGGTTCTTCGGTGCGCAGGGCGCCTTTGCCGCCCGGCTGCGCAACCACGGATTGAACCTCACCGACCGGCTCGAGGTCGTAAAGAACCTTCTCATCCGACAGGCCATGAACTGAGCCGATGCTGAACCGACTGCTGTTGCTGATCGCCGCGCTTGCCCTGTCCTCGGCCGCGCTTGCCGCCGACGACGCGGAGCTGCGGCGCACGCTCGAGCCGAAGCTCGGCGTGCAGATCGACGGTATCGAGCCCGGGCCGGTGCCCGGCCTCTACGAGGTGCGCTACCGCTCCCCGCAGGGCGTCCAGGTGATCTACGTCGACGCCACCGGCAACTACGTGATCCAGGGCAAGATCTACGACCTGCGCGCGGAGCGTGATCTCACCGAGGAGCGGCTGCGCAAGCTGAACGCGATCAAGTTCGAATCGCTGCCGCTCGAGCTCGCGGTCAAGATCCAGCGCGGCGACGGCAAGCGCGTGCTCGCGATGTTCTCCGATCCCTATTGCCCGGCGTGCCGGCAGTTCGAGCGCTCGCTGGCGCAGGTCGACAACGTGACGATCTACGTCTTCATGTACCCGGTGATCCGCCCCGAGAACACCGATCACTCGCGCATGGTGTGGTGCTCTGCCGATCGCGCCAAGGCGTGGCTCGAGCTCGCCGCGGCGCCCAAGCCGAAGGTGCCGAACGCGGCCAAGAGCTGCGGCGACCCCGTCGACAAGGTCCTCAAGCTCGGCCGCAGCCTCGCCGTCAACAGCACACCGACGCTGATCCTCGCCAACGGCGAGCGCGTGAGCGGCGGTCTCGCGGCGGACGACCTCAAGGATCTGCTGGACCAGACCAGCGTCGCCAAGCGCTAGTCCGGCCGCGGCGGCGGCTCGCCGCGCGGCCACATGAGCCACATCCTGCCCTGCTGGCGCATCCGGCCCGCGGCGACGCCGGCCTCGGCGCCGGTGCCGAAGTAGAAATCCGCGCGCACCGCGCCGCGGATCGCGCCGCCGGTGTCCTGCGCCGCCATCAGGCGCTCGAGCTTCTGTTCCGTGATCGGGTCGGTGGTCGCGAGATAGACCGGCGCCCCGAGCGGGACGAAGCGCCGGTCCACCGCGAGGCTGTATTCCGCCGTCAGCGGCACGCCGAGGGCTCCCGGCGGGCCCTCGGCGGCGGGCGGCAGCTCGCGGAAGAACACATAGCTCGGGTTGGAGTTGAGCGCCTCCTTCAGCCTGGCGGGATTGGCCGCCGCCCAGGCCTTGATGTTCTGCATGGAAGTCTGCTCGAGCGGCAGCTCGCCGCGGTCGACCAGGTAGCGTCCGAGCGAGCGGTACGGATGCCCGTTCTGGTCGGCGAAGCCGATACGGATGCGCTCGCCGCTTTCAAGCCGGATCTGGCCCGAGCCCTGGATCTGCAGAAAGAAGAGCTCCACCGGGTCGGCTGCCCACGCGATGACCTGCGCCGGCACGCCGCGCGCGTCGATTTCGCCTCGCGACAGATACGGAACCACGCGGCGCCCGTCGATACGGCCGCGCAGGCGCATGTTGCGCACATCGGGATTGACCGAGGCCAGGTCGACCACGATCAGGTCTTCGGGCACGCCGAAGATGGGATAGCGATTCGCTCCGCTCTGCGTGCGGCTGCCGTCGATGATCGGCTCGTAGTAGCCGGTGATGAGCCCGCTGTCCGGGCCGTCGGAAGAGACCAGCGCGTAGGGCACGAAATTGGTTTCGAAGAAGGCGCGCGCCGCGCCGGGGTCGTCAGGGGGCACCGCCGCCGCGCGAGCGCACGGCTGTGAAAAGGCGCCGCTGCGCGGGCAACCCGCGAGGAACGCGCGCAGGCTGCGTTCGAGCCCGGCGCTCGGCCAGCCCGGCAGCCCGTCGAACGTGAACTCCAGGTATTGCGCGGTCTCGGGG
>DATLUZ010000160.1:0-23579 GCA_035577785.1 Burkholderiales bacterium | reverse complement strand
AGCAGGCGAAGCCCGACCTCGTCCTCATGGACGTGGTGATGCCGGGCCAGAACGGCTTCCAGGCGACGCGCGCGCTGTCGACCGACGAAGCGACCAAGCACATCCCCATCATCATCTGCAGCACCAAGGGACAGGAGACCGACAAGGTCTGGGGCATGCGCCAGGGCGCGAAGGACTACCTGGTGAAGCCGGTGAAGCCGGCTGACCTGCTCGCCAAGATCGCGGCGCTCGGCTAATGGCTGCCCGCACCTCCCTTCGGGATTACCAGCGCGACCTCTCGGAGCGCCTGCAGAGCGCCAAGGGCGCGGCGACCGCGTCGCTGCTCGGCGTGCAGGTGGACGACGAGGCGTGGCTGGTCGACCTGCGGGAGGCGGGCGAGGTGATTCCCGTGCCGGCGATCACGCCGCTGCCGCTGACGCGCCCCTGGTTCAGGGGGCTCACCAACATCCGCGGCAACCTCTACAGCGTGATCGATTTCCCGGCGATGCTGCAGAAGCGGCCGGTGGCGGCGGGCGACCAGGCGCGGCTGCTGCTCCTGGGCGAGCGCTTCCGCCTCGGCGCGGCGCTGCTCATCGACCGCTCGCTCGGCCTGCGCAATCCGGCGCAGCTCGAGAAAAGGGAGGGGAAGCTGCCCATGTGGGTCCGCGCCCAGTACGCGGACGCCGAGGGCAGGGTGTGGAAGGAACTCGACGTGGTGCAGCTCGCGCAGCACCCGGACTTTCTTGGAGTGGGGACCTAATCATGAAAAAGCTATTGCTCGTCGTTGCGGCGCTCGTTTCGCAGCCCGCGTTCTCGCAGGGGGTCACCTCCGACCGCATCCTGCTCGGCCAGTCGGTCGCGCTCACCGGCCCGGCGGCCGAGCTCGGCATCCAGATGCGAAACGGCGCCAAGACCTACTTCGACCACATCAACGCCCAGGGCGGCGTGCACGGGCGCAAGATCGAGCTGATCACGCTCGACGACGGCTACGAGCCGACGCGCACCGTGCCGAACACCAAGAAGCTGATCGAGGAGAACAAGGTGTTCGCCCTGTTCGGCTACGTCGGCACCCCGACGAGCACGGCGGCGCTGCCGCTCTTCACCCAGGCCAAGGTGCCGTTCTTCGGCGCGTTCACCGGCGCGGAGGTGTTCCGCCAGCCGTTCAACCGCTACATCTTCAACGTGCGCGCGAGCTACTACGACGAGACCGACAAGATCGTCGAGCAGGTCGTGTCGACCGGCGGCAAGAACATCGCCGTGTTCTACCAGAACGACGGCTACGGCCAGGCCGGCCTTAAAGGCGTCGAGATCGCCATGACCAAGCGCAACATGAAGATCACGGCCACCGGCGCGTTCGAGCGCAACACCGTCAACGTCGGCGACGCGGTCAAGGGCATCAGCGCAACCACCCCCGACGCGGTGGTGATGATCGGCGCCTACAAGGCCTGCGCCGAGTTCATCAAGCAGATGAAGAAGTCCGGCAGCGCCTCGACCTTCTACAACGTCTCGTTCGTCGGCGCCAAGGCGCTCGCCGACGAGCTCGGCAAGGAAGGCTCCGGCGTGGCGATCTCGCAGGTGGTGCCCTTCCCGTGGGCGCCGAGCATCCCGGTGGTCAAGGAATACCAGCAGCTCTCGGCCAAGGCCGGGCTCAAGGACTACAACTTCAGCGCGGTCGAGGGATTCGTCGCCGCCAAGATCTTCGTGGAGGGGCTCAAGCGCACCGGCAAGGACCTGAACCGCGAGAAGTTCATCGACGCGCTAGAGCGCATGGGTGACGTCGACATCGGCGGCTTCTACGCCGGCTTCAGCCCCACCAACCACAGCGCGTCCAAATTCGTCGAGCTGACCATCATCGGCAGCGGCGGCAAGATCCTGCGATAGGGAGATTCACATGGCAATGAAGCTAGCCCTCAAACTACCTTTCCTCGGCCGGCGCGCCAAAGACGCCCCGGTCGCGGCGCAGGCCGAGCCGGCCAAGTCGCGCTCGTGGCTCGCGCGTCCGCTTCCCCTGATCGGGCGCCTGTCGACCGCGAAGCAGCTCCAGGTGCTCACCACCGGGCTGGTCCTGTTCCTGGTGGTCGACGCGGCGGTCGTCGCGTACGACACGCGCCAGGGCACCTTCGCCACGATCTACGTGTCGACGGTAGGCAAGATCCGCATGCTCTCGCAGCGTCTGGCAAAAGCGGCGCAGCAGTCCTCGCAGGGTAACCGCGAGGCCTTCAAGCAGCTGCGCGACAGCCGCGACGAGTTCGCGAAATCGGTGAAGCTGCTGCTGGCCGGCGGCATCGCCTCCGGCGTGGACCTGCCGGCCTCCTCCCAGGCTGTGCGCCCGGAGCTCGAGAAGCTCGACAAGGAGTGGCAGAAGACCGAGAAGAACGCGAGCCTGGTTATCGCCGAGGAACGCAACCTCGTGGCCCTGGGCGAAGCGGTGCGCCAGATCAACGCCAACAACCCGGCGCTGCTCGAGCTGGCGGACGAGATTTCGGCGCTGAGCGTCCAGCTCGGCGGCTCGGTGCGCCAGAACGCGATCACGGCGCAGCTCGTCATGCTGACGCAGCGGATGGCGAAGAACGCGAACACCATGCTGGCCGGCGACATCGTCGACCCCGAGGTGGCGTTCCTGCTCGGCAAGGACACCAACACCTTCCGCGACACGCTGCAGGCGCTGCTGAACGGCAACGAGGGCATGCGCATCGCCAAGGTGACCGACGCCGACATGCGCGCGAAGCTCGTCGACCTCGAGACCGGCTTCAAGCAGTACCAGAAGGCGGTGGCCGAGATCCTCGGTAACATGCAGCGGCTGGTGAACGCCAAGCGCGCCACGCGCGATATCTTCAACGACAGCGAGACGCTGCTGAAGGCCTCCGACGCGCTCGACGAGGGCTACGCGAACGAGACGGCGGCGCGCCAGGTGAACTACGCGGTGATGACGGGCGCCTCGCTCCTCGCGCTGCTCATGCTGCTCGCGATCGGCAAGGTGTGGGTCGACGACAGCCGCGTCCGCGCGGAGGAAAGCGAACAGACCAACAAGTCGAACCAGGACGCCATTCTGCGGCTGCTCGACGAAATGGAGATGCTCAAGCGCGGCGACCTGACGATCCGCGCCCGGGTTACGGAGGACGTGACCGGCGCTATCGCGGACGCCATTAACTCAACGATTGAAGAGCTGCGCCGCCTGGTGACGGGAATCAACGCGGCGGCGACGCACGTGACGGGCGCTACGGCCGAGGCGCAGTCGGTCTCGAGCCAGCTCCTGCAGGCCGCGCAAAAGCAGGCCACGGAGATCCAGGGCACGGGCCAGTCGGTGGCGGAGATGACCGTGTCGATGCACCAGGTATCGAAGAGCGCGGGCGACTCGGCCGCGGTGGCGAAGACCTCGCTGGCGGCCGCGGAAAAGGGCAGCCAGGCGGTGCAGAACGCGATCCGCGGCATGAACGACATCCGCGAGCAGATCCAGGAAACCTCGAAGCGGATCAAGCGACTGGGCGAAAGCTCGCAGGAGATCGGCGAGATCGTGCAGCTGATCTCGGACATTACCGAGCAAACGAACGTGCTGGCGTTGAACGCGGCGATCCAGGCCGCGTCGGCCGGCGAAGCGGGCCGCGGCTTCACGGTGGTCGCGGAGGAGGTGCAGCGGCTGGCGGAGCGCTCCGGCGAGGCGACGCGCCACATCGGCGCGATCGTGAAGTCGATTCAGCGCGACACCCAGGACGCGGTGGAAGCCATGGAGCGCAGCACCCGAGGCGTGGTCGAGGGAACCAAGACGGCCGACGAAGCGGGCGACGCGCTGCGCGACATCGAGCAGATCTCGAACCGCCTCGCGGACCTGATCGGCGCGATCTCGAACTCGACGCAGCAGCACGCGGGCGCGGCGGCCAAGGTCGCGGCGAACATGAAGGCGATTCTCGCGATCACCCAGCTGACCACGGAAGGCACCAAGAAGACCGCGGCTTCGTCGCAGCGCCTCACCGCGCTGGCGGACTCGCTGAAGAGCTCGGTCTCGAACTTCAAGGTGGCGTAAGGACGAGGAGCCGATGTTGAACCCCGATTCGACGCTGCTCTCGTGGATCACCGCCGAGGTCAGCCAGGCCTTGACGGTGGTGCGCGAGCAGATGGCGAAGTTCGGCGCCGACCCGCAGAACGGCGCGCTGCTGCAGCCTTGCCCGGGCCACATGCACCAGGTGAGCGGCGCGCTGCGCATGGTCGGTCTCGCCGGCGCGACGCGCTTCTGCGAGGCGATCGAAGCCGGGTTCAGCGGCCTGAACGGCGCGCTTCCCGACCCCGCCACCATCGCGGTGCTCGACCGCTCGGTGCTCGCGCTGAAGGAGTTCGTCGAGGGACTGGAGCGCGGCCAGCCGAACCAGCCGCTCGCGCTCTACCCGGTGTACAAGGAGCTCTCGGCGCTGCACGGCAAGAGCGCCGGCGGCGAGAAGGACCTGTTCTACCCTGACCTGGCGGTCGCGGCGCCGGCGCATCCGTCGCCCGCTGCCATGCCGAAGGAAGGCCTCGTGCCCACGGTGCAGGCGAGCCGCGCGCTGTTCCAGCGCGGCGTGCTCGCCTGGCTGCGCGGCGGACCAGCGGGCCTGGACGACATGACCCGCGCGGTGCAGACGCTGCACCAGCTTGCTTCGCACCTGCCCGAGCCGCGCGCCCTGTGGTGGGCGGCGCTCGGCGTGCTCGAAACCCTGCGCGGGACGAAGGACGCCGAGTGGCTGGCGGCTGCGAAGCCGCTCTGCAACCGGATCGATTTCCACATGCGCGACCTGGCCGCGGGCGCCGCCCCGGTCAACGAGGCGCTGCTGCGCGAGCTCCTCTACGTGCTGGGCAAGGCAGCCGCGCCGACCCCGCTCGCGAAGGAAATCCGCGCGCTCTACCAGCTCGACACGCTGTTCCCGGCGCCGGCGGCGGAGCACGGCGCGAGCCTCGAGCTCAACCACGAATTCCTGGAGGCGGCGCTCTACGACCTGCACTCGAGGCTCGAGGCGGTCAAGTCCGCCTGGGTGCAGTACATCTCCGGCGAGCACAAGGCCGCCGGGCGCTTCCGCGAGCTGGTCGCCTCGTTCAGGACCAAGGCCGCCGAGCTCGGCAACCAGCATCTCATCAAGCTGCTCGAGGCGATCAGCCTGGTGACCAAGCAGCTGCCCGACCCGTACCCGCGGCAGAAGGACTACATGGTGATCGAGATGGCCTCGGCGTTCCTGCTGGTCGAAAGCGTCATCGACCAGTTCGGCAACCCGCCGCAGGACATCGATCAGCAGATCGTGATCATGGGCGGATGGCTCCTCGACTCGGCCAAGGGCAAGTCGAAGAGCGAGCCGCCCGCGGGGCTGCGCGCCGATCTCGTACAGAAGGTGGGCGCCCTCCAGCTTCGCGCGCAGGTGGCGCGCGAAGCGCTCTCGAACCTGCAGCACATCGAGCAGGTGCTCGATTCGTTCTCCCGCGACGCCTCCAAGCGCGAGGGGCTCGACGGCCTGGGCGCGTACCTGCGCCAGGTGCACGGCGCGCTCAAGGTGCTGGCGTTCGAGCGCGCGGCCGAAGCCGTGGCGATCTGCGAGAACATGATCGCCGCGTGCAGCGTCGCGGCGCCCGAGCAGGCGGCCGAGGGCATGGACTGGGTGGCCGAGGGCCTCTCCAGCGTCGGCCTCTACCTCAATCCCTGCGTGCAGGGGCGCGAGCCGAGCGACCAGGCGCTCGATCTCTTCTTCCAGCGCTTCAGCAAGCGCGTCGAGGCGGTCGACACGCAGGTCCAGGCCGATGTCACGATCAAGCTCGAGGACGCCGAGCGCCGGCCCGAGCCGGCGGCGCCCGCGCCGCGGCCCGAGGTCGACGCCGAGCTCCTGGCGATCTTCCTCGAAGAGGCCGCCGAGGTGCTGCAGCGCATCGAGGCGACGCTCCCGGTGTGCCGCAAGCAGCCCGACGACCTCGAGTCGCTCACGACCATCCGCCGCGGCTTCCATACGCTGAAGGGCAGCGGCCGCATGGTCGGCCTGATGGACCTGGGCGAAGTCGCCTGGGAAATCGAGCAGCTCATGAACCTGTGGCTCGAGGAGAAGCGGCTGGCGAGGCCGGCGCTCCTCGATCTCCTCGCCGCGGCGTGCGAATCGTTCTCGGGATGGCTCCGCCAGCTCGGCGACGGCTCGCTCCAGGGCGAGATCCAGGCCGAGGAGCTGGTAGAAGCCGCGCGCGCTTTGAAGACGGCTGCAAGCGCTCCTGCGCCGTCTTCCACACCAAATGTCACCGTCGAGCTGGCCCCGGTGCCGCCGGTGGTGATCGACCTCGACTTCGCCGTAGCGGCCCCGGCCGAGGTGCACGAGCCGACGGTGACGATCGGCACGAACACCCTCACGCAGGCGATGTTCGACATCTACCTCAAGGAGGCCGCCGAGCACGTCGAGGCGCTCGAGGCCGGGTTCGCCGAGTGGCGCGCCACGCCGGGCGCGGACACGCCGCAATCCTTCATGCGCGCCGCGCACACGCTGGCGAGCAGCTCGAGCACCGCCGGGTTCAGCCAGATCGCCGAGCTCGCCGGCGCGGTGGAGCAATGGCTGCCGTTCGCGCGGAACACCCTCGAGGCGGCCGACGTCCGCCTGGTCGAGGCTGCGATCGCCCGGCTGCGCCTGATGACCGAGTCGATGTCGCGCCACGAAACCCCGGGCAGGAGCGCGGACCAGACCGGGCGCCTGAAGGCGCTGACCGCGCGCCTGGAATGGGCGCCGGCCCCGGCGGCCGCCGCCACCGCAGCCGCCGCGCAGCAGAAGGCGGCGGCACCTCAATTCAACCCGCCCGCCGCATCGCAAGCCGAAGAATCCGACCAGGACAAGCGCGCGCTGCACGACGACCTCGACCCGGCGCTGCTGCCGGTGTTCCTCGAGGAAGCGCAGGAGCTCGTTCCCGCCATCGGCGCGGACCTGCGCGACTGGAAGGCGAACCCGGAGAACGACAACGTCTCGCAATCGCTGCGCCGCGGCCTGCACACCTTGAAGGGCAGCGCGCGCATGGCGGGCGCGATCCGCCTGGGCGAGCTGACCCACCTGATGGAAAGCCGACTCGAGGCGGCGATCGAGGCGAACGCATTCACGCCCGAGCTGTTTACCGAGCTCGAGGAAAAGATGGACCGGCTTGCCGCCGACGTCGAGCGCATGCGCGCCGGGCCAGAGCCGGCCGCTGCTTCGGCGCTCGCCGCGGCCCCGGGCCAGGATCGGCCGAAGGTAGCGGAGGTCGTTGCGCCGCTGCAGCCTGCCGCGGCCATGCTGCGGGTCAACGCCGACACGCTCGACCACCTCATCAACGAGGCGGGCGAGGTGGCCATCGCGCGATCGCGGGTGGAGGCGGAGCTGCGCCTCATCCGCCAGGCGCTGCACGACCTTTCGGAATCGGTCGGCCGCATGCGCGGGCAGCTGCGCGAGGTCGAGGTCCAGGCCGACAGCCAGATGCAGTCGCAGCTCACGGTGCAGGAAGACAAGAAGGAAAAGGCCGACTACGACCCGCTCGAGTTCGACCGCTATACGCGCCTGCAGGAGCTGACCCGCCTGATGGCCGAGAGCTTGAACGACGTCGCGTCGATTCAGGCCGCCCTCGGCAAGAACGTCGGCGACACCGACGCGGCGCTCCTCGCGCAGACGCGCACCACGCGCGAGGTGCAGCAGCAGCTCATGCGCATGCGCGCGGTGACGTTCTCCACCCTGAACGAGCGTCTCTACCGGGTGGTGCGCCAGACCGCGCGCGAGCTCGAGAAGAAGGCCGAGCTCGAGATCGAGGGCGCAGACGTCGAGCTCGACCGCAGCGTGCTCGAGCGCATCAGCGCTCCGCTGGAGCACATGCTGCGCAACGCGCTCGCGCACGGCATCGAATCGCCCGCGGCGCGGGTCAAGGCGGGCAAGCCCGAGACCGGGCGTATCGTGCTGACCCTGCGGCAGGAAGCGAACGAAATCGCGCTGGTCCTCTCCGACGACGGCGCCGGCCTCGACCTCGAGCGCCTGCACCAGAAGGCGATCGACAAGAGCATCGTCTCGGGGACGCAGCAGCTCTCCGACGGCGAGAAGGCCCAGCTCATCTTCGCCTCGGGACTCTCCACCGCGGAAGCCGTGACCGAGCTCGCCGGCCGCGGCGTCGGCATGGACGTGGTGCGAAATGAAATCGCGACCATCGGCGGCCGCATCGACATTTCCACCGCGCGCGGGCAGGGCACCACCTTCACGGTTTACCTGCCGCTCACCCTCGCGGTCACGCAGGCGGTGCTGATCCGCTCCGGCGGCGGCTTCTTCGCCCTGTCGACCGCGATGGTCGAGCAGGTGCTGCGCGTGCGCAGCGACGAGATGGCCGGTCTTTACGCCACGAAGCGCGTCGAGTTCCAGGGCCGCAACTACCCGCTGCACTCGCTCGCGCACATGTTCGGCGGCTCCGTGTCGACCGAGCTCCAGACCTACAACTCGGTGCTGCTCCTGCGGAGCGGCATCCAGCGCGTCGCGCTGCACGTCGACGAGCTCATGGGCAACCAGGAAATCGTGGTGAAGAGCCTCGGGCCGCAGCTCGCGCGCATGGCGTGGGTCAGCGGCGCCACGGTGCTTCCCGACGGCAGCATCGTGCCCCTGATCAACCCGGTGGTGCTCGCGCGCCGCACGCTCTCGGGCGTGCCCGACTTCGAGCACACCACGCTGGTCCCGCACCTGCCGGGACGCGGCAAGAAGGCCGAGACCGTGGCGCCGATCGTCATGGTGGTCGACGACTCGCTCACGGTGCGCAAGATCACCACCCGCCTGCTCGAGCGCGAGGGCTACCAGGTCATCACGGCGAAGGACGGCCTCGAGGCCCTCGAGCAGATGCGCGAGACCCTGCCGGCCATCATGCTGGTGGACATCGAGATGCCGCGCATGGACGGCTTCGACCTCACGCGGAACGTCCGCGGCGACCCGCGCACGCGGGATATCCCGATCATCATGATCTCGTCGCGTACGGCCGAGAAGCACCGCAGCCAGGCCGCCGCGCTCGGAGTGAACCAGTTCCTCGGCAAGCCCTACCAGGAAGCCGAGCTGTTACAGCAGATCGCGGCCTTCATCGGCGCCACGATCGGCTGACGTGAAGTTCGAGCTGCAGGAGCAGCTGGGCAAATACCCGCTCCTGCGCGAAATCGGCAGCGGCGCGACCAGCTCCGTCTACCTCGCGCGCGACCCGTTCAGCGGGCGCGACGTGGCGATCAAGGTGTTCCTGTTCGACCGCGACGCCGACCCGCAGGACGAGCGCATGAAGCACAAGGCGTTCGTCGCCGAGGCCGCGCTCGCCGGCCGGCTCGCCCATCCCCACATCGTCGAGATCTACGACGCCGTGGTCGAGCCCGACCACAGCTACCTGGTGATGGAGTACGTGCCCGGCGAGACGCTCGAGGCGCACGCCCGCGTCTCGAGCCTGCTGCCGCTGCACAAGGTGGTCGAGATCGTCTTCAAGTCGATCCGCGCCCTCGAGTACGCCTTCACCCACGGCATCATCCACCGCGACATCAAGCCCGGCAACATCCTGCTCTCCGACAAGGGCGAGACCAAGGTGAGCGACTTCGGCGCCTCGTTCCAGCACCGCCCGGGCCACACCACCACGCAGATCGCCGGCGTCGGCTCGCCGGCGTACATGTCGCCCGAGCAGGTGCGCATGGAGCCGCTCAACCAGCAGACCGACATCTACTCGCTCGGCGTCACCATGTACCGCCTGCTCACCGGCCGGCTGCCGTACTACGCCCACAGCCAGGCGGCGATGGCCCACGCCATCCTCTACAAGGAGCCGCCCGCGCCCGCGACCCTGCGCCCGGAGCTCCCCGAGGTGCTCGACCGCATCGTGATGAAGGCGATGGCCAAGGACCCGGACGAGCGCTACGCCTCGTGGCTCGCGTTCGGCAAGGAGCTCTCGCAGGCCTTCACGGCGCTGCGCCTGGTCGGCGCCACCGTCACCGACTCCGAGAAGTTCAGCGAGCTGCGCAACATGCCGTTCTTCGAGGACTTCGGCGACGTCGCGCTCTGGGAAGTGGTGCGCATCGCCACCTGGAGCACCGTCGCCGCCGGCACCGTCATCATCCGCGAGGGCGACGAGAGCGAGGCCTTCTACCTCCTCGTAAAGGGTGAAGTCTTGGTCACGCTGGAGGAGAACGAGCTAGCCAAGATCCAGCCCGGCGGCTGCTTCGGCGAGATGGTCTACTTCGCCCGGCGCGGCGCCCGCCGCACCACCACCGTCACCGCCACCAGCAAGCTGACCATGGTCGAGATCCGCGCCTCCGCCCTGCGCGCCGCCACCGACGCCTGCCAGAACGCCTTCAACAAGGCCGTCGCCCGCTTCCTCGTCGAGCGCCTCGCTCAGACCAACCAACTCCTCGCTCAGGCCATCCGGCGCTGAGCGTGCAAAGCCGGTTTTAGGGCGCCTTCACATCCGGCGTTTTCGTCCGGTCAACCGCGGGCCATTGCTCGGAGACGGGCGGCAGCGGGCAGTGCTTGCCGGTGATCCGCTCTACCTTGAGCGCGTAGACCGTGACTTCGTCTAGCCTTGGATAGAAGCTTTTCGGCCGGCCGGGAGCACCGGTGCCGTATTTCTTGAGGAATGCATCGAAGAAACGAATCTTTGCGCTCCTGTCTTCGATGATTTGAATCCGACCGTAGGCGATCGCGCTGCGGTACGCGAGACCCGAATCGCATTCGAATCGTCCGTAGTCGAAAACCTTCACCGGCTCGTCCACCTCGAAGCAGCCACGCGCATCGCGCTCGACGTTGAGGCGGAAATGCCCACGCGCCGCGGCGTTGTGCAGGCCGATCGCATCGCCGTCAAAAACATGGAGAAGCGGCACGACATAGGGCCAACCGTCTGCGCTGACCGTTGCCACCCGCCCCGAGTAGGCGCTCGTGATCAGCTCGCGGGCCTCCGCCTCCGCAAGCGTCCTGTCCTGCCGCCGCAATTGCGGTGAGCTCACGAGCGGATGGTACGCTTTGGAAAAGCCGGCTAGTGGGTCCTGGTCGGTCTCGAGCGAGAACCCGAGGCGGGTGAAGCGCGACACATAATCGGGGGTGAATCCCCAAGGGGGACCCCCCTATATAAAGCTATTGCGGTAGCTACTGCCGTGCGCCACTATGTCGATAGCCGTGATGAACGCTCGGTCGGGTAGCGGCTTCTCCCCGGACATATAGACCTCCAAGGCGTCCAGCGGTATCTCCAAAGCTACCGCTAGCCGCTCTTTGGTCTGGAGCACTTTCAACGCCCGTTCCAGAGTACGCCTGTGCGCGCCGTCCATACCCGCACGCCCGCAAGAAACGGGCGCGCCTCTAGTTTGCCCGGCCCGGTTCATTCCCTATGTCCGATTGCGGCCGCCTGAGCTTACTGAGTTCATGCTGACCGACGATGTCTGCGGCGAGGACGAAGATCGCCGTCGGTGGGGCCACCAGATCGTGAATCCAAACTGCTAGCTGGTTCGGGCTTACGCCGAGATGTTTGGCGAGCGCGTCCTCGCCACCGATAATTTCTGCGGCACGCCCCAGCGTCCTTGCATAGACCGTCGGCACTGCAACTCCCCGGCGGATGAACCGCCGTCCCCTTTACGCCCGCCCGCAGCGCGCGACTATAAACCAACTATGTTACGAACGTCCACGCGGACCTGACGAGAAGCTGACTTACCGCCAAGTTTGGCTAAGCAGAGGGATCCGGGTCGGTCCAGTCCGCGATCACGTCGCCGTGGGCGCTCGCGCAGGCAAGCAGGCTCGCCGCCGCGAACAGGCTTTTGAGGAGTTTGGTCATCGCCGGTCTCCCTTCGGATGGGCTCCGGCAAAGGTATCGGCCGCGCGAACGCGCGGCTATTCGCCAAAACGGCTAAGACGATTGGCGGGTGCGGGCGCTGGCGTCCTTCTGCCCAGCTGGCGTTTCATCCGGCAGCAGCTCGTCGAGTTGCTGCATGACCGCGGCGCGCCGCTGATCTTCGTGAATGACGGCGACGCGCACGCTCTGCGCGCGCTGCTCGTCGGGGCTGTCGAGGTCGTTGAGGACGAGGTCTACAGCGCTTAAAAATACCGCCATCGGCGGCGGGGAGGCGCCGGGCCTCATCCATGCATAGATCTCTGCCTGCGGAACCTGCAGATAGCGCGCGAGCGCGCGCTCTCCGCCTACGATGGCGGCCGCCTTGCGGAGGATACGGTTGCTTACTGAAGCTTTCGCCATGACCTCCGCAATCGTTGTGGCCATGAATCGTAGTAAGCCGAATGTGAACTTAAAACCGCGCGGGGCGCTGTGTTTCGCTGCAGAGGCTAGAACGAGCGCGGCAGGCCGAGGACGTGCTCGGCGAGATAGGACAGGATGAGGTTGGTGGAGATCGGGGCGACGAGGTAGAGCCGGCTCTCGCGGAACTTGCGCTCGACGTCGTACTCGGCGGCGAAGCCGAAGCCGCCGTGGGTCTGGATGCAGACGTTGGCGGCTTCCCACGAGGCCTTGGCGCAGAGGTGCTTGGCCATGTTGGCCTCGGCGCCGCACTTCTTCTTCTGGTCGTAGAGCGAGGCGGCCTTGTAGCGCATGAGGTTGGCGGCCTCGATCTCCATGTAGGACTCGGCGATCGGGAACTGGATGCCCTGGTTCTGGCCGATCGGGCGGTCGAATACGACACGCTCGGAGGCGTACTTGGCGGCTTTTTCGGTGAACCAGTAACCATCTCCGATGCATTCGGCGGCGATCAGGATGCGCTCGGCGTTCAGGCCGTCGAGGATGTAGCGGAAGCCTTTGCCTTCCTCGCCGATCAGGTTCTCCGCCGGGACTTCCAGGTTGTCGATGAACACCTGGTTGGTCTCGTGGTTCACCATGTTGCGAATCGGCTTCACCTCGAGGCCCTTGCTCCGGGTCTCGACGAGGAATACGGACATGCCGTCGGCTTTGCGCGCGACCTCGGTGAGCGGCGTGGTGCGCGCAAGGAGGATCATCAGCTCCGAGTGCTGCAGGCGCGAAGTCCAGACCTTCTGGCCGTTGATGACGTAGCGGTCGCCTTTCCTGACCGCGGTGGTCTTGATCTTGGTGGTGTCGGTGCCGGCGGTGGGCTCGGTGACGCCCATCGCCTGCATGCGCAGCTCGCCCGCGGCGATCTTGGGAAGATATTTCTTCTTCTGTGCCTCGGAGCCGTTTCGGAGCAGCGTGTTCATGTTGTACATCTGGCCGTGGCACGAGCCGGCGTTGCCGCCGGAGCGCGAGACCTCTTCCATGATCACGGTAGCCTCGGTGAGGGAGAGGCCCGAGCCGCCGTACTGCTCCGGAATGAGCGCCGACATCCAGCCGGCGCTGGTGAGCGCCTGGACGAACTTCTCCGGATAGGCGCGCTTTTCGTCGAGCTCCTGCCAATAAGCGCCATCGAACTGGCTGCAGAGCGCGCTCACTGCTTCGCGCAGCTCGGGATGGTGGTCGCGTCCGAGGTTCATTTGCGCAGATGCCTTGTCGCTTCTTCTTCCACGCGATCCCAGATCTCGGTGGCCATGGGCTCGCGCGTTTCCTCGAGGATGTGCCCGACGAGGCCGATGGCGCGCGCCATCACGCCCAGGCCCTTCACGATCTTCCAGTCGAGGCCGAGCTCGCAGGCGAGGGCGCCGATGGCGCCGGTGGCGTTCAGGGTGATGTTCTTTTCCTTGGCGATCGCTTCCATGAGCTTGCAGTACTTGCCGTGGAAGCCGGTCTCGCGGGCGATCTCGAAGAGGCGCACGCTTCTTGGGTCGACCGGCTTGTGGATCGGGTGCCCCAGACCGGGCATGCGGCGGTTCTCGCCGAGCACGGTCTTGGCGTCTTTTCCTTTTTCAACCGCGTCGGAAAGGATGCGGGCGACGCCCTCCATCGAGCCCACGAATACGCTGCCGAGGCCGAGCAGCCCGGAGGCGACGGCGCCCTGGAGCGCCTCAGGCGCGCCGAGGTAGGTGAGGCGTGCGGCGAGCGCGCTCGGGGTGATGCCGTGCTCGACCAGCGTCACTACCATGGCGTTGAAGAGCTTCGATTCCTTCGGGTTCGGGGCTCGCCCGGTGAGCTCGAGGAACGCCATGTCGCCGAGGTTCAGGTAGCCGAGGATCTCGTTCGGCAGATCCTTGCCGCGAATGGTGATGCGGTCCGGCGTCGACCAGCCGAGCTCGGAGCGCAGTGGCTTGGAGGGCTTCATGGCAGTGGTTGAAGGAAGAGGCGCACGGTCATTATCCCGAGCATCGTCAGGACGAGCGAGCCGAAGAGGTGCGCCGCCGCGGTCGCGGTGGCCCAGCCGGGCCGGCCCTCGGCGACGAGCGACACTACCTCGTTCGAGAACGCGGAGAAGGTGGTGAAGCCGCCGAGGATCCCGGTGATCGCGAAGAGCTTGTACTCGGGCGGCAGGTCGTGGTGGTGCGCGAAGTAAGCCGCGGCCACGCCGACCAGGTAGCCGCCGATCAGGTTCACCGCCAGCGTGCCGAGCGGCACGATATGAAAAAGCGGATTGAGGGCGAGCGAAACGAGCCACCGCAGGGCGGCGCCGAGGCCGCCGCCGACGAAAACGCAGCCTGCCGCCAGCCAGCTCATGGACTCAATCCGCCTTGATGTTGGCGTCGTGGACCACCTTGGCCCAGCGCTCCACCTCGCTCTTGAGGAAGGAGGCAAACTGCTCGGGCGTTCCCGCCACCACCTCGACGCCGAGCTTGCCGAAGCGGTCCTTGGTCTCGGCGGAGGTGAGGATCTTCACCATCTCGGTATTCAGCCGGTTCACGATCTCGCGCGGCGTGCCCGCAACGGTGAGGACGCCGAACCAGACGCTCACGTCGTAACCCGGCACCCCGGACTCGTCGACGGTGGGGACCTCGGGCGCCTGCGGCGTGCGCTTGCGCGTGGACACCGCGATCGCCTTGAGCTTCCCGGCGCGCACGTGCGGCAGCACGTTCGGCGTGTTGTCGAACATGACCTGCACCTGGCCGGCGATCAGGTCGGTGACCGCGGGCGCGCTTCCCTTGTAAGGAATGTGCGTCAGGTCGGTCTGCGTCATCGTCTTGAACAGCTCGAACGAGAGGTGGTTCGAGGTGCCGTTGCCGGTCGAGGCGTAGTTCAGCTTCCCCGGGTTTTTCTTGGCGTAGGCGATCAGCTCCTTCACGCTGCTGACCGGCGCGTTCAGGTTCGCGACCAGCAGGTTGGCGCTGATGCCGGCGAGCGTGATCGGGGCGAAGTCCTTCGTGACGTCGAACGACGTCTTGTGCAGGCTCTGGATCACCGAGAAGGGCAGCGCCGCGCCATAGAGCGTGTAGCCGTCCGGCGGCGACTTCGCGACAAGCTCGGTGGCGGGGATGGTGTTCCCGCCGGGCCGGTTCTCGACGATGACCGGCTGGCCGAGCGCCTTGGGCAGGTCGTTGGCGAGCGTGCGCGCGAGCGTGTCGTTGAACGCGCCGGGTGGGAAGGGGACGATGTAGCGGATCGTCTTGTTGGGATAGCTCTGAGCGACAGACGCAAGCGGCGCGGCCAGTGTGACGGCTAAGAGAACCAGAAGCCTTTTATTCATCAGATGTACCCGGGACCTTCGATGGGAGGATGCTTCGCCAGAAATTCTTCGTTCACCTCGAGGCCGATGCCGGGCTTGTCGAGCGGCCAGACGTTGCCGTCGCGGTCGACCAGGCCGGGATTCTCGACCAGCTCGTCGCGGAACTTGTTGGAGCGCGACACGTCGCCTTCGAAGTAGCCGCCGTTGTCGATCGCGGCGAGGAAATGGATGCTCGCGGCGTGGTTGAGGCCGGTCATCGAGCTGTGCGGATTCACCGGCAGCTTCCACGCCGAGGCGAGCGCGGCGATGCGCAGAGCCTCGGTGATGCCGCCGGTCTTCGAGAGATCCGGCTGCAGGATGGTGATGGCGCCGTCTTCGATCACGCGGTTGAACTCGAACCGAGTGTAATGGTTCTCGCCGGCGGCGAGCGGCGTGCGCCCCCACGATTTCGCTTCGCGGTAGCTGCGGTAGTCCTGCGCCGGGAAGGGCTCCTCGAGCCAGCCGATGCCGAGCTCGTCCATCGCCGGCATCACGCGCCGCACGTCCTCGGGCTGGTAGCCGATGTTGGCGTCGGTGAGGATGACGAGATCGTCGCCGAAGGCCTGCCTGACGGCCTTCATCCTTTGAAGGTCGTTGGAGACGGTATCGCCGACGCGAAGCTTGATCGCCTTGTAGCCCTGCTCCAGGCTGTTTCTCGCTTCCTCGATCAGCATCTGCGGCGGCTGGTACCCGAGAGAGACGCCACCGGCGTAGGCGGGAATCGCCCTGCGGCTTCCTCCAAGGAGGCGATAGAGCGGAACCCCGAGAGCTTTTCCACGGATGTCCCAGAGCGCCATGTCGATGCCGCTCATGGCGAGGCAGGTACCCGCGCCCATGCCGTGGCTCGCGAGCTGGAAACGATAGATCCGATCCCAGACGCCAACGGTATCGAATGGATCCAAATTCAAAACCAGTTGCTTGAGCGTCGTTTCGATGAGCTTCGCCACCGCGGTGTGCGCGCGGCCGTGGTGGGCTTCTCCCCAGCCGACCAGGCCCTCGTCAGTGGTGACCTTGACCACGACTGCGTCGCGCTTCACCGCGGTTCCGATGCCGAGCGCCACGCGGTTCGCGGGCGGGATGGGGAAAGAGGTGGGGAAGGCGCGGACGTCCTTGATCTTCATCGCTCGATCCTCGCGGCCTTGGCCTGCGGATTGACGAAATGGCGGGGCGCCTCGCCGGCTAGCATGCGCAGCATCTCCTCGGCGGCGGCCACGCCCATGCGGCTGCGCGACTCGACCGTCATGCCCGAGAGGTGCGGCGTGAGGATGGCGTTGTCGAGCGAGAGCAGCGGGTGGCCGGCCTCGAGACGGTAGTGCTCGTAGACGTCCAGCATGGCGCCGGCGATGCGCTTCTCCTGCAGCGCCTCGACGAGCGCGGTCTCTTCCACCACCGGCCCGCGGCCGACGTTGATGAGCCAGGCGCTCTTCTTCATCCGCGCGATGCGGTCGCGGTCGAAGAGGTGGCGCGTCTCGGGGGTGAGCGGGCAGGCGAGGACCACGAAGTCGCTTGCCTTGACCAGCGTGCCGAGGTCCGCGGGCAGCGCCTCGGGCGGCAGGCGCTCGAGGCTGCGCTGGTTGCCGAGGACCCGCATGCCGAAGCCGCGCCGCGCGATGCGCGCGACGCGCGAGCCGATCGCGCCGACGCCGACGATGCCGACGGTCATGCCGGCGATCTCGTGGGTGCCCGCGCCAAGCGCGCGGGCTGCATCCCAGTTTGTATTCTTCAATGAAGAAACTATGGCCAGGGTATTGCGCGCGAGGAGAAGCATTGCCAGCACGCAGTACTCGGCGACCGATTGCGCGTTGCCTCCCGGGATGTTCGACACCATGATCCCGCGCGCCGTCGCCGCCTGCAGCGGCACGAGGTCGATCCCGGTGCCGTGGATCGCCACGGCGCGCACGCGCGGCGCGGCGTCGAAGACGTCGTCGGGCAGCTTGCTGCGCGTGATGATGCCGTCGCAGTCCGCGGCGAGCGAGCGCGTGGTCTCGGGGGCGCTGTCGGGCGCGCGCACGACCTCGGCCTCGCCGGCGAGCACCTCTTCGCCGGCGGCCGCGATCGGGTCGACGATGAGGACCCGCGTCACAGCGGGTCCCAGGAGAAAACGTCCTGCGACCGCTCCAGCGGATAGAAGTGCGCGCGTAGCGCCGGGATGGCGTGCGCGCCGATGGTCTCCGGCGTCCAGCCCTCGGCGCGGTGCACCGAGCGCAGCGGCCGGCTCTGGCTCATGAGGAAAATCTCGTTCGCGCGCACCGCGAAGACTTGTCCCGTCACATCCTGCGCCGCGTCGCTGGCAAGCCAGACAGCCAATGGGGCAATTTTTGCGGTCTGCATCGACTTCAGCTTCTCGACGCGCGCCTTCTGCTCCTCGGTCTCGGTCGGGATCGAGCCGATCATGCGGCTCCAGGCGAAGGGCGAGATGCAGTTCGAGCGCACGTGGTATTTCGCCATGTCGAGCGCGATCGACTTGGAGAGGCCCGCGATGCCGAGCTTCGCCGCCGAGTAGTTCGCCTGGCCGAGGTTGCCGACGAGGCCCGAGGTCGAGGTCATGTGGATGTAGCTCCCCGACTCCTGCGACTTGAAATGCGGCGCGGCGGCGCGGGCGACATAGAACGAGCCGTTCAGGTGCACGTCGATGACCGCACGCCATTCTTCCACCGACATATTGAAGAAGAAGCGGTCGCGCAGGATGCCGGCGTTGTTCACCACCACGTCGAGCCGACCGAAGGCTTCGACGGCGGTTTTGACTATGTTGTTGGCGGACTCCCATTGCGCGACGCTGTCCGTATTGGCGATGGCTCTTGCGCCCGAACCGCCGAAGCGGTTGTTTATTTCGTCGGCCACCTTCTGCGCCGGCCCGGCGTCGCTGCCTTCGCCCTTGACCGAGGTGCCGATGTCGTTCACCAGCACCGAAGCCCCCGCGGCCGCCATCGCGAGCGCGAAGTCGCGGCCGATGCCGCCTCCGGCCCCAGTGACCAGGACGGTTTTACCTTCTAGCAGCTTCAATCGCGGAAGCCCGGATACCTTCGCTCGACCAGGCGCAGCAGCCCGGCCCATTCGAGCTCTCCGATCCTGCGCCGTTGGCCGGGTTTATAGCGTTCGTTCGTAAGACCAACCACCTCTTGGCTTGGGTGAATCAGTTCTGTTTTGGTCGCCATCGCCATGGCCTGCGCCTGGCAGGCGCGCTCGAGCCAGTAGATGGTGACGAACGCCTCGGGGATGGTGGCGCCGACGGCGAGGAGGCCGTGGTTTCGCAGCACCATGGCGACGTGGCCGCCCAGGTCGGCGACGAGCCGACGCTGCTCGTCGAGGTCGACGGCCGGGCCCTCGTAGCCGTGGTAGCCGACTCCGGAGAAGAACATCGCGTTCTGCGTGAGCGGAAGCAGGCCGCACTCCATGGCCGACACCGCCATGCCGGCGGGCGTGTGGGTATGGATCACGCAGGCGACGTCGGGCCGGCCGCGGTGAACCGCGCTGTGGATCACGAAGCCCGCGTGATTGATGCCGTAGCCGGTGCCCGAGTCCTCCACCACGTTGCCGTCGAAGTCGATCTTCACCAGGCTGGAGGCGGTGATCTCGTCGTAGGTCATGCCGTAGGCGTTGATGAGGAAGTGGCCTTCCTCTCCGGGGACGCGCGCCGAGATGTGGTTGTAGACCAGGTCGTCCATGCCGTAGTGGTGCACCAGGCGGTAGCAGGCGGCGAGGTCGACACGCGTCGCCCATTCCGCGGGCGAGACGCGATTGCGCATCGACCGGGTATTCAACTGGGAGAGGTCGCTCATCCTCCTATCATACTTTCTGCAGCATGCTCACGACACCGGCGACCCATTGCGCATCGGGGGATTCGACCACGAGGCGCACGATGGGCTCCGTGTTCGAGCGACGCAAAGCCAGCCAGGCCCCATCGGCAAAGCGCAGCCGCAGCCCGTCTAGCCGGTCCGTCAGGCCGCCTGGAAACGCCCGCTCCACCGAGGCTGTGAGCGCGGGCTCCTTGGACAGAGGAAACTTGAGCTTGGCGCTGTGGTAGCGCGGCAGCTCGTGCAGGCGCTCGGACAGGGGCTCGTCGCGCTGCGCCAGCGCCTCGAGGACGAGGGCCATGCCGACCAGGCTGTCGCGTCCCAGGTGGACGGCGGGGAGGATCACGCCGCCGTTGCCTTCGCCGCCAAACGCTACGCGGCCTTGTTCGATCCGTTGCTTCAAAGCGCGCGAAAGGTGGACTTCGCCCACGCGGGTTTCGACGAGCTCCGCGCCGGCGCGCGTCACGACGTCGTCCAGCGCGCGTGTCGTCGAGACGTTCTTGACTACCACGGGGATGGACGGGTGAGGGCGGCGCAGCAGGTGATCCACGACGAGCACCAGGGTGTAGTCCTCGCCAGGAGCGATTCCCGTCTCGGTCGTCAGCGCCAGCCGGTCCCCGTCGAGGTCTTGCGCAAACCCGACCGCGCAGCGGCCGTGGACGACGGCGTCACTGAGCGCCGTGAGGTACTCGGGAAGGGGCTCCGATTCGCGCTCGACGTCCACGCGCGTGATCGTGCAACCCAGCGCCTCCAGCAGGCGGGCCGCGGGACGCTCCCCGGCGCCGCGCGCGGCATCCAAGGCGACGCGAAAGCGCCGGCGCCGGATGCTCTCGGCGTTGACCTGCTCGAGCACGCGCGCCACATGCAACGCCGCGGCCTGCTCCTGCCGGTTGTCGATCGGGCTTGCGCTCGGGACGTCGGGCGCGCTCGCCGGCAGCGACAGGATGAGGCGCTCCGTCTGGGCGCCGTCGAGCACGGTTCTGTCCGGTGCGAGAAAGAATTTGAAACCGTTCCACTGCGCCGGATTGTGGCTTGCCGTGACCGCCACCGCGCCCTCGGCCGCGAACGCCCCAAGCGCGAACTGAATCGTCGGCGTCGGCGCCACGTCGAGATCGATGATCCTCACGCGCGCATCCGACAGCCCTTCGATCAGCGCGTGCTGCAGCTCCGGTCCACTGGCGCGGGTGTCCCTGCCGACCACGAGCGTGAGCGGCCCCACCGGGTGGGCCTCGGTGACCATGCGCCGGAACGCCGTACCGAAGCGGCGGGCCACCGACCGATCGAGGTCGCGACCGATCACGCCGCGAATCCCTGAGTAGCTGATGACCAGCCCGCTCACCGTTGCCACTGCGGCTTGTTGCGCTGCACCTCGCGGTAATAGTCGCGCAGCGACAGCCCCGCGGCCGCATCCTCGTCGACGATGACCGTGGCATGCGGATGCAATTGGAGCGCGGAGGCCGGCACCATGGCGCTCAGGGGTCCTTCCACCATTTGCGCGACGGCGGCGGCTTTTGCGGGTCCATCGGCAATCAGCAGGCAATGCCGGGCCTCGAGGAGCGTTGCAATCCCCATGGTGACCACATGGAGCGGGACCTGCTCGGTGCCGAATGCGGGCTGATTGGCTTCACGCGTGAGGCGAGTCAGCGTCTTGATGCGCGTGCGGGACGCGAGCGACGAGGTCGGCTCGTTGAACCCGAGGTGGCCGTCGCGCCCGATTCCCAGCAGCTGCAGGTCGATTCCCCCGGCGCTACGGATGTCGCGTTCGTACTTCTCGCACGAGCGAGCGAGGTCGTCGCTCCGCGTAGGTGGAAAGTGGGCGCGCCGGCGGTCGATGTTCACGCGGCTGAAAAGATGCGTTTCCATGAAGGCATGGAACGACGCGGGATGGGAAGGGGCCAGACCGACGTACTCATCGAGATTGAACGTCGTGACGCGCGAAAAATCGAGCGCCTTGAGCTCTTCGTATACTGCCGTGACAGAGGCGCCGGTGGCGAGCCCGAGGACCGCGTCCGGCTTGTTCGCCACCAGCCGCGCAATCATGCCCGCCGCGGCGATTCCGACATCCTGCGCAGTCGGTAGAACGATTACTTCCATGGCGAGAGGCGGGCTTCGATGTCTCTCGCGAACCGCTCCACGAACTGCAGGGTCCAGCGAGCGATGTCCAGGGTCGGGTCGCGTACCAGAGGCGTGAGATCCATGGCGTATTCCACGGCCGTGGACGGATCGGCGGCGTGCGGGTCGAGAAAGGTGGCGTTCGCGCGCTTGCGTCCGACCGTGGCCAGGTCGTAGCGCTTGCCCGCAAGCTGCGAGTCGAATGCGCCGAGCAGCGGCATGACGCGCTCTTCCAGTCTGCCGACGTCCAGGGTGACCTTGTCCTGCGGCTGCAGCCAATCGAGGGCGCGCCACACTTCGCAGCCGAGCACACGCTCCACGGACGACGGATTCGCGCGCAGCGCCCGCACGGTATGCAGCGCCACGGCGACGTGGGTGTCGTGCAGGTCCGCGAGATTGTGGGTATAGACCCAGCGCGCCTGAACCGCGGACAGGATGGCGTTCAAGTCCGACGCTAGCGCCCGGTAGGCGGGCTGTCTTACATCCTGGCTCGCGTGGTCCAGCCAGATCAGCGCCGCGTAATGGCCCAGCGACGCTGCGCGCTTCTGCTCGAGGAGCCGAGTGGCGCGGTCCCCCCCGTCCGTCGCGATCACCGCGGCGAGCCGCTCGGCGTGGAGAAGGGCATGCCAGGCCATGATTTCCACGTCGTCCGCATGCGCGGCCACGACGACGTGCGTGATCCGGCCGCAGGCCGCTTCCCACGATGCGCCGTCGGGAATGAACACCTCGGCCGCGGGGCGGCTCAGCTTCAGCATGCGGCGAGTTTAGTGCTTCCCGCGAGTTCGGATCAGGATCTGGGAAACTTCAGTTTTTGGGGCCGCCATGCATCCGGATGTCCAGATTCTCATCATCGGTGGCTTGTCCGGCCTGAGCGCATTAGCCGACTGCCTTGGCGTTCTGCAGCACGACGCGGTAACCGTCGTGATCCTCGTAGGTCCGGCCGCGGCGGTCCCAGTACGGATTGAACGAGGCCACCTGGCGGAAGCCGGCTTCCGTCATCCTCGCGCAGGCCGTGCGCCATTCGGTGGCGCCCGGCAGGTAGAAGACCACCAGGTCCTCCACGGTCGGTGCCGGCACGACCGGATGCTCGCGATGCCGCGTGAACTCGAAGTGATGGCCGGCGTCCGCGGCGCCGAGCATCACGCCGTCGAAGCCGGCGTGGTTCTCGAAGCCGCCGAGCACGCGCAAATCGAGGCCCCGGCAGTACAGAGCGGTGCTCCTGGCGAGATCCGTGACCGGCCTCGCGATCCGCAGATGAGGCGCCATCTCCGATCCGGGTCAGCGCGCGCGGCGCAGCCGGAGCTCGTCGATGGACAGCGGGCCGGCGCCGCCGGCGACGAGCGCGGCGAGGCCGGCGAGATAAAGCAGGATGACTTCATAGCCCACCGGGCCGAACCTGGTACCGCTCGCGCTGACCTCGACGAGCTTCACGGAGAAGAATCCGTAAGGCAGGTGAATCGTCAGCAGAGCGGTCACGAGCACGATCGCCATCGGCACCGCTGCCAACGGCACGAACGCGCCGGCGAGGATGGCGGTTCCGCCGATCAGCTCGACCAGCGTGGTCAGCCAGGCGAGCAGATGCGGCAGCGGCACGCCAAGGGTGTGCAGGACTGCGGCGAAAGTGTCGGGGCCGCGCGCGAGCTTTGCGTAGCCGTGCACGATGAAGCCGTAGCCGACGATCAGGCGAAGCGGGAGCGGTGCCCAGCGGGCGAACTGGGGAGCGAGCATGTGATGTCCTTACGGCGCGTGGTTCTTGGGAGCTGCGTGCGGATTGGTCTGCCGATGACCCGCGAGCTTACAAGCGTGGTCGGGACCGCGTCATGACAAACGTAACAACGCAGGACGGTCAGGAACCGTGCGCGGCACCGACCAAAGCGGCAGTGGCGGCCTTCGCCGTCGCATATTGGAAAGGGACCTCACCGTGAAACGCACGACCTTGATCGCATCGGCCCTTTGTGCCGCGCTCGCCGCGTCCAGTTCTTTTGCGGAGGACAAGATGGAGAAGACGGACAAGATGGAGAAGACGGACAAGATGGGCAGGATGGGCAAGCACGACAAGAAGCAAGACAAGATGGACAAGATGGACAAGATGGAAAAGCCGGGCGCGATGCAGTAGCGCGCTCAGCGGCCACGCGCCCGCCGCAACTCCGATCACGATCCAAATCCTCCTCGCATTCTCGGCGGGC
>DATLUZ010000159.1:0-2150 GCA_035577785.1 Burkholderiales bacterium | reverse complement strand
CGGGCCAACGCCCGCACGTCATGCCCGCGGCGGAGCAACGCCGCTGTCAGGGCCCGCCCCATATAGCCGCTCGCTCCCGTGACGAAGACGCAGCGACGCGTCACTACCTACGCTTTTTTTTGGCAGGTTTTTTCGCTGCCTTGGCCGCGCCGCCCCGAGCGCCCCCAGGCTGCTGAGCGGTCTTGAACACGACCACCACGTTGTCGACCAGGAAATCGTCGATATTGGCGGCGGTGGCGTCGGCGGCGCGGATGCGCAGGATGTTGTTCTCCTGCAGCACGCCGGGGTGGATGAGCATGACGTGCCCGTTCCACGTCCCGAGCGTAGTGCGATCCTCGGGCGATTCGGATCGCGGCCCGAGGATCCGGGCGGCGGGGTCGATGCTCGGCGCGATGCCGCCGAAGATGGTCTGGCCGTTGATCTCGAGGCCCTGTCGCACCGACGCTCCGAGCGTCTGGAACAGGAGGATGGCGAACTGCTTGCGGTCGACCGCCGGACACCTGAAGGCGAACGACTTCGCTAGGCCCGGCGGCGTGTCGGCCTCCAGGCCACCCCCTCCAGGCGATTCCGTCTCGGCGCGCGCGTAGTCCCCGAAGCGCTGCCGGACGTCGGTGATGATGGTGAAATCGAGTGCCATTTCTTGTTTCTCCCGCGTAATGGTGGTCGATCGTTTGCCTAGCGCGCCCGGCCGCCGGGGCAGTCGGTGCGAATGAGGAGGGCGAGGCTGTTCGGCCCGGCGGATTCGCGGATCTCGCCGGTCGCCTCGACGCTCTGGCGCCTTTGCCCGGGCTGCGAGGGAGCGCCCTTGGGCGACACCCCGAAACGCTCCATCAGGAACCCGGGGCCCGACACCGTGGTATTTCCCTGCGGACTGGTGACGAAGCGCCACTCGAAGGCCTGGTCGGCGCTCCTGAATTTGTAGACGAGCTCCCTTTCGGACTTGGTCCGCGTCAGCGTGCCGAGCGCTTTCTGGGTCCATGGCCCGCCAGCCGCGGAGGCGCACACGACGGCGACATGCTGACGCGATGCGGCCTGGGCGAACGCGCCGCCCGCCGGCGCCAGCGCGATCGGCAGCAGCGCGAGGGACGGGGTTAGGCGGACCATTCCACGTAATGCGCGAACGCGGCCCGCATCATGCGCGGTCCGGCGGCGACGATTTCGAAATGCGGGCTCGCCACCAGCGCGTGATCTGGTCGCGGCACGGCGTCAGCACGTGCGAGAGAGCGATGAGCGCAAGCCCGCCGAAAAGAAGCGGCACCGCATACCATTGTGGGGGAAGCACGCTCGCCAGCACCACCATTGCCACACCGGGACCCGCGCAGGCGAACGAGATCGTCCGGGTGTCGAAGCTCATTGCGGCGCCGTCCACTGCGGATTCCAAGCCACCTCCCAAAGGTGCCCATCCGGATCCTGGAAATAGCCGGCGTAGCCGCCCCAGAAGGTGTCATGGGCGGGCTTGACGATTGCCGCCCCTGCCCGCTTAGCCCGGTTCATCGCGTCATCGACTTCTTGTTTGGAGGCGACATTGTGGCCGATGCTGAGCTCGGTCGCACTTCGGCCGCCGGGTTTCAGCCCGCTGTCGTGCGCCAGGCTGGCGCGCGGCCAGAGCGCGAGCCTCAGACCCGACTCCAGCTCGAAGAACGCGACCGCGCCGTGCTCGAACTGCGCGCCGACGATGCCCTCGGTCTTCCATCCGAGCCCGTCGCGGTAGAACCGCACCGCCCGTTCCAGGTCGTCGACGCCGAGGGTCAGGAGCGTGATGCGAGGCTTCATCGCTTGGCAATATCATTGCCCACCTCGACGAGGATGGAAAGGGGGAAAGCATGGAGCACGGCCTGATTCGCCTCATCAATTCCGGCGGCACAAGCGACGCCGGGTTCACCCAGACCATCGCGGTCTCGGTCGGCAACCGGCTCTACCGCGTCACCAACAACGGCTCGGCCAACGGCGGCCCGGGCACGATGCGCATCCGCATCGCGCGGACCGTGCTGGGGTTCACCATCAACTCGGTGTTCGACCTGACCGCCGGCCGCTCGGTCGACGTCTTCGGGTCGACGCTCTCCGTAGTGGCGCTCGATACGCTCCAGCTCTTCGGCACCTACGACACGATCTGATCAACGCGGCGGTGACGTGTCGGTCAGCGCCGCGTT
>DATLUZ010000158.1:0-4321 GCA_035577785.1 Burkholderiales bacterium | reverse complement strand
CCTCGACTGGCGCGACGAGCCGCTCGAAGCCGCTGCGGCGCGCGAGGTCCGGGAGGAAACCGGCATCGACGCCGGCGCGGGCCGGCTCACGCGCTGGAACCTTGCCAATACCTTCGAGATCTATCTGCAATGGCGTCATCGCTTCGCTCCGGGTGTGACCCACAACACCGAGCACGTCTTCGGCCTCGAGCTGGCGGGTCCGCTCCCGGTGGCGCTCGCTGCGGACGAGCACGTTGCCTACTGCTGGCTGCCGTGGCGGGAGGCGGCGGCGAAGTGCTTCAGCTGGTCCAACCGCGACGCGATCCTCATGCTGGGTGAGAACGCTTCCTAACCTCCTCGCCGCGATCCTCACCTTGCAAGCTGCTGTCGCGCTCGGCGCCGACGATCTTTGGGTCGATGTCGATCGCAACGGCTCGAGCTTCGCCGTGCACGCAATGGCCACCGTCGCCGCGCCGATCTCGACGGTGTGGGAGGTCCTGACGGACTACGACCATCTGGCGAGCTTCATCCCCGGCCTGTCGCGCAGCGCGGTACAGGCGCGGGAAGCCAACCGCGTGGTGGTCGAGCAGAAGGGCGAGGCGCGGTTCCTCGTGTTCTCGTATCCGATCGAGGTGCGCCTCGAGGTCCTCGAATCGCCCACCGATTCGATCGTCTCGCGCGCGATCGGGGGCAATCTGAAGCGCATGCAGGGCCGCTACGAGCTGCGCAACGCCGCAGGCGGCATCCAGCTTCGTTACAGCGGCGCGCTCGAGCCCGACTTCGGGCTGCCGCCGATCATCGGCACGCTTGCGGTGCGCACGATGGTCGAGGAGCAGTTCGGCGCCATGGTGGCGGAAATCGAGCGCCGCGCTGCGCCGACAAGATGATTTCGCAGCCAGGTGATTTCTATATGATGGGATGATGCTGCGGGTCGTCACGCTGAACATCCACAAGGGGCTGTCGCACTTCAACCGGCGGATGGTGATCCACGACCTGCGCGACGGGCTGGCGGCCCTCGACCCCGACGTGGTCTTCCTGCAGGAGGTGCAGGGCCTGAACCAGCGCTTCGCGCTGCGCTTCAACACTTATCCGGTCGAGCCGCAGCACGAGTTCCTTGCCGGGCAGAAATGGCAGCCGGTGTACGGCTGCAACGCGGTCTACGACCACGGGCATCACGGCAACGCAATCCTTTCGCGCTTCCCCTTCGTGTCATTCGAGAACCAGGACGTCTCCGACCATCGCTTCGAGCGGCGCGGGCTGCTGCACTGCGTGGTGTCGGTGCCCGGGTGGCGCCGCAACCTGCACCTCGTTTGCGTGCACCTCTCGCTGCACGAGCGCGGGCGCAGCCGGCAGCTCGAGGCGATTTCGGGCCGGCTGGAAGAGCTGGCCTCGCGCGACGTGCCGATCATCATCGGCGGCGACTTCAACGACTGGCGCCACCGCGCCACCGCCATCCTCGAGCGGCGGCTGGGAATGACCGAGGTGTCGATCGCGCACCACGGCAGGGCGCCCGCGACCTACCCGAGCATGATGCCGCTCCTTCGCCTCGACCGTATCTACGTGCGCGGTTTCCAGGTCAACACCTCCAAGGTGCACAAGGGCAAGCCCTGGTCGAGGCTGTCGGACCACCTCGCCGTCAGCGCCGAGCTGGAGCGCCCTCCTAGCGCCTAGACGGACACGCGCACGCGTCCCTGGTCGAGGGTCGCGACCACGGGCAGGGCGTCGACGCGGCAGGCGAACTCCACTTCGCGCGCGAGCCCCTTGGCCGCCATGATCCGGCCGACGCGGCAGTCGAGCAGCGCCTCCGGGGCGCGCGCGGCGCGGTACACCATGCGCGCGGCCTTCGCGGCGTCCGACAGGTCGGCGGCGGCGCCGAGGCGTTCCGCGAAGCGCTCCACGAAGCAGCCCGCGCCGTAGAAGTCCTCGAAATTGAAGTTGTTGCCCGAGCCCGAGCAGACGATGAGGACGGTCTCGCGCGGATGCGTCGCGAGGACGCGCTCGACGATCGCGCCGGCATTGAGCAGCGCGCCGCAATACACGCGTGCCGCTCCGGCGCACTGGGTCATGGCGACGGTGCCGTTGGTGGTGGAGTAGACCACCGTCTTTCCGCTCACGCCGTGCTCGAGCAGCGAGAGCGGCGCCGGATGCGCGAACCCGGGCAGCGTCTCGGCGTAGAGCTCGCCGGAAAGGACGAAGGAACCCGCGGCAAGCTCTCTGCCGTGGGCGCGCGCCGCCGCCTCGTCGAGCACGGGCACGATCTCGCGGGCGCCGTGCGCCAGCGCGGCCACCATCGTGGTGGTGGCGAACAGGATGTCCAGCACCACGATCACCTTGCCGGGGATGCGAACCGAGTCGAGCTCCTCCTTCTTGGTGAGGACGTGGATCTTGTGGTTGAGGTCGATTCGGGCGCTCATTGGACGCGAAGAATACAGTGGCGCAGGCTATCCCGTGGTGCGCTTCGCCGCCGCCAAGACGCTCGGCTCCAGCGCGTCGCCGAGGCGCTGCGCATCGGCATCGTGGCCGAGTGCGTCGAGGAGAAGAACATCCTCCAGCAACCGCGCCCGATCGACGAGCTCGCCTAGAAAAAGCGGCTCGGCAAGGCTCGATTGCGCAGTCCGTCTCCTCCGGGGAAGATTCCGGCCACGATGGACGAGATCGTTGCCCGCAGCCTGGCGAAGTGGCCGAACGTTCCCGCGGTCTACGGCTGGCTCGCCCTCGATCGGCGGGGAAACTGGCGGATCCGGAGCACGAGTGCGACTCTTGGGTTCGAAAAGATCGGCAACGCCGCGTTGCGAGACTTCATTGGGCGCAATTACCAGGCCGACGAAAAGGGACGCTGGTATTTCCAGAACGGGCCGCAGCGGGTCTTCGTCTCGCTCGCGTACACGCCGCTCGTGGTGCGCTACGAGGGGGAGGGGCTGGTCGACCACTGCGGCAGGCCGTTCCAGCCTGGCGAAGCGCTCGAGGACGACGAGGGCTCGGTGCTTTTCGCCGGCGCCGGCACCGTCGCGCTGCTCGACGACCGCGACCTCGCCCGCTTCGCCGAGCAAATGCCGGCCCGAAGGCGGCTCGCGCGGGCCGAGGTCGAGCTGCGGTTCGGTTTCATCGCGGACCCTCGGCCGGGCTGACCCGCCGCCCCCTCCGCTGCGCCGCACACAGCTATGAAAGTCAAGCGTTTCGGCCCCGGCATTTTCTTGCACTGACCGATTTTCCTCTTTATAATCCGGCCTCTTTTTTGGGTGCCGGGGCGGCCTCGTAAGCTTCGACGTGGCCGCCCGTTCGTTTCTGGAAACCGTAAAACATGCCCACCGTCAATCAGTTAGTGCGTGACGGGCGCGTCGCCAAGCGCCCGAAGTCGAAAGTCCCGGCGCTCGCCGGCTCGCCGCAGAAGCGGGGGGTCTGCACCCGGGTCTACACGACCACGCCCAAGAAGCCCAACTCGGCGCTGCGCAAAGTCGCGAAGGTGCGCCTCACCAACGGCTTCGAGGTCATCGGCTACATCGGCGGCGAGGGCCACAACCTGCAGGAGCACTCGGTGGTGCTGATCCGCGGCGGCCGGGTGAAGGACCTGCCGGGCGTGCGCTACCACATCGTGCGCGGCTCGCTCGACACGCAGGGCGTGAAGGACCGGAAGCAGGGCCGCTCGAAATACGGCGCGAAAGCGCCCAAATCAGCATAAATGAGCTGCCAAAGGAATAGCTAGATGCCGCGTCGCAGAGAGGTTCCCAAGCGCGTGATCCTGCCGGACCCGAAGTTCGGCAACGTCGACGTCGCCAAGTTCGTCAACGTACTCATGACGCGCGGCAAGAAGTCGGTGGCCGAGCGCATCATCTACGGCGCGCTCGACACGATCAAGTCGAAGTCGGGCAAGGACCCGCTCGAGGTGTTCACGCAGGCGGTGCAGAACGTGAAGCCGATCGTGGAAGTGAAGAGCCGCCGCGTCGGCGGAGCGAACTACCAGGTTCCGGTCGAGGTGCGTCCGGTGCGGCGCGTGGCGCTCGCGATGCGCTGGATCCGCGAGGCGGCGCAGAAGCGCGGCGAGAAGTCGATGACGGTGCGGCTCGCCGGCGAGCTGCAGGAAGCTGCCGAAGGGCGCGGCGGGGCGATGAAGAAACGCGAGGAAGTGCATCGCATGGCGGAAGCCAACAAGGCTTTCTCGCATTATCGGTTTTAGTTGATCGGACGGTTCTGAGAAGGGTAACGGGGTAATGGCCGTGGCACGCAAAACACCTATCGAGCATTATCGGAACATCGGCATCTCGGCGCACATCGACGCCGGGAAGACGACCACGACCGAGCGCATCCTTTTCTACACCGGCGTGAACCACAAGATCGGCGAGGT
>DATLUZ010000157.1:0-14902 GCA_035577785.1 Burkholderiales bacterium | reverse complement strand
CACGCACATGACGAGGAGCGAGGTCGCGAACTGGGTGAACCCCGACACCGTGAGCGCGTGCTGCGCCTTGTCGGTGCCTTCGTTGATCTGCTCGTAGATCGCCATGTGCGCGTCGACGGTGCGCACGTTCGCCTGCAGGCGCGCCATGTTCTGCTCGACCTGGACCAGGTTCTTGTCCACCGAGCGCCAGAACGGCATGAAGCTCTCGAGGATCTTGTGGCGCCGTTCGTACGAGCGGCGGTAGTCGGCGAGCGTCTTGTCGTGGATCGAGGTGATCGAGCGCTTGATCTCCTCGAGCACCCGCAGCACGAGCTCGTTGCCGCCGGTCTTGACGTTGGCCACCGCGGCGACCGCCTCGGTCCATTCCGGGGGCGGCGGCGGGACCTCGCCGCACTTCTTGTAGTCTTCCTCGATGCGGGTGATCTCGTCGAGGAGCTTGCGCTGCAGCGCCGGGTAACCCTGCAGCTCGCGCTGCACGATCACGCCCAGGCGCTCGAACTCGCG
The DNA here is from genome assembly GCA_035577785.1 of Burkholderiales bacterium. Taxonomy (GTDB): domain Bacteria; phylum Pseudomonadota; class Gammaproteobacteria; order Burkholderiales; family SG8-39; genus SCGC-AG-212-J23. Next base: position 14,398 of record DATLUZ010000157.1, on the reverse strand, counting down.
CTCCACGCGCTGCCCGACCTCGTGCTTGCCGTGGGCGAGCAGCACCGCCCTGTTGCGGGCCTGCACTTCGGCCGCGGCCGCGAGCAGCCAGCGCGCCGCCATGCGCAGCGGCCCGCTCAGGGCGTGGCCGACCGAGCGGAGCAGGCCATGCATCGGCGCGCGCGCCGCGTACATGAAGGCCATGGCGAGCAACGCCATGACGAGGAACGAAACCGCGAAATTTTCGGGCCAGACCATCCAGGCTTGCGAACTCATGGGACTCTCCCCTTTTTGCGTCTTACAAGTTAAAACAGAATGGCTTCGGGGTGCTCGACAATCTGTTGTTTTTGAGGAACTATGTCCCCAGTTGGCCGAGGAAAATCTCCTTTCTGTTGGCAATTCGAGACGCGCGGAAAAACGGATGAAAAATGCTCATTGAAACCACGGTCGTCGGCAGCTACCCGCAACCCAACTGGCTCATCCATCGCGATCGCCTGGGCTCGAAGGTGCCGCGCGTGCGTGCGCCCGAAATCTGGAAGGTGGAAGAAAAAGACCTGGACGAGGCGCAGGACGACGCCACCCTGATCGCGATCCGCGACATGGAGCGCGCCGGGCTCGACGTCATCACCGACGGCGAAATGCGCCGCGAGAGCTATTCGAACCGCTTCGCCACCGCGCTGCAGGGCGTCGACATCGTCAGTCCCGGAACCACGATCAACCGCAGCGGCGGGCAATCCGTGGTCCCGCGCATAGCAGGCCCTGTGAAAAGGACCCGGCCCGTTGAAATCAGAGATGTGGAGTTCCTGCGCCGCAACACCACGAAGCGGATCAAGATCACCCTGCCCGGCCCCTTCACCATGACGCAGCAGGCGCAGGATGACTACTACCGCGACGAGGAAGCCCTGGCGATGGCGTTCGCCGCCGCGGTCAACGAGGAAATGCGCGACCTCAAGGCTGCGGGCGCCGACGTAATCCAGCTCGACGAGCCGTGGCTCCAGGCGCGCGCAGACCGCGCCGCGCGCTATGGCGTCAAGGCGATCAACCGCGCCCTGCAGGGCATCGCGGGCACCACGGTGGTCCACCTTTGCTTCGGCTACGCCGCCGCGGTCAAAGGCAAGCCGAGCGGCTATTCCTTCCTGCCGCAGCTCGCCGAGACGACCGCGACGCAGATTTCCATCGAGGCCGCCCAGCCGCGCCTCGAACTTTCCGTTCTCAACGAGCTTGGGAAAAAGACGGTGATGCTGGGCGTGATCGATCTGGGCACCACGGAAGTCGAAACGCCGCAAACCGTCGCCGAGCGCATACGCGCGGGCCTGAAGCACGTTCCCGCGGAGCGCCTCGTCGTCGCCCCCGACTGCGGTATGAAGTACCTGCCGCGCGACGTCGCCTTCTCAAAGCTCGTATCCCTCGTGGAGGGTGCGAAGATCGTGCGAAGGGAAATAGGGCTCTGACCCCGATTCTTTTCTTCAACAACCCCGCGTGTAGTACCAGAGCGCAGGACCGAGCTTCGCGCCGCGCCAGCGCACCCATCCCTCGTACTCCTTGACGCGCGTCGGCTTGGGATCGGCGCAATAAGTCGACGGCAGGGAAACGCGCACCCGCGCCCAATCGCCGCGGAACAGGAGCGGCTGGATCCCGTAGAGGTTCGGGTCCGCCGGAATGTTGGCGACGGCGGGAGCCTCGTTGGAAGGTGCCTTGCGCAAAACGCGCGGCGACTCAACCCGGAAGTAGAGCGGCACCGCGGCCGCCAGCAGCTTTTCCCACGGCTCGTATTCGAGCCGCGGCGTCGCCGCGTCGAGATGGCAGCGGTGCACCCAGCCGGCGCCGGAGGAGAGCGGGCCGCCGAAGCGGATCTGCAGCCAGCCGTCCGGCCGCGCCTGGAGCACGATGAAGCTCCCTGTCTCGTAGCCGGTCTCGACGAGGACATCGCCGCCGACCGAGCCCGGCGTGAGCCAGATCTTCACTTCGCCGCCGGGGGCGGTGAACACCGGGAGCTTGAGCCGGCGCGGCCAGTCGTCGCGCTCCTCTTCGCGCACGGGACGCACGTGCCCGACGCCGAGGGGAAGGTCGGGATCGTAGCCGTACAGGGGCTCGTACGGCGAAGGGTCGGCCTCTTCGACCGCCGCCAGCGCCGCCGGCCGCGGCGGTTGCGCGATGCCTTCGCACCCCGCCGTGGCGATCTCGAGCTTGCGCAGACGGGCAAGCAACTCGGGCTCCGGAGTCGCGCGGCCGCAGAGGTTGACCACGCCGCCGAACACGAAATAGACGTGCTCTTCGCCGGCGGTGAAGGCAAAGCCGCAGTTCGCCTGGGTTCCCTTCAGCGCTTCGAGCCGCTCCCCTGCGCCCTTGAACGATTCGATGACCTCGATCCGCGCCTCGCGCAGCGAAAATCGCTCCACGACCCGCCCGTACACCACGCGGTCCGCGCGCGCCACGAAGTCCGCCAGGCGGGCCGGGCTCGCGCGCGAGATGTCGGTGCAGGAGCAGGCCGCGGCGCCGGAAGCAGCCAGGGCGCCAGCCAATGAAAGCGCCACGACGGCGGCAAGGCGCAGGGTCATGCCCGGATCATGCCTGAAGCCCCATAGAATGAATGTGATGAACTTCGACCGCTACGGCCTCGCGCTCGGCACGGCTTCGTCGCCGGCCGCCGCGGCTTACCGCGGCGGCGTCGATCTCGTGCTTTCCGGCTATCCGGGCGCCGAAGCGGCGTTCGAGGAAGCGCTCGCGCATGACCCGGACTTCGCGCTCGCTCACGCCGCCCTCGCGCGACAACTCCAGATCTACGCCCGGGTTGGGCCGGCGCGCGACGCCATCGCACGCGCCCGAACGCTGGCCGCCGGAGCGACGGCACGCGAGGCGGCGCATGTCCACATTCTCGATCTCGCCATCAACGGACAGGCTGCGGCAGCCTTGACGGCGCTGCTGCAGCATCTCGAGACGCATCCGCGCGACGCGCTCGCCGGCTCCCTCGCGTTCGGCGCCTTCGGTCTCTACGCCTTCAGCGGCCGGCCCGACCACGACGCCGCGCGGCTCGCGCTTTGCCGACGACTCGCGCCGCACTACGGCGAGGACTGGTGGTTCCTCACGCACCTCGGCTGGTCGCATACCGAAGCAGGGGAGCTCGCGGCCGGCGAGCTGGTGACCGCCCGTGCGCTCGAGCTGCGGCGGGAGAACGCGTACGGCGCGCATGCCTACGTTCACTTCTTCGTCGAGGCGGGCAAGCGGAACGACGGCGAGCGATTCATCGAAGGCTGGCTGCCCGGCTACGATCGCGGCGCGCTGCTCCATGGCCACATCAACTGGCATCGGGCGATTTGGCGCCTGGACGAGGGCGACGCCGCGGGCGCGGCGGCGATCTACGCCGACGCGCTGCGCCCCGCGGTCAACCGTTCGCCGCCGATCAACCTGATCTCCGACTGCGCCTCGCTGCTGTGGCGCTTCTCGCTCAAGAACGAAGTTGCGGAATGGCGCGAGGTCGCCGATTACGCCAAAGAGCGATTTGCGCGGCCGGCGGGGCATTTCATCGAATGGCATCTCGCCATGACGGCGGCCGGCGCCGGCCAGCTCGCCGCGCTCGAGCAGCGGCTGGAGGCGTTGCCGGAAACGCCGCCGGGGCCCGTGTTCCGAGCCGCGTGCAGCGCGTTCAGGGCGTTCGCGGCCGGCGACTATGCGAGGGTGATCGCGCTGCTCGAGCCGATGGGGCAGGAATTCAAGCGAATGGGCGGCAGCGGCGCCCAGCGCCAGGTGCTCGCCGATACGCTCGCGGCCGCCCGCGCGCGCGCGGCAGCCGGTTAGAGCGTCTCGAGCTCGGCTTCTTCGGCGTCGTCCTCGTCGGTCGGCTGCATCGGCCGGCCGTTGGGCGCGACCAGGCCGAGGACCACCTGTTCTTCCCGCGTCAGCCCATCGAGGGGACGCAGCCACGACAGGAACCGCGACAGCTGCGCAAGGCGCTCCGGATAGGCGCAGCCGCAGGCCTGGGGCCTGAACCGCACGCCGCTCTGGGCCCGTCCGGCCCGCTCGGGGATCTGCGCGAGTAGCCTTGAAACCGCTCCGTCGTTCATGTCGCTTGCTCCGGAATTGTTGTTGTACGGCCCGCGAAGATTAGCAGTCCTGCGCAAATTTGCCAGCCGCCGGACATTGGGGTTACCTGCCCCCGGGGCGCTACGCGGTGTCGCCGAACCTCGGCTAGTCGATCCGGGCGCCGGAGGCCTTGACCACCTTCGCCATCTTGGCGAAGTCCTCGCGCAGCAGCGCATTGAAGGCGTCCACGCTGAGCGCCTGGGGCTCGATCCCCTGCTTCGCCAGCCGCTCCAGGATCACCGGCTCGCGCAGGAGCTTGTCCATCGCCGCGTTGATGCTCTCGACCACCGGGCGCGGCGTACCGGCCGGCGCCAGCAGGCCGAGCCACGAATCAAAGACATACCCTTTGATGCCGCTTTCCTCGACGGTCGGCAGCTGCGGGAGGAATTTCGAGCGATGGCTTCCGGTGGAGGCGAGGATGCGCACGCGCTCGTCCTTGACGAAGGCGAGCGCGCCGATATTGGCGGGAATCACCGCGTGCGAGCGCGCGGCGAGCACCTCGTTGATCGCCTCCCCCGTCGCCTTGTATGGCACGTGCACCAGCTCGATCCCCGCCAGGCTGGCGAAGTACGCCATGGCCAGGTGCGTCGCGCTGCCGTTGCCCGCGCTCGCGTAGTTGAGCTTGCCCGGGTTCGCCTTGGCATACGCCACGAACTCCGCGACGCTTTTCGGCGGAATGCTCGAGCTCGTCATGAGCACGTAGTCGACCGTGCCGATGTGCGCGACGGCGGTGAAGTCGTTGATGGGATGGTACGGGAGCTTGCTGTAAAGCGAGCCCGAGATGGTGTGGCTCGCCGCCGCCAGGATGAGCGTGTTGCCGTCCGGCGGCGCCTTGGCCGCGAAAGCCGTGCCGATGGTATTGCCGGCACCGGGTCGGTTCTCGACGATCACGTTTCGGCCGAGCTGCGTGCCGAGCTCGGCGCTGATGGCGCGGGCGAGGATGTCCTGCACCCCGCCGGCGGAGAACGGCACGACGATGCGCGTGACGCCCTGCCCCTGGGCTGCCAAGGCGACGCAGACCAGCGCCGCGGCGACAACGAAACGCTTCAACAGTCTACTGGCCGCCTTTCTTGCCCGACGCCGGTTTTGTGTTCTCCTGCGGCCAATAGTAGTTCGCGGCGAACGAGTACGGCGGGAACATGTAGCGCTTCGCCGGCACCACCTTGGCGGCATACGCGCGCTGCGACTCGTACACCTTCTTGAACGTGGCGCTCTTGGCCGAGTTCTCCGCCGCGACCTCGTCCCAGGCCTTGAGCGAGGCGATCAGGATGTCGGGGGGCGTGCGCCGGATCTGCACGCCGTGCTTGTTGATGAGCTCCTCGATCGCGTCGGCGTTCTGCTTCTGCCAGCGGGTGAGCCAGCTGATGAACGCATCCTTCACCGCAGAGTCGATCGCTTCCTGCTGCACCGGCGTGAGGCTCTTCCAGACGTCGAGGTTGAGCCCGAGCTCGCCGATCGAGTTGTTCTCGTGCATGCCGGGCGTGTAGTGGTACTTGAACACGGTGTGCAGCCCGAGCCGCAGGTCCTCGACGCCCCCGACCCACTCGGCGCAGTCGATGACCCCGCGCTGCGCGGCCGGCACGATCTCGCCGCCCGCCATGTTGACCACGCTCTGGCCGAGCTTCGCGTAGACCTCGGCGTTGAGGCCGGTCTGGCGGCACTTCATGCCCTTGAAGTCGGCGACGCTCTTCAGCGGCTTCTTGAACCAGCCGAGGGCCTGCGGGCTCGACGGATGCGCGGGCCAGGGAATCACGTTGAGCTTGAGGTCGTTCTGATAGAAGTCGCGCCACATCTGCAGGCCGCCGCCGACGTAGAGCCACCCCAGGTAATCCATGTGATCCATCCCGAAGGGGCCGCCCGGCGGCGCCGCGAACAGCGCCGCGGCGGGGTTCTTGCCGACCCAGTAGTAGGCGATGGAGTGCCATCCGTCGAGAACCTTCCTGCTGGTGGCATCGAGAACCTCGAACGCCGGCACGATCTGCCCCGCGGGCATGGCGTCGATTTTCAGGCTGCCCTGCGTCAGCTTTTCGGTGCGCTCGGCGAAGATCTTGAAGTGCTCCTGCAGCGTGTTGCTCGCCGGCCAGCTCGATTGCATCTTGAGCGTCCTGGACGCCGGCGCCTGCGCGAGCGCGCCGGTAGACACCAGCGCCGCCAGTGCGGCGATGCCAACAATCCGCTTGCTCATTGTGATTTCCTCCTGACTCCCTTTCTGGGTATCGACCAAGCTAAACCCGCGGCGCTCGAAGTGTCAATGAATCGCAGCGGAACGGCGCTTGCTACGTGTCCAGCGCCGACCCAACGGAGGATTCGATGACCAGACTCGCACTCGTAGCGCCCATCGCCGTCCTGGCGGCACTTTTTGCAGGCTGCGCCAGCCGCGGCCCGGCAGAAACTGCACCAGTAGCGGTCAGTCCCATTGAGCAGCCCTACCGCGCCGGCACCGGCGTGGTGCAGGCAGTGACGCCTGCGCCACACGCGGTCGTCGCCGGTCCGAGCACTTCCTCGTCGTCGCGGAGCCCCGCCGCGGTTTCGCAGGCGGACATGCAGCGCCTGCGCATCCGCATGGACGACGGGCGCACGCTCTATGTCGACACGCCGAGCCGCCAATTCGTCGCCGGTTCGCGCGTGCTGCTTTCCGACGCCAACGAGATTCGCCAGCAGTAGCGCCGGCGCAAGAAGCACCGGCTAGAAGCCGAAGCAGCGCAGCGGGTTCTCGACCAGGATGCGGTCGCGAACCCGCTTGTCCGGCGCCCACGCCTCGAGCAGCGCGAACAGCCGCCGGGAGTCGACGCGGTCCGAGAACGAGAGGTGCGGGTAATCGGAGCCCCAGATCACGCGCTCTGGCGCCACGGCGATGAGCGCGCGCGCGAGCGGCACGGTATCGGCGAACGCCGGCTCGAGCGAGATGCGGTAGGCGCCGGTGAGCTTCACCCAGCAGCGCTCGCAGCCGCGCACGAAGTTGACGAAGTCCATGAACCCGGGCTGCTGCGGCCCGGCCATCGCGGGGAACATGCCGAGGTGGGCGACCGAGAAGCTCGATTGCAGGTCCTTGAACACGGGAATCAGCTCGCGCGTGAGCCAGCCCGGGGCGAGGAAGTCGAGCATCCAGCCGCGCTCCGCGCACTTGGCGTCGAGCGTGAGAACGCGCTTCATCAGGCTCATCGAGAACCCGGGCTCGGGCGGCTTGATGGGATTCACGTTGATGCGCACGCCGCGCACCCCGGCGGCGTGGAGGCTTGCGAGCTCCCCGGGCGTCACGTCCTCGTCGACATCCACGATGCCGCGGCAGCTCTGCGCGCCGACGGTTCGCATCGCATCGAGCATGCAGCGGTTGTCGCGGCCGTAGGCGCTCGGCTGCACGAACACGTAGCGCCCGATGCCGAGCTCGCGCGCGTGCTCCAGGTAGTCCTCCAGCGGCGCGCTCGGCGGCGCGTAGCGCAGGTCCGACGAATACGGGTAGCGCTCCTCCGGACCGAAGACGTGGAAATGGCTGTCACAGGCTTTCATTTCACTCCACCTGGATCCCGGCCTCCTTCACCAGCTTCACAAAGGCATCCGCTTCGGCGCGAAAGTATTGGGTGAACTCTTCGGGCGAAGGGCTCGCCACCAGGTCGATTCCGCGCTCCGCGTATTTCTTCTTCATCTCCGGATTCGCGAGCGCTTGCGCCACGGCCGAATACAGCCGGCCCACTACCTCGCGTGGCGTCGCCGCGGGCGCGACGATCCCGTTCCAAGTCACGTCGTCGAAGCCGGTGTAGCCGAGCTCGTGGAGCGTCGGCACCTCGGGCAGGACCGAAGAGCGCTCCTTTGAGGTCACCGCCAGCGCGCGGAGCTTGCCGCCCTTCACCTGGCCGGCGGACGTGCTCACCTGGTCGAACATCATGGCGATCTGGCCGCCCATCACGTCGACGAGCGCCTGCGCATTGCCCTTGTAGCTCACCTGCATGAGCTTGGTGCCGGTGGCGCGCATGAAGAGCTCGGCGGCGACATGGCCGGTCGAGCCGTTTCCCGAGCCGCCGTAGGTAATCTCGCCTGGCTTCGCCTTCGCCTGCGCGACGAGCTCCTGAAGGGTGCGGGCCGGATAACTGGGGTTCACGACCAGCACCTGCGGAATGCGGCACACCAGGGAAACGCCGGTGAAGTCCCTGCGCGGATCGTAGCCCGCCGCCTTGACGACTCCAGGCACGCGCGCGAACGTGACCGCGACCGAGAGCAGCGTGTAGCCGTCGGCGGGCGCGTTCTTGACGAACTGCGTGCCGATGATGGCGCTCTGCCCGGGACGGTTCTCGACGATGACCGGCTGGCCGAGGCCCTTCGCCATCTCCTCGGCGACTGCGCGCGCCACGATGTCCTGGTTGCCGCCGGGGACGAGCGGCACGATCATGCGGATCGGCTTCGCCGGAAACGATTGCGCGAAGACGTTTCCCGCAAGGCTAAACAGAATCGCCAGCGCGGCCTTCCTTACAAGTTTCCCTGGAAATTTCAAAGCTTCAACTCCCTCACGTGCCGCGCACGCCGCGCGCATTCGGCGGCGAGGAACGCGAGATCGGTCCCGGTGGACACGTAGCGCGCGCCGAGCTGCACGAACCTTGCGACGAGGTCGGGCCGCGTGGCGAGGCCGCCGACGCCCACATGCTTGCCGCGGCGGCGGCACGCGGCAATCACGCGCTCGTAGGCCTGCGCGAGCTTCGGATGATCGTACTGGCCGGCGAGCCCGAGGTCGGCGAGGAGGTCGTTCGATCCGATCATCACCATGTCGACGCCGTCGACGGCGACGATGTCCTCGGTCGCCTCGAGCGAGGCGGCCGACTCGCATTGCACCATGACGAGCGTTGCCTCGTTCAGCGCCGGCAGCGCCTCGGCGGCGGGGACGCTGCGGAAACCGAAATGCGGCAGGCCGGCGACGAGCCCGCGGCTTCCGGCGGGAGCGTAGCGTGCAGCCGCGACCACTGCGCGCGCCTCTTCGGCCGATGTCACGCCGGGCGCGATCACCCCGAGCGCGCCGCCGTCGAGCACGCGCGAGATGTACTCCGGCGTATTCGCGGGCACGCGCACCAGCGCCGGAATTCCGGCCTCCAGCGCCATGATCGAGATCTGGCTCGTCGCGTGGAGCGTGAGGCTCGAGTGCTCGAGGTCGATGTACAGCGAGTCGAAGCCCGCGGCTTTCGCGATCGGCACGATCTCGACACCGGAGACGAGCCGCACCGTCATCGAAGCGACCAGCTCGCCGCGGGCGAGCTTTTCCTTCACCGGGTTCTTCATCTAGGCCGGTTCCAGGCCGTGCTTGCGCAGTACCCGGTGCGACTCCTTCGAAGCGATATGGTGCAGCAGCTCGCCCCCGGCCTGGGATTGAGCGGACTTCGAGTGCACCGCGCCGGAGAACACCGTCGAGAGCTGCACCTCGCGCGGCAGCCGGCCGACGAAGTCGATGCCGCGCACCTGGCGCAGCTCCGAGACCTGCTGGAAGCAGAGCTCGAACTCGCCGCGTGCGACCAGCTCGCCGACCAGCACCCCCGGGGGCGCCTGCCTCGCCTTCGCCTTCAGCTCCTCCGCGATGCCCAGGCGCTGGAACAGCTCGGCAAGGTACACCCCGCTAGGCCCGCTCGAGTACACGATCGATTTCGCCGCGCGCAGCGCGCCCTTCAGCGCCTCGACGCTGCCGATGTCGGGCTTGCGCGCGCCGGAGCGCACTGCCGCGGCGACCTCGGATTTCGCGAGATCGACGCGGGTGCGCGAGTCGAGGTTGCCGCCGTTGATCAGGTCCTCGATCAGGCCGGAGGAGCCGATGACGACGTCGGTGACTTCGCCGGCGAGGATGCGCTTGCGGGCATCGGCCATGCCCACCCACTGCGTGTCGACCTTCACCTTGGACGCGCGCACGAAGCCCGGCACGAGCTCGAGGTACGCCGCCTTGATCGCAAGCGAGGACCAGACGTTCATGCGCGCGTCCAGTCGCGGATCAGCGCTTCGTAGATCGCGACCGACTGCCGGATGCGCTCCTGGCTGCAGTATTCGTCGGTCTGGTGCGCCATCGCCGCCTCGCCCGGACCGAGCACCACCGTGGGCGCCCCCGCATACACCTTGAGCAGGTTCGCCGCGTCGGTCATGTACGGGGCGGTCCGCGCCTCGAGCCGGTCTTCGACGTAGGGCTTGCAGATCTCGAATACGCGCTGCACCCAGTCCAGCTCCGGCTCGGTCCAGACGGGACCGAGATTGGAGAACACGTCGAATTCCGCCTCTTCAACGAGATTCTGAAGAGACTTGAGCAGAACCGCGTGATCCATTCCCGGCACGGTGCGGATGTCGACGCCGATGTTCGCCGAGTCGGGCACCGCGTTCACCGTGTTGCCGCCCTCGATGGTGCCGACGTTGAGGGTCGGCTTGCCCATCACCGGGTGCGCCGCCACGCCGAAGTCGAACGCTTCCAGCTTGGCGAGCGCGCGCGCCGCCTTGTAGATCGCATTCACGCCGAGGTGCGGCATCGAGCCGTGGGCCGACACGCCCTTGAAGCGCGCGTGGAACTTGACCGAGCCTTTATGGCCGACCAGCGGATAGTTCGAGGTCGGCTCGCCTACGACCATTGCACCCGCTTTCCCGAGAAGACTTTGCTGTTCCGAAAGATGACGCGAGCCGATGCAACCGCCCTCCTCCGCCGCGGTCAGCACGATGACGACACCGGGGGTGCCCGCGAGTCGCTTCGCCATGCTGCGCGCGGCAAGAAGGATCGCGGCGACGCCGGCTTTCATGTCCGAGGCGCCGCGGCCGTAGAGCCGGTCGCCGTCGGTCTCGCCGCTGAACGGGTCGTGCGCCCAGGCCCGCGCACCGACCGGCACGACGTCGAGATGGCCGGTGAGGCAAAGCGGCGCTTTCGCGTCCGATCCGCCCGCGCGCGCGATCACGCTGGTGCGGGTGTCCGCGTATTCGTGGTAGTCGACGCGGTAGCCCCACTCCTGGAGCAAGCTGCCGGCGTAGCGCGCGCAGTCGCGCTCGCGGCCCGGCGGGTTGACGGTGTCGAACTTGAGAAGCGACCGGGTAAGGGAGACCGCGTCGGGTCCGCTCATCCGAAGGATGATAAACCCTAGCGCCTGCGCACCGCATCCAGCGCGGCCCCGAGAATCCCCTTGGGCATGTAGATGATGAAGAGCACGAGCATCAGCCCGTAGATGGTGCTGTCGAGCGCCGGAAAGCGGTTGCCCCAGGCAAGGCGCAAGCCTTCGGCCAGGAGCAGGGTGAACGCCGCGCCCACCGTGGGGCCCAGCATGACGAACATGCCGCCGGCGATGACGCCGAACACCATCTGCAGGCTGATCGCGATTCCCGACACGGTATCGGGGTTCACGTAGAGCTGGTATTGCGCGTACAGGATGCCGCCCGCGCAGGTCATGAGCGCCGAGACGAGCGTGATGCGCAGCTTGGCGCGCGTGACATGGATGCCGACCGAGGCCGCGGCCTCCTCTTCCTCGCTGATCGCCTGGAGCGCGAGGCGTCCCATGCTGCGGTCGACCGCGCGCCACACCCACAGCCCGGCCAGCCAGAAGACGGCGACGATCGCGAGCCACACCCACTTGCTGGAAAACTGCAGCGCGCCGAGCGCGACCGTCGTCCCCTCGGTCAGCGCGCCGTTCGGCGTCGCGCCGAGCGAGCCGCCGGTCTGCTCGCGCATCGCCGTGAAGACCAGCCGCGTCACTTCCGAGAGGGCCAGCGTGACGAGCGCGAAGTAGTGGCCGACGATGCGGAAGCGAAAGCAGGGATAGGCGATGACGATCGCGACGACGGCCGCCACGGCGAGCGCCGCCGGCGCGCCGATCCAGGGCGAGACCCCGTAGTGGTTCCAGAGCATTACCACGGTGTAGGCGCCGATACCCATGAACGCGCCGTGACCGAAGCTCACCATGCCCATGCGCCCCATCAGGGACCAGCTCGTGTAGATGTAGCCCCACAGCAACACGAGAATCATCAGGTGCAGGGGATAGTTGCCGATCATCGCTTGCTCATCTTCGAAACAGCCCCTGCGGCCTGACGAACATCATCGCGATGAAGAAGGCGAAGGCAATGACGTAGCCCCACTCGATGGCGAAGAAGAAGCCGCCCACCGAGATGAACTGCGCGAAGACGAACGCGGCGACCAGGCCGCCAACCATGCTGCCCAGGCCGCCGAGCACGCAGATGAGAAAGATGATCGGGCCGAACGAAAGGCCGATCGCGGGATGCACGTCGTACTGCAGCACCAGCAGGCAGGCGCCGAGGCCGGCGAGCGCGCCGCCGATCGCCGAGGTGATGACGAACACCCGCCCGGGATCGACGCCCATCAGCGGCATGACCGCGCGGTCCTGGCTGATCGCGCGGATCGCCGTTCCCAGATAGGTCTTGTTCAGGAACAGATAAAGGCCAAGGACGCCGGCGAGCGCCGCGCCGAACGCGACCAGTCGCGCCGCCGAGAACGACATCTCGCCCAGGCGCACCGGCGGCAGGCTCACGCCGAGGTTCTTGAAGTCGATGCCGAAGGCGAGCGTCGCCGCCGCCTGCAGGAAGAAGAGCACGCCGCCGGTCACCAGCAGCTGGTTGATCGGCTCCGCCGAGAGCACCGGCCGGATGACGAGCTGGTGCAGCACCACGCCGAGCAGCGCGACCATCACAATCGCCGCGGCCATCGCGGCGATGAGCGGCCAGTGGTACTGCACGTGCAGGTAGTAGACCGCGTACATGCCGCACATGATCAGCTCGGCATAGCAGATCCACACCACGTCGATCACGCCGAAGATCAGGTTCAGGCCGAGCGAGAGCAGCGCGAGCAGCCCGCCGAGCAGCAGCCCGTTCAGCACCGCTTCCAGCAGGAAGATATCGAAGATCTCCATCAGAGTCCCAGATAGGCTTTTTGTATTTGTTTCGAATTCACGAATTCCTCAGAACTTCCGGACAGCATGATTTTTCCGGCGTCCAACAAATAAGCCCTGCTGACGACCTTCAGCACCTGGCGGATGTTCTGCTCGACGATCAGCACCGTGTAGCCCTCGGCGCAGATGCGGCGCACCAGCTCGAAGATCGATTGCACGACCAGCGGCGCGAGCCCGGCGGAAGGCTCGTCGAGCAGCAGCAGCTTCGGCCCCGACATCAGCGCGCGGCCGATGGCGCACATCTGCTGCTCGCCCCCGGACAGCGTGCCGGCGGCCTGGTCTTTTCTCTCCTTCAAACGAGGGAACAGGCCATAGACGACTTCTTTTCGCTGCTCGAATTTCTTGCGCGAAGTAAAGGCGCCCATGCGGAGGTTCTCTTCGACGGTCAGGCGCGGGAACAGCCGCCGGTTCTCGGGGACGTGGGCGATTCCGCGGCACACGACCGCGTGGGGTGGTACGGACTTGAGGCTTTCTTCTTCGAAACGAATGTCTCCCTCGGCGGGATCGATGAGCTTGGAAATCAACCGCAGCAGAGTGGTCTTGCCGGCGCCGTTGGGGCCGATCACCGCCACCGACTCGCCGGCGCGCACCTCGAGGCTTACGCCGAAGAGGGCCTGGAAGCCGCCGTACCCGGCGGATACGTGTTCAAGCGAGAGCATCGATTCCTTTAGGCGAAAGCATCTGTTCCCAGGTAGACCTCGATCACCTTCGGATCGCGCGAGACTTCCGCCGGCTTGCCCTGGGCGATCACCACGCCGTGGTCGAGCACCACGCAGCGGTCGACGACGCGCATCAGCACGCCCATGATGTGCTCGACCCAGACTATGGTGACGCCGCGCTGCGCGCGGATATTGGAGAGCATGTCGGCGGCCTGCTCCATCTCGGCGTGGTCGAGGCCGCCCAGCGATTCGTCGGCGAGCAGGAGCTTGGGCCGCGTCGCGAGCGCGCGCGCAAGCTCGAGCTTCTTCAGCGCAGCGGCGCCGAGGCCTTCGACGCCCGTTTGCTGCAGGCCGACGAGCTTCAGCGTTTCCGACGCAAGTGCAAAGGCTTTTTCGCGGGAGATTCGCGCATTCGAGCCGTAAAAAGCCGCGAGCGCGACGTTCTCCAGGACCGAGAGCTTCCTGAACGGCCGCGGGATCTGGTAGGTGCGGCCGAGGCCGGTATGCGCGACGCGGTAGGCGGGAAGGCCGGCGATCTCCTCGCCGCGGAAGCGCACCGAGCCCGAGTCGGGCTTGAGCGCGCCGGCGACGAGGTTGAAGGTCGTGCTTTTGCCCGAGCCGTTCGGGCCGATGAGGCCGAGGATCTCGCCCTCGGCCACGCCGAAGGAAACGCCGCTTACCGCAGTGAAACCGCCAAAGCGTTTAGTGAGCCTTGAGACTTCGAGTAACACCTATTGAGCTAACGCGTGCCCGCCTTTACATGCCTGAAAAGGCATGTCCTTTGGG
>DATLUZ010000156.1:0-5962 GCA_035577785.1 Burkholderiales bacterium | reverse complement strand
TCTTCGGAACCGCGGGCAGGGTCGGCCAGAACCGCGTCCTTGACGAGCTTCGACCCGATGAGGAAATCCACCGAGAGATCCTGCGCGGCGTCCTTACGTTTCACGAGGTCGCGCCGCCACGTGACGAAGGGATCGACCCAGCCGCGCACCTTGTACTGGTAGCGGCCGAGCTTCTCCACCGTGAAGGCGGCCGCCCAGTGGTCGTTGTGGCGGAACTGCATGGCGACGCTTTTCCAGTCCCGCTCCGATTCGAATTTATATAGGAGTTCGGCGGCGACTTGATCGTGGCCGTCGGCGAATACGTCGGCCTCGACGAGCACCTCCTCGCCGATCACCCGCTTCACCGGATAGCGCCCGCCGTCGACCTGCGGGCGCACCGACTCGATCACCACCCGCGCGGGGGCGGGCACTGTGCTGGGGTTGTTCTTAATCAGGCTTGAGGAAGACGGCCGCAAGCGGCGGCAGCGTCAGGGTAAGCGAGTGACTGTACTCCTCGTAGGGCATGGGTAGAGCATCGGTGCCGCCGTAATTGCCCAAGCCGCTACCGCCGTAGAGCGGAGCGTCGCTGTTCAGGAGCTCGCGCCAGTAACCGCCGCGCGGCACGCCTACGCGGTAATTGAAGCGCGGCACCGGCGTGAAGTTGAACACCGCGAGCACCGGCGCCGCCTCGTCGCCGGCGAGGCGCAGGAACGAGAGCGCGCTCTGCTCCCAGTCGCCGCGCTGCACCCAGCGGAAGCCGTCGTGCGAGAAATCCTTGCGGTGCAAGGAGGGGTTTTCCCTGTAGGCCCGATTCAGGTCGGCCACCCAGCGCTGCACACCCTGGTGGAGCGGGTACTGCAGCACGTGCCACTCGAGGCTGGCCTCGTGCGTCCACTCGCGCCGCTGGCCGAACTCTCCGCCCATGAAGAGGAGCTTCTTCCCTGGATGCGCCCACATGTAGGCGAAGAGCAGGCGCAGGTTGGCGAACTGCCTCCAGTCGTCGCCGGGCATGCGGCCGATGAGCGAGCCCTTGCCGTGCACCACCTCGTCGTGCGAAAGGGGCAGCACGAAGTTCTCGTGGAACGCGTACCACAGGCTGAAGGTGAGCGAGTCGTGGTGGTGCTTGCGGTACACCGGATCGCGCTTCATGTAGTTGAGGGTGTCGTGCATCCAGCCCATGTTCCACTTCTCGCCGAAGCCGAGGCCGCCGAGGTACGTGGGCCGCGACACCTGAGGCCACGCGGTCGACTCCTCGGCGACGGTCTGGATGTCCGGGAAGTCGCGGTACAGGGTCTCGTTCAGGAAGCGCAGGAACTCGATCGCGTCGAGGTTCTCGCGCCCGCCGTGGCGGTTCGGGATCCATTCGCCCTGCTTGCGTCCGTAGTCGAGGTACAGCATCGAGGCGACCGCGTCCACGCGCAGCCCGTCGGCGTGGAACACCTCCAGCCAGAAGTGCGCGCTCGAGCTCAGGAAGGCCCTGACTTCGTTTCTTCCATAGTTGAAGATCGCGCTGGCCCAATCCGGGTGATGGCCCTGGCGCGGATCGGAGTGCTCGTAGAGATGCGTGCCGTCGAAGAAGCCCAGGCCGTGCGGGTCCCACGGGAAATGCGAAGGCACCCAGTCGAGGATCACGCCGATGCCCGCCTGGTGAAGGTGGTCGATGAACCCCATCAGGTCCTGCGGCGTGCCGTAGCGCGAGCTCGGCGCGAAGTACCCGGTGCATTGGTAGCCCCACGAGCCGTAGAACGGATGCTCCATGATCGGCATCAGCTCGACATGGGTGAAGCCCATGCGCTTCACGTACTCGGCGAGCTTCGGCGCGAGCTCGCGGTAGCCGAGGAACTCGCCCGGATGATCGGGCGAGCGCATCCAGGAGCCGAGGTGCACCTCGTAGACCGCCTGCGGCGCGTCGAGGGCGTTGCGCCGGCCGCGCGTGCGCATCCATTCGGCGTCTTCCCATTCGTAGTCGAGGTCCCAGACCACCGAGCCGGTCTTCGGCGGCGTCTCGCAGCGAAAAGCGTACGGGTCGGCCTTGTCGACCTTGTAGCCGCCGTGCTTCGACACGATGTGATACTTGTAGAGGCTTCCCTGGCGCGCTTGCGGCGCTCGCGCATACCAGATCCCCGAGCCGTCGCCGGTCTGCCGCATCGGGTGCTGGCGCGGATCCCAGCCGTTGAAGTCGCCCACCACCGCCACCGAGGCCGCGTTTGGCGCCCACAGCGCGAACTCGATCGCGCCCTCGACGAGGTGCGCGCCGAGCTTCTGGTAGAGGCGCGAATGCGTGCCTTCACGAAACAGATAGAGGTCGTGACCGGAAAGCGCGAGACGGGGAGCGGCGACGGCGCTCATGGAATGTCCTTTATCACTACGCACTCAAGCGATCTACCGCAGTGGCTATACTTTTGACCATGCAGACCGACTACGTTCAGCGCTTCCTGTTCGAGGACCTCGACATCCGCGGGCGCCTCACCTGCCTCACGGGAGCCTGGCAGCGGATGCTCGACGGCCGGGACTACCCGCAGGACGTCGCGTCGCTTCTTGGCCACACCACCGCCCTCAACGTCCTGCTCGGCGCCAACCAGAAGGGCGCGGGACGGGTCACACTGCAAGTGCAAGGTTCGGGCCCGGTGAAGCTGCTCGTGGCCGACTGTACCTCCGAATTGAGAATCCGAGGCATGGCGACCTACGACAAGGATCTCGGCGCCACGCTGAGCGAGCGCGGCCTGCTCGGCGACGGCCGCCTCTCGGTCACGCTCGAGGACGTGAAGAGCGGGCGCCTCTACCAGAGCCTGGTGCCGCTCGAGGGCGAGAGTCTCGAGCAGATCTTCATCCATTACCTCGCCCAGTCCGAGCAGATGCCGGCCTTCCTGCGCCTCTACGCCGACCGCGGCGCGCTGTGCGGCCTGCTGCTCGAGAAGCTGCCGCTCGCCGACAGCCGCGATGCCGACGGGTGGAACCGCATCACCCAGCTCGCCTCGACCCTCGAGCTCGACGAAACGCGCGACGCGCAGCCTTACGATCTCCTCACGCGGGTATTCCCGGAGGAGCTGATGCGCGTGTTCCGCCTCTATGCCGTCGAATACCACTGCCCGTACGACGAGGAAAAGGTGAAGGACATGCTGCGCGGCCTCGGCCGGCGCGAGGTGGAATCGATCCTCGCCGAGCAGGGCGAAGTCGTGATCCGCAATGAAATGTGCAACCACGAGTACCGCTTAGACGCGCGTGCCATCGCGGAGCTTTTCCACTAGGGACCAAAAAATCGGGGTCAAAGCCCCGCATTTTCTGAGGGGATTTTCCTGGCACGAAATTGGCTTGCGCGCATGGTATGAAACTTCCCCTGCTGTGCCTGGCGGTCGCGCTCGGGGTCTACGCCTGCAGCCGCGAGGAGCCGGCGATGGGCCAATCGAAGCCGCAGACCAGGATCGATGAGACGCGCGCGGTCGAGAAGGCAGCCGATGCCGGCAAGCCGCTCAGCGACGACTCGCTCACCCAGATCGTCCGTTCGGCCCTGGAGTCCGAATCGAGCCTGGACGCCCGCAAGATCGACGTCGAGAACACCCATGGCAATGTCGCGCTGCACGGGACGGTCGAGTCCGAAGAGCAGCGCGAGAAGGCCGGGCGCATCGCAGGCGCAGTGGGCGGCGTGCGCAACGTGGTGAACGACCTCACCGTCGACAGCGCGGCGACGGGGGGCACCGCGTCGAAAAAAGATCCCCGAGACTAGTCTGAAAGAACCACGCAGCGCCGTTCGGAGGATGGCGGCGGCGGGGCGACGCCGGTAGAGTAGGCGCCGCGCGGGAATAGCTTAGCTGGTAGAGCGCAACCTCTCCAGGGTTGAGGGATGAGTTCGAGACTCGTTTCCCGCTCCAGTCACCCTTACGAACGGGGTCAGGGCGCAAGCCCCGACCCCGTTTTATCATCGGCCTCTCGATGGCTGCGACGATTGCCGAGATCATCCAGGCAAGGCTGTCGCGCCGGGCCGCTCTGAAGGGCATCGGCGCGGGCAGCGCGTTCGGGTTGTTCGGCTGCAGCACCCCGGGCGCGGCACCGTCCCCCGGCGGCGACGGTTCGGCGCCTCTCGAGTTCGAAGAACTCGGCCGCAGCACCGACGGCACGCATCACGTCGCCGCCGGCCACACCGCGCAAGTGCTCATCCGCCAGGGCGACCCGATCCGGCGCGGCGGGCCTCAGTACCGGCCCGGACGCGAGACACCCGCCGAGCAGGAGCAGCAGTTCGGCACCGACAATGACTTCATCGCCTACATGCCGCTGCCGCGCGGCTCGAGCTCCTCGACGCGCGGCCTGCTCGGCGTCAATCACGAGAACCACCGTGCGGCGCTGTGCTTTCCCGCGGTGCAGAACCCCGCCGATCTGACGCGCGAGCAGTGCGAGGTGCAGATGGCGGCGCAGGGCCATTCCGTCCTCGAGATCGAGAAGCGCGGCAACGCCTGGCGCGTGGTCGACGAGAGCGCAGCCAACCGCCGCATTTCAGCCAGCACCGGGATGCGCATCGCCGGCCCCGCCGCCGGACATCCGCGCATGCGCACGTCCTACGACCCTTCGGGCACGCGCGTGCTGGGCACGCTCAACAACTGCGCCGGCGGCACCACCCCGTGGGGAACGATCCTCTCCGCCGAGGAGAACACGCAGCTCTATTTCGCCGGCGACGCGGCGCAAGGTCCGGAGGCCGCGGCGCGGCGGCGCTACAACCTCACCGGGCGGAACCTCCGCTACGAGGCCTGGAGCCGCTACTTCGAGCGCTTCGACATGGACCAGGAGCCGAACGAGCCGAACCGCTTCGGCTGGATCGTGGAGATCGATCCCTACGATCCGAAGTCCACGCCGGTGAAGCGCACCGCGCTCGGTCGCGCGGCGCACGAGTGCGCCACTGCCGCTCCGAGCCACGACGGGCGCGTCGCGTTCTATTCCGGGGACGACGCGCGCATGGAGTACGTGTACAAGTTCGTCACGCAGGACCGCTACGACGCTTCGCGCCCCGAGGCGAGCCGCGACCTCCTCGACCGCGGCACGCTCTACGTGGCGCGCTTCGAGGCCGACGGCAAGGTCCGCTGGCTGCCGCTCGTGCACGGCGAAGGCCCCCTCACCGCGGCCAATGGCTTCGCGAGCCAGGCCGACGTAGTGATCGAGGCGCGCCGGGCCGGCGACCTCGTCGGCGCCACGCCGATGGATCGCCCCGAAGACGTCGAAGCGGATCCGCTGACCGGGCGCGTCTACGTGGTGCTCACCTACAACGAGCAGCGCAGGCCCGACCAGCTCAATCCTGCGAACCCGCGTCCCTACAACCGCTTCGGCCACATCATCGAGATCGTGCCGCCGCTCGTGAACGGCAAGCCCGACCACGGCGCCACGGTGTGCGACTGGGGCTTCTTCCTCCTCGGCGGCAATCCTGCCGATCCCTCCACCGGGGCGCGCTACGGCGGCCCCGTTAGCGAGAACGGCTGGCTCGCCGCGCCCGACAACGTCGCGTTCGATCCGAAGGGACGAATCTGGATCGCGACCGATGGTCAGGACGACTGGGTCGGCTTCAACGACACTCTCTACGGCGCCGACGTGAGCGGGCCCGACCGGGGCATCACGCGCGCTTTCTTCACCGGCCCGCGCGGCTCGGAGATCTGCGGCCCGGCGTTCACGCCCGACGGCACGACGCTGTTCCTCGCCGTGCAGCACCCGGGCGACGAGAAGGGCTCCACGTTCGAGAAACCCTCCACGCGCTGGCCAGATTTCCGCGACGATCTGCCGCCGCGCTCGTCGGTTCTCGCCATCACCCGCGACGACGGCGGCGAAATCGGCGGCTAGCGGGCACGCAGCCGAGGTCGTAGGACTTCATCGCCTCTTGCGGTACAGCGCGTAGATCGTCAGGCCAACGAAGAAGGCGAGCGCTGGCAGCAGCACATAATCGAGATCGCCCGTGAGCGATGCGAGCCCGACGGCGCCCAGAAGCAGCACCAGCACCGGCGTGAAG
>DATLUZ010000155.1:0-37091 GCA_035577785.1 Burkholderiales bacterium | reverse complement strand
TCTCGCGGCGCACGCGCAGGCGCGGCGCTTCCCGATCATTCCGTGCACGCTGTGCGGCTCGCAGGAAAACCTGGAGCGCAAGCGCATCGGCGAGATGCTGCGGGAATGGGAAAGGAACCACCCTGGCCGCATCGAATCGATTCTTCGTGCGATGACCGAGGTTCGGCCGTCGCACCTTCTCGACCGCAAGCTCTTCGATTTCCGGAGCCTATGAAGCCCACCGTGCTCGACCTGCGGCGCAAGAAGGGCGCCCGCCTTGCGATGCTGACCGCGTATGACTTCCCGACTGCGCGGCTCGTCGCGGAAGCGGGTGTCGACCTGATCCTCGTGGGCGACTCGCTCGGGATGGTGGTGCTCGGCTACGACACGACGCTTCCGGTGACCGTCGCCGACATGGTGCACCACACGCGCGCCGTGCGTCGCGGCGCGCCCGAGGCGTTCGTCATCGCCGACCTGCCGTTCCTCTCCTACGGCACGCCGGCGCAGGCGCTCGACAGCGCGGCGCGGCTCATGAAGGAGGCGCTGGCCGATTCGGTGAAGCTCGAAGGCGGCGAAGAAGTGGTGCCCATCGTGGAGGCTCTGGTGCGTGCCGGAGTGCCGGTGATGGGCCACGTCGGCCTCACGCCGCAGACCGCCTCGGCGCTCGGCGGCTACAAGCTGCAGGGCAAGGACGAGGCGGCCGCCAAGCGCATCATGGACGGGGCCGTGGCGCTCGAGCGGGCAGGCTGCTGGAGCGTGGTGCTCGAGCTCGTCCCGGCCCCGCTCGCGAAGCTCGTCACCGAGCGCATCGGCATCCCCACGATCGGGATCGGCGCCGGTGCGGATTGCGACGGGCAGGTGTTGGTGTTCCACGACGCGGTGGGCATGTTCTCGGGGTTCACCCCGACATTCGTGAAGCGCTATACCGAGGCCGGGACGGCGATCAAGGACGCAGTCGCCCGCTATGCGGCGGAGGTGCGCGACGGCAGCTTCCCGGGCGAGGGCAAGAGCTTCGGGATGAAGGACGAGGTCCTGAAGCGCCTTTACGGGACGTAGTGAGCTCTCGGGAGCGCCTTAGGCGCTTTCCGGTCGCCGTCATCGGCCCGGGGGCGCTCGGCTCGCTCTTCGCCGCGCGGCTGTCGAAGGTCGTCCCGGTCGCGGTCATCGGGCGTGAGTTCGAGGCCCTGCCCGAGGCCGACTGGGTCATCGTGCTCGTCAAGGCCTACGACACGGCAGGCGCGGTGCGCACCGCGCGCCGAATGAAGCCTCGCGGCGTCGTGTCGCTGCAGAACGGCCTCATCGAGTCCGTGCCGCAGGGCGTGACGACCGCAGCCGCCTGGCGGCAGGGCAAGCGCATCGTTCCGGTGACCACCGGGTCAACCCTGCTCCCGCCAGGGTTTGATCTCCTGGGAAAGTATCTGCGGAAGGCCGGGATGGAGGCGCGCGTGACCCGAGACATCCACCAGGCGCGCCTGCGCAAGCTCCTCGCCAATGTCTGCCTCAACCCGGTCACCGCCCTTTTTCGGGTGCGCAACGGCGCGCTGCGCGAGCCGCCGTACGCAATGCTGGCCGAAGCGCTGGCGTCGGAGGCGGCGCCGGTGGTGAGGGCAGAAGGACTTGCGATCACCGCCGGGGAGGCGATCGCCCTGGTGATGGACGTGGCGCGGACCACGGCGCGCAACCGTTCCAGCATGCTGCAGGACGTGCTCGCGGGCCGGCGCACCGAGAACGATCACCTGACCGGCGCGCTGCTGCGCATGGCGCGCAGGCACCGGCTCGCGGTTCCCACCCATGCGGCACTTCACCGGTTAATTCGTGTCATAGAGGGAGCACCAAAACGGCCTGGTCAACGTAGGATAGGAAGCGTGCGTTGATCCGGTGGGACGCTTGAGAGCCAATTTCGAACGAACGATGCGCCGCGGCTTCCGCTATGCCTTCTATTCGCTCATGGCGTTGCTGTTCGCGGCGGCGGGAGCCACGGTGATCGCGCAGGACTGGAGAAATGCGAGCCGGGAGCCGGTGGGCCTCGCCCCCGACCCGGCGCTCGTCAAGGAGGCCGTGGTCCAGGTCTACGGCGCGCGGGCCGTAGGCGCCAAGGGAATCTTCGGGGTGCACACCTGGTTCGCGGTCAAACCCACCAACGCGAAAAGCTGGACCGTCTACGAGGTCATCGGATGGCGCCTGCGCTGGGCGGAGTCCGTCGTGGTCGTGCGCACCCGCGAGCCCGACGGGCGCTGGTTCGGCTCGCAGCCCGAGCTCTACGCCGAGAAGCGCGGCGAAGGGGTGGACGAGCTCATCAGGCGCATCGACAAGGCGGCGCGCGACTATCCCTACGCGAATGAATACACCGTCTGGCCGGGACCGAACTCGAACACCTTCACGGCATGGATCGCGCGCGCCGTGCCCGAGCTGGGCGTCGACCTGCCGGCGACTGCCATCGGCAAGGATTACCTCGGGCGCTCCGTGTTCGGCTCTGCGCCGAGCGGCCGCGGCTACCAGATTTCCCTCGGAGGTCTCCTTGGCATCGCCGCGAGCGGGGTTGAGGGCCTCGAGCTCAACATCCTGGGGCTCAACATCGGCCTCGGCCCGAGCGGGTTGAAGCTTCCGCTGATCGGGCGCATCGGCCCGACGCTCGTTCCGGTGGTCGAGCTCGAGCCTGCGGCGCACCCCGCTCCCGCGGCGCAGGCCGCCCATGGGGCGAGCGCCGACTAGCTGGTCTTGACGTAGCTCACTTCCAGGCAGACGTTGACAAGCGCCTGGCGCTTTTCTTCGCGCACTATCTTCATCGCGCGCTCGAGCGCCGGCATGAGCTCCTTCGGCTCGCTGACGCGCTCGCCGTGTCCGCCGCTCGCCTTGACGACGTGCTCGAAGCGAGGCGAGGGCTCGAGCGTGGCGAAGGGCGGGCGTTCTCTTTCCGCGGCGTATCCCTTCGGGTAGGTCGACAGCGTCGAGCGGTGCACCGCCGCCCAGCGGGCGTTGTTCGCGATGATGAAGAGGATCGGCAGCTTCATCGCTTCCGACACGTAGTGCGCGGCGGTCGGGTTGCCGAACATGTAGGCGCCGTCGCCGACCGCGCAGATCACGCTCTTGTCCGGCGATGCGAGCTTCGCGCCGAGCGCCGCGCCCATGCCCCAGCCCAGGCCGCCCGCGGAAGGGTTGCCGAAGTAGCGGCCGGGCTCGCGGATCAGCATTTCCTCCAGCACCGTCGGATACTCGTTGACGAGGACCGTGTTGCTGTCGAGCAGGCGGTTCACGCAGGCCGAGAGCCACTTCCCCGTGATGGTCGACGGCATGGGGTCGAAGCCGGCGCGCCCTTTCTTTCTTGTTTCCTGAGATTGCTTCGTTACGCTCTGGCGTCGCTCTTCGATCATCCGCGGGGAAACCGCGTGCTTCTGCGCGCTGCGCCACAGCGCCTGCAGCGTCGCCGCGACGCCGCCGGTGAGCGCGAGGTCGGTGCGGAAGCCGCGCAGCGGATAGCGTGCAAAGAGGGGGTCCGGGCCGATGTGGATGACCTTCGCTTCAGGCTTGGGGTTGCCCTCGCGCGGGATCCAGGGCACGTCGCAGTCCACCACCAGCACGACGTCGGCTTCCTTGAGGAGTGGGTGCGGATCCCAGCCGCATTGCATCGGGTGCTCGGTGGAGAGAGCGAGGTACCGCGGCCGGTAGTGGACCACCGGCACGGCGAGCGCCTGCGCCAGTTGCTCGATCGCTCGCGAGCTCTCGGGCGTGCGGCCGCCATTCGCCGTGATGAGCAGGGGTCTTTGCGCGCCGCCCAGCAGCTTCGCGGCCTCCTCGAGCGCATCGGCGTCCGCGGCCGGAGCCGATGCCGCCTGGATCGTCGTGTCCTGCGAAAACCGCTGGCTGAAGCCCTGCGCCAGCACCTCGCGCGGCAGCGTGACGTACACCGGGCCTTGCGGCTCGCTTTTGCAGATGGCGAGCGCGCGGTCGAGCACGGTCTCGACCTGCTCGGGATGGCGCAGCTCGTAGTCCCACTTGACGAACTCGCGCAGCATGCCGCCCTGGTCGAAGTGCTCCTGCGCCCAGTGGATGTAGTTGTTGCGCGCGCCGACCAGTGCCCCGCCGCCGCCGGAGGCGGCTCCATGTCCTTCGGTGATCGGCGTGCGCCCCGCCGTGAGGAGAATGGGGATGTTCGTGCGCGAGGCGTTGATGAGGCCGTTGATCGTGTTCGCCGTGCCCACGCCGACGTGCACCATCATCGCCTGCGGCCTTCCGGTCACCATGGCGTAGCCGTGCGCCATCGCTATGCCCATGTTCTCGTGCGGCACGATCACGATTTCAGGCAGGCGCCAGCCGAGCTTCTCGCCCTTCGCGAACGCCTCGACCACGGGGGCGAAATCGGTGCCGCCGTTCGCGAAGAGGTAATCCACGCCGCGCATGGCAAGGAGGCCCATCCAGGCGTCGGCGGCGGTTTCGGGGGTGAAGGTGGTGACCGGGGATTCGGGTTTCATGCCGCGTAGTCTAAGTTCTCGCCTCCAGGTACGAGAGTGGCTTCCTTTCGACCCTCAACCGCCCCTTGGGGCCTGAGCCCGGCCCCGTAGGGCCCTGAGCCGAAAGGCAGGATTGTCAAAGTCAGTTTGACAGCCTAGAATTCGGAGCCATGAATTGCGCGGAGCGTTTGGTCGAGATGTTCGGCAGCCAGGCCGACGTCGCACGCGCCTTCCAGCTCGACCGCGCGGTGGTGCACAACTGGGTGAAGATCGGCTACGTGCCGGCCCGCTGGGCGGGGGAGGTCGAGCGCGTCACCCAGGGCCGCATCCATGCGACAGAAGTACTCAATGAAGCGAGCGCGAAGAATCCGGTCCGGGTGAAGTCACGGCCCGGCGACGCACCGTTCGGCATCCTTTCGGAAAACGATCCCATGAGCCAATACGCCCCCTCCAAGCGAATCCATTCCTTCCACCCGCCGCAGCGCACCCTGATGGGCCCAGGCCCCACGGAGATCCATCCGCGCGTGCTCACCACCATGAGCCAGCCCGCGATCGGCTACCTCGATCCCGTCTTTGTCGAGATGATGGAAGAGCTGAAGTCGCTGCTGCGCTACGTCTACCAGACGAAGAACAATCTCACCTTCCCCCTGTCCGGTCCGGGCTCGGTGGGCATGGAGTACTGCTTCGTCAACATGGTCGCGCCGGGCGACAAGGTGATCGTGTGCCAGAACGGCGTGTTCGGCGGGCGCATGCTCGAGAACGCGATCCGCTGCGGCGGCACCCCGATCCTCGTCGAGGACAAGTGGGGCGACCCGGTCGACCCGAACAAGGTCGAGGATGCGCTGAAGAAGAACAAGGGGGTTTCGGTGGTGGCGTTCGTGCACGCCGAGACCTCGACCGGCGCCCAGTCCGATGCCAAGGCGCTCACCCAGATCGCGCACAGGCACGGCGCGATGGTGATCGTCGACGCGGTCACGTCGCTCGCCGGTACGCCGGTCAAGGTCGACGAGTGGGACATCGACGCGATCTACTCCGCGAGCCAGAAGTGCTTGTCGTGCACCCCGGGGCTCTCTCCCGTTTCGTTCAACGACCGGGTGGTGGAGCACGTGAAGAAGCGCAAGGACAAGATCCACAGCTGGTTCATGGACATGAACCTGCTCTTCAACTACTGGAACGCCGGCACGCGCACCTACCACCACACCGCGCCGACGAACTCGCTCTTCGCGCTGCACGAGGCGCTGCTTCTCATCCGCGAGGAAGGGCTCGAGAACGCCTGGGCGCGCGCCATGCGGCATCACCTGGCATTGAAGGCCGGACTCGAAGCCATGGGGATGAGGTTCCTGGTAAGAACCGAAAATCAATTGCCGCAGATGAACGCGGTGCTGTGCCCGCAGGGCGTGAACGAGGCCGAAGTGCGCAAGACCCTGCTCAACGAGTTCGGCATCGAGATCGGCGCCGGCCTCGGGCCGCTCGCCGGCAAGATCTGGCGCATCGGCCTGATGGGCTATTCCTGCCGCCCCGACAACGTGATGCTGTGCCTCTCGGCCCTGGGCTCGGTGCTCTCCGACATGGGCATGCCGGTGCACGTGGGCGACGCCGAGGCCGCCGCGCACGGCGCCTACGCCCAGATGCACGTCAAGGACGCGCAGCGCAAGAAGCGGGCGGCCTAGGGATGGAGTACGCGATCGGGGCGGACGCGGAATTCCTGCGGGTCTTGATGCAGGGGCGCGACACCGACGTCCCGCCGTCCGCGATTTGCGCCCAGGTTTTCGCCGAGAGCGAGCGCCTCGAGCGGCCGCGCATCCTGATCGAGCTGGATCAGAAGATTCCGCTCTCGCTCGCGAGCCAGCAGCAGCTGATCGAGGCGCTGCCGAAGATCGGCTTCTCCGCCGAGCACAGCATCGCGCTCGTGCACCGCACGCCAATCGCGCAGATGGCGAACCAGCACATCGACATGCTCGCCGCGAGGCGCAAGCTTGCCGTACGCAACTTTCGCGACGTCGAGCAGGCGAAGGAGTGGCTGCGGACGCGCTGACGCGCGCCCTTACGCTGCGGCGACCGGGGAAGGATGGTACGGCAGGCCGCCAACGGCGCCCGCGTCCCACAGGCGCTCGAACGCGTCGCGCGGAAGCGGCTTGCTGCAGAGATAGCCCTGGTATTCGTCGCTTCCCAGCCTTTTCAGAAAGCGCCGCTGCGCCTCGTTCTCCACGCCTTCGGCCACCACCCTCAGGCGCAAGCTGTGCGCCAGCGCGATGATCGCCCGCACGATCGCCGCGTCGTTGTAATCGGTGGAGATGTCGCGGATGAACGAAGCGTCGATCTTCAGGGTCTTCAGCGGAAAACGCTTCAGGTAGCTCAAGCTGGTGTAGCCGGTGCCGAAGTCGTCCATCGACAGATGCAGGCCCATCCGGTTCAGCCGATCGAGCATCACAGTGGCCTGCGACGCGTTTTGCATGATCACGCTCTCGGTGATCTCGAGCTCAAGCCACTTCGCATCGAGCCCGGCTGCCTGCAGAACCTGGGCGACCTGGCCATCCAGGTCTTTCTGGCGCAGCTGCGCGCCGGAGATATTCACGGCGACTCGAAGCGGCGAGCGACCCTGGTCCTGCCAGGCCCTGTTCTGCCGGCAGGCTTCACCCAGCACCCAGTGGCCGAGCGCGCCGATGAGCCCGGTCTCTTCGGCGAGCGGGACGAACTCCGAGGGCAGCATCAGGCCCTTCGCCGGATGGCGCCAGCGCACCAGGGCCTCCATCCCGCTGAGGCGGCCCGTGCGCATATCCACCTTGGGCTGGTAGTGCAGCTCGAGCTCGCGCCGACCGATGGCTTTGCGCAGGTCGTTCTCGAGGACCAGGCGCTCCGGGAAGAACGTATTCATCTCGGGCGCGAACAGCTGGGCGTCGTTGCAGCCGGTCTTCTTGACGTGGTACATCGCGGCGTCGGCGTTGGTGATGAGCGCCTGCGCGCTCTCGCCGTGAAAAGGATAGACGCTGATGCCGACGCTGGCGCTGACGCGCAACTCATGGTCCTGCACGCGCAATGGCGTGCCGAACGCGTCGAGGATCTTGCGCGCGACCGCGAGCGCGTCTTCGGCGTGCACGACCTGGCGCAGCAGCACCACGAACTCGTCGCCGCCCAGGCGCGACACGGTGTCCTCCGTGCGCACCACCGCGCGCAACCGCGCGGCAGCGCCGCGCAGCAGCTCGTCACCGACAAAGTGGCCGAGCGAGTCGTTGACCGTCTTGAAGCGATCCAGGTCGACAAACAGCACGGCGCACACGGTGCCGGCTCGCTTGCACACTTCGAGGGTCTGCTGCAGGCGGTCTTCGAGCAGGAGGCGGTTCGGCAGCTCGGTCAACGTATCGTGCAGCACCAGATGCCTCAGCTCGGCGTTTGCCCGCTGCAGCGAGGCCGCCAGAAGCGCGGTCTTGGAGGCCATGCGGGCGTCGAGAACCGACAGCACCAGCGTCACGCAGAGGACGAGAAAGGTGACCACGGCGATGGTGCCGGCCATCCAGGAATTGTCCATGACCGGGCCGTTGCGGCAGATCGAGTCCGGCGCGAAGTGCGCCGCCGCCATCGCGGTGTAGTGCATTCCGGCGATGGCAAAGCCCATGACGACCGCGGCCGCGAGCTTCGCGTACAGCATCCAGATCGCTTCGCCGCGCAGCGTGAACGCGATCCACAACGCCGCGAGCGACGCGCCGATCGCTACGGCGATCGACGCCAGGAACAGCCAAGGGTCGTACACGATCGCCGGGTCCATGCGCATCGCCGCCATGCCGGTGTAGTGCATCGAGGCGATGCCCAACCCCATCAGCACGGCCCCGATCGCCAGGCGCCTCCGGTCGAGCGTATCGCGGCCGACGGTGTGCAGGGC
This sequence comes from Burkholderiales bacterium, assembly GCA_035577785.1. GTDB lineage: Bacteria > Pseudomonadota > Gammaproteobacteria > Burkholderiales > SG8-39 > SCGC-AG-212-J23. The sequence goes on along the minus strand of DATLUZ010000155.1, from coordinate 28,787 downwards.
GAATCCGGAGACGACCACCGCGATCAGCATCGACAGCAGCGTGATCGGCACGTCGTAGCCCAGCGGGACCGGCAGGCTGAAGGCGAGCATGGCGATGAAGTGCATCGACCAGATGCCAGTCCCCATGGAGAATGCGCCACCCGCGAGCCACAGCCGCGCGGAACGGCCGCTCGACGCCTTGATGCGCGTTGCGAGGTCGAGCGCCGTATAGGACGCCAGGATCGCAACCAGCAGGGAGACGAGCACCAACCAGTAGCTGTAGGTGCCGGACATTGCACCCCAATGCTAGGGGTGCGGGCGCCGGTCGCGAATCGGGCAATTGTGATGATTCTTATGGCGCGGGCCGCGGCATGCAAACTTCGTCACGGGTTAGAGCGTGGTGCTGACCTTCTTTGGCCCTCTTACAGGCCGAGGCGGCGCCAGATCTCGACCGAGAGCGCGGCCTGGTTCAGGGTGTAGAAGTGCAGGCCGGGGACGCCGGCCTCGATGAGCTTGCGGCAGAGCTCGCTCACAGCGTCGACGCCGAACGCCCGGATCGATTTCGCGTCGTCGCGGTAGCCTTCGAGCTTGATCCGCATCCAGCGCGGGATCTCGGCGCCGCACGCGTCCGAGAAGCGCGCGAGCTGCGCGAAGTTCGCGATCGGCATGATCCCGGGCACGATGGGAACGGCAATGCCGGCGCGGCGTGCCTCGTCGACGAAGCGGAAGTACGCGTCCGCGTTGTAAAAGTACTGCGTGATCGCCGAATCGGCGCCCGCGTCGACCTTGCGCTTGAAGTTGCGCACCTCGTCGGCGGCGTTGCGCGTCTGGGGATGGTATTCCGGGTAGCAGGCGACCTCGATGCGGAACCAGTCGCCGGTCTGCTCGCGGATGAACTGCACCAGCTCGCTCGCGTGGCGCAGCTCGCCCGCGGCGGCGAGGCCGGAGGGCAGGTCGCCGCGCAGCGCCACGAGGTGCCGGATGCCGTTCGAGCGATAGCGCTCGAGCTGCTCGGCGAGGTCCTTGCGCGTCGAGGCGATGCAGGAGAGGTGCGGCGCCGCCTCGTGGCCGGCGGCGCGGATCTCGAGCACCGTCTCGAGCGTGCCTTCGCGGGTGGAGCCGCCGGCGCCGAAGGTGCAGGAGAAAAACCGCGGCTTGAGCGCCGCCAGCTCCTGCCAGGTCGCCCGCAGCTTCGCTTTCCCCTCCGGCGTCTTCGGCGGAAAGAACTCGAAGCTATTGTCCATCGACGTAGGGCTTGAGCGCCGCGTACACCGCGCGGTTGACGGGCGCGTCGAGGCCCGCCTCGTCGCTCATCCTCGCCACGGCGCCGCAGAGCCACGGCGCCTCGAGCCGCCCCCGGTTCTCGAGGTCATGGGCGAGCGAAGCCTTCATCCCGGCGTGCAGGCCGTCGGCGAACTTCATGCGCGCCTCGACGAAGTCGTCGGCGAGCGCCACGCCTCGCGCGCGGCCCAGGCGCCAGGTCTCTCGCATCGCCTGCTCGAAGAGCCAGCGCAGGTCGGGATCGCTTCGCACCACGCCGAGCGGCGCGCGGGCCACCGCCGTGGCGCTCGAAACCGCCACCAGGAACACGAACTTCTCCCAGTTCGCTCTTACGATGTCGTCCGGGATCTCCGCGTTGATCTTTGCTTCCCGGCAGGCCGCGAGGAACGCCTCGGCTTTTCCCTTCTGTGAAGGCAGGACGGGCCCGAACTGCAGCCGCGACATGTCGCCGATGTGCTCGATCACGCCCGGCGATTTGACGCGCGTGGCGATGTAGGCGGAGCCGCCCAGCACGGCCTGCTCCGGAAATATTTTTCTGAGGCGTGCGATCGATTCGACTCCGTTCTGGAACGGGATGATCGCGGTCTCCGGCCCGACGACCGGCCGCAGCATCTCGGCGGCCGCTTCGGTGTCCCAGAGCTTGACCGCAAAGATCACCACGTCGACGACGTTCGCTTCCCGCGGATCCTCGAGCACGCGCACCTTGAGGGACGCGTTCCCATGCGGGCTTTCCACCTTCAATCCACTGGTGCGAATGGCTTCGAGGTGCCTACCGCGCGCGAAGAAGGTGACGTCGTGGCCGGCCTGCTGAAGCCTGGCGCCGAAGTAGCCGCCAACGCCTCCGGCGCCCATGGCGGCGATTTTCATTATTTCAGTAGCGGTAGTGGTCGGACTTGTACGGCCCGGCCTTCGCTACCCCGATGTATTTGGCCTGCTCGTCGGTGAGGTCGGTCAGCATCGCGCCGAGCTTCGAGAGCTGCAGCCGCGCCACCTTCTCGTCGAGCTGCTTCGGCAGGATGTAGACGCCCACCGGATACTTCGCCGTGTTGGTGAAGAGCTCGATCTGCGCGAGCACCTGGTTCGCGAACGACGAGCTCATCACGTACGACGGGTGGCCGGTGCCGCAGCCGAGATTCACCAGCCGCCCTTCGGCCAGCATGATGATGCGCTTGCCGTCGGGGAAGATGACGTGGTCGACCTGCGGCTTGATGTTGTCCCACTTGTACTGGCGCAGCGCGGCGATGTCGATCTCGTTGTCGAAGTGGCCGATGTTGCACACGATCGCGTTGTTCTTCATGCGCTTCATGTGCTCGTGGGTGATGACCATGAAGTTGCCGGTCGCGGTGACGAAGATGTCCGCCTTGTCGGCGGCGTAGTCCATGGTCACGACCTTGTAGCCCTCCATCGCCGCCTGCAGCGCGCAGATCGGGTCGATCTCGGTGACCCAGACCTGCGCCTGGAGCCCGCGCAGCGCCTGGGCCGAGCCCTTGCCGACCTCGCCGTAGCCGGCGACCACCGCGACCTTGCCCGCGACCATGACGTCGGTGGCGCGCTTGATCCCGTCGACCAGCGACTCGCGGCAGCCGTAGATGTTGTCGAACTTCGACTTGGTCACCGAGTCGTTCACGTTGATGGCAGGGAAGAGAAGCCGTTTTTCCTTCGCCATCTGGTAGAGGCGATGCACCCCGGTGGTGGTTTCCTCGGTCACCCCCAAGATGCCCTTTCCGACCTTCGAATACCACCCGGGCTGGGATTGCAGGCGTGCCTTGATGGCCTTGAAAAGCGAGACTTCTTCCTCGCTTTTGGGATCGTCGAGCAGGGAAGCGTTCTGCTCGGCCTTCTTGCCGAGGTGCACCAGCAGCGTGGCGTCCCCGCCGTCGTCCAGGATCATGTTGGGCCCGCCGGCGCCGAACTCGAAGATCCGGTGGGTGTATTCCCAGTACTCGTCGAGCGACTCGCCCTTGTAGGCGAACACCGGCGTGCCCCCGGCGGCGATGGCGGCGGCGGCATGGTCCTGGGTCGAGAAGATGTTGCAGGACGCCCAGCGCACTTCCGCCCCCAGCGCCTTCAGGGTCTCGATCAGCACCGCGGTCTGGATCGTCATGTGCAGCGACCCGGCGACGCGCGCGCCCTTCAGCGGCTGGCGCGATGCGTACTCCTGCCGGATCGCCATCAGCGCCGGCATCTCCGATTCGGCGATCGCGATCTCCTTGCGGCCCCAGTCGGCGAGCGCCAGGTCGGCGACCTTGAAATCCGTGAATCTCGAATCAACCTTCATCGAACCTCCTGAAAAGCAAAGGCGCTCGCACCGTTTCCAGTGCGAGCGCCGTTGGATTTGGCTGAGCCTGACCCCGCCGTGGTCGGACTGCGATTTGGCAGGGACGCAACGCTCCTCAGCGGCGTGAATTCTACCCGGATATTGTTCCTGTTCAAAGGCCGGCCGAGCCTGCATGCTGGCGGCCCGTGGACAGCTCGTACGTAGCCAGCGTCGTTTTCCTGAAGATCCAGGAGTTTGCCTCTCGCGCAGCGAGCGAGCAGGCGCGCCAGCGCGCGCAGCTCGAGGCCGTGATCGCGGTCACGACGGCGGACCTCGCGCCCGCGAGCCGCGTCGTGCTGGACGCTTCCGACGGCGCGGCGATCGTCGTGCTTGCGAATCCCGCGGGCGCGCTGCGGCTCGCCGAGCGCGCGCTCAAAGCGTCGGCGGCAGGCCTGCCGCTCTGCGCAGGGATCAACCACGGCGCGGTGCGCGTTCTCGGCAGCGGAATGGGCGAGGCCATGGTGGGCGACGGCATCGCCGTGGCCGCGAGCATCGCTCAGTTCGCGCCGGCCTCCGAGGTGCGCGCGACGCGGGCGTTTCGCGACGCGCTCGCCGACGCCGCCCCCGGACAGGAAGCGTCGCTGGTGCCGAAGGGCGCCTCCTCCGACGCGAGCCTGCGCAGCCACGAGCTCTTCACCCGCGATCGCGCCGAGCTGCAGCGCCGTGCACGCACCTACAGAGCGCTCAGCACCGCGGCCGTCGTCGTGCTGCTCGCGAGCGGCATCGGCTGGCGCGTCTCGCAGCAGGGCAAGGATGCCTTCTTCGACGGGCTCGCCGCCAAGTACCGCGCCACCACGGCGCAGGGCGAGCGTTACGTGCGCGGGCTCGTCGACAAGGCGAAATTCCAGTGAGCAAGCAGAAGAAGATCGGCCGCTACAAGATCCTCGGCGAGCTCGGCCGCGGCGCGATGGGCGTGGTGTACCGGGCCGAGGATCCGGCGCTCGACCGCGTGGTCGCGCTGAAGACGATCCTCCTCTCCGACGACGTCGAGAACCGCAAGGACTATGAGAAGCGCTTTGCCCTCGAGGCGAGGGCCGCGGGCAAGCTCAACCACCCGAACATCGTCACCACCTTCGATTTCGGCGAGGAGGGCGACCTCGCTTTTTTGGCGATGGAGCTGCTCGAGGGCACGGACCTGCGCACGCGGCTGAAGGAAAAGGGCCTTGCCACCGATGACGCGGTCGAGATCGCGGTGCAGGTCGCCGACGGCCTCGGGTTCGCGCACGAGCGCGGCGTCGTGCACCGTGACATCAAGCCGGGCAACATCATGCTCCTCGAGCGCGGCGGCGCAAAGATCATGGACTTCGGCATCGCCCGGATGCGCTCGGACGACTTCAAGACCAGCACCGGGATGGTGCTCGGCACGCCGCGCTTCATGTCGCCCGAGCAGATCGCGGGCGTCGCGGTCGACCAGCGCTCCGACGTGTTCTCGCTCGGCGTGGTGCTCTACGAGATGCTGACCGGCCAGATGCTCTTCGCCGGCGCCGACTCCGCGCAGATCGCGCATAACGTCACCAACATCGAGCACGAGCCGCCGTCGCGGCGCAACAAGGAAGTGAGCTCGCTCCTAGACTTCGTGGTCGCGCGCGCGCTGAAGAAGGATCCCGCGGTGCGCTACCAGGACGCCTACGAGTTCGCGGCGGACCTGCGCACCTGCCTCGCCGAGCTGCGCGGCCAGCCGGCGACCGAAACCAAGCGCGACACGACCAAGACCGTCAAGCTCGCGCGCAAGATCGACAGCAAGCAGCCCGCGCCGGTGGCGGGCGCGATCGCCGCGAGCACGCGGCTTTCGCTCTCGCGCCAGTTCGATTCGCGCGCGGCGCTGAAGCGCCTCGCCGCGCCCGGGATGCTTGACCGAGCCTCGCTCGTGCGCCCGCCGAGGCACGTCGGCCTGCTGCGCCGGATCTGCCGCGACGCCGGCCCGCGGCTCCTCTTCATCTCCTCGCTTCTCGCCGCCGCCGCAGGCAGCTGGATCGCCTTCGGCTGAGTCCCGCTTCGCAATCGGCTTTCAGTTCCTGCAGCATCAACGGTATGATCGCGCCCACGATGCATCTGGGACCGAGATCTATCGTCGCCGTGGGTGTGGTGCTCGCCGCCGGCTGCGTCAGCATGCCCGGCCCCGCCCCCGCTCCGTCGACCGATTCGAGCACGAAGGCGGTCTCGAGCCTGGTCGAGAGCGCGCGCGCCGACGCATCCGCGGGACGCCTGGACAGCGCCGCAGCCTCCATGGAACGGGCGATCCGGCTCGCGCCACGCAATGCGCGCTTATGGCAGGAGCTCGCGCGCGTGCGGCTCAAGCAGGGCGATTTCGCCCAGGCGGAGCACGTCGCCCTGAGGTCCAACAGCCTCAACCGCGGCGATGCGAGCCTGCGGGTCGAGAACTGGGACATCATTGCGCAAGCACGCGCGGCACGCGGGGATACCGCGGGAGCGAGCTCCGCACGCGAGCTGGCCAAGCGAATCGAATACTAGGAAGCCTCGAACGTAACGAGGCCCATGCCGGTGGTCATGGGTGCGTAGTAATGGCGATGGACGCGCTTGCCGCGCGCGGCCCCGCGCATCGTCAGCCACATGATCAGCTCCACCGCCTCGGCGCCGGCCTCCTCCATGATCTTCTGGTGCGTGATGCCGGCAAGCGCCGCGGGGTCGGATTCGAGCCTGTCGAGGAACCACTGGTCGAACGCTTCGTTGACGTGGCCGAAGCGCCGGCCCTGGAGCTGGTGCGACATGCCTCCGGTTCCCATGACCACGACGCGCGCGTCAACGGGGTAAGACTCCACCGCGGCCCGCAGGGCGTATCCAAGGCGGAAGCAGCGTCGCGCGGTGGGCAACGGGTGTTGGATGACGTTCACCTGCAGCGGGATGGCGCGCACCGGCCAGCCCCTCATTGCTTCCTGACCTTGCCCATGGGGAAAGCACAGGTTCATCGGCACGAGGAAGCCGTGCTCGACGGCGATCTCCTGGCACAGCGTGAGGTCGAATTCGTGCTCGTAGATGAGCGCTTCGGAAAGATGGATGGAGAGATCGAGGTCGCCCTTCACCTCGGGCAGCGGCCGCGTACCGAAGCCTTCGTCTCCGATGGCATAGCGCTCGGCAACGCCGAGCGCGAAGGTGGGGTACTTGTCGAAGCCGAAGTCTGCCGCGTGGTCGTTATAGACCACGATGGCGACGTCGGGTTTCAGTTGCGCGAGCCACTCGCGCACCGGGACGTACGCATCGAAAAGCGGCTTCCACGCCGGCTCCTGCGTGCGGTTGCGGTCCACGACCGGACCGACCGATGGAACGTGCGACAGCCCGATCCCTCCGACGATCTTTCCCATCAAACCGCGCCGGAGATCTTGCGGGTTGAGAGAAACTCTTCGTAGCTCTCGCCACGCATCTGGGCGCCCATCCGGTAGAGCCCGTTGCCGGTGACCGAGCCGATCTTAAGAAGGTAGTAGATGTTTGTGCCGGCCTCGATAAGACCCTTGAAGTCGCGCTTGCGGATGAGCTCTTTTTCAGTGTCGGTGAGCGCGAAGCGCGACATGACCGCCTCCTCGTCCCGCTTGAAGGCTTCACGCTCCTGCGACGAGCAGAGCGCCGCGCACAGCTTGTTCAGCCGCCGCCCGCGATGCGACAGGCGCAGATCGAAGATGCTGGTATCGGGAATCGGCCGCAGCATGATCCGAGCATACTACCCGGCGAACTCACCGAGGAAGATGCGCTTCACCTCGGCCGAGCGAAGAAGCTCCGAAGAAGGCCCGCTCAAGACCGTGCGGCCCGACTCGAGCACCACGCCGCGGTCGGCGAGCCGGAGCGAGAGCTCTACGTTCTGCTCGATGAAGAGAATGCCGATGCCCTGCTCGCCGCGGATGCGGCGCACCAGCTCGCCGATCTCCGCCACCATCATGGGCGCAAGGCCGAGGAACGGCTCGTCGATCATCAGCAGCTTGGGCCGCGCCATCAGGCCGCGCGCGATCGCCACCATCTGCTGCTCGCCGCCGGAGAGCGTATGCGCGAGCTGCGAGCGGCGCGTCCTGAGCAGCGGGAGAAGGGCTTCCAGCCGAGCGAGCGTCTCCTCGCGCTGTGGCCGGGCACGCGGATTGTGGGCGCCGAGGAGCACGTTGTCGTGCACCGTGAGGAAGGGAAAGAGCCGCCTTCGCTCGAGGACGTGCGCGATGCCCAGCGCTGCGCGGCGGTGGGCCGGCATGCCGTCGACGCGCTGCCCTTCGAACACCACGCTGCCGGCGCGCGGCCGCAGCAATCCCGAGATCGTGTTCACGAGCGTGGACTTGCCGGCGCCGTTCGGGCCGAGCACGGCGACGATCTCGCCGGCCCCCACACGGAGGCTCGCTTCCCACAGCACCTGGAAGTCGCCGTAGGCGACATCGAGCGAATCGACGGCAAGCTGAGGCGTCGCGTTCACGCGACGTAGGCCTGGCCGAGGTAGGCCTCGACCACCTTGGGGCTGCGCGCCACGGCAGCGGTTTCGCCGTCGGCAATCACCTCGCCCATGTGCAGCGCGACGATGCGCTGCGCGACCGCGGTGACCACCCGCATGTTGTGCTCGATCACGAGGAGCGTCAGTCCGCCCGCGTGGAGCTCGCGCACGAGATCGACCAGCGCCGGAATGGAGCGTTGGTCGACGCCGCCGGTCACCTCGTCGAGCAGGAGCACCCGCGGCCCGGTGGCGAGCGCCCGCGCGAGCTCGAGGCGCTTGCGCTGTCCGGTCGAGAGCGTGCGCGCATGGGCGTTCGCCTTCTCGAGAAGGCCGACGCGCCGCAGCCACTCGTGCGCCTGCGCGCGCGCATGCTTCACGTCCTTGGTTCGGGTAAGGGCGCCGACCATGACGTTTTCGGCGACCGTCATGCCCTGGAACGGGCGCAGCTTCTGGAAGGTCCGGGCGATGCCGCGGCGGCAGACGAGGTCGGGCGAAAGCCCGGTGAGGCGCGCCCCTTCGAGCTCGACTTTCCCCTCGTCGGGCGCGCAGAAGCCGCTGATGCATTCGAAAAGCGTCGACTTGCCGGCGCCGTTCGGGCCGATGATGCCGACGAGCTCGCCGGCAGCGACGTCGAACGTGATGCCGCGGTTGGCGATGATGCCGCCGAAGCGCTTGGTGATCGCGTTCACCCGAAGGAACGTCATGACGACTTTCTGAAGAAACCAACCAGGCCGAACGGCGCGTACCGGACCATGAGGATCAACGCGGTCCCGTAAAGAATGAGGTACAGCCCGACGAGGTGCGAGCCGAGCCCGCCGAACTCGGCGCGCAGCCACGTTTCCACGCTCGTCACGAGCACTGAACCGAGGAACGGCCCGAGCGCGGTGCCCAGCCCGCCGATGATCGCGGCAAGCGCAAAGCGCACCGAAAGGTCGACCGAGAAGACGTAGAGCGGATCGACGAAGCCGACGTACTGCGCCCAGAGCGCGCCGCACACGGCGGTGAAGGCTGCGCTCGCGGCGATCGCCGCGACCTTGAGCCGGCGCGCCCTCACGCCGAGCGAGAGCGCCGCGTCCTCGTCCTCGCGCACTGCCGCGAGCTGGAAGCCGCGTCGTGAGCGCTCCAAGTACAGCTGAGACAGATAGATTGCCAAGGCCAGGCCGAGGACGATCCAGACCCAGATGCGCTTGTCGGCGATGCCGAGCGTCCAGAACCCGGCGCGGAACGGCACCGGAATTCCCTCCGAGCCGGAAGTGAAGCCGCGCCAGCGGGCCGCGCCGAGGAGGAGCACCTGCGACACCGCGATGGTCGCGATGACGAAGTACGGCCCGCGCAGGCGGTTGGAAAGGAAGCCGATGACCGTGCCCGCGGCCGTCGCGAGTGCAGCGCCGATGGCGACGCCGTACCACGGCGAGATGTTCCAGCGCACCCCGCAGAGCGCGGCGGCGTACGCGCCCAGGCCGAAGAACGCGGAGTGGCCGAGCGAGATCTGTCCCGCATAGCCGCCGGCGATGTTCCATGCGCCCGCGGCGCATCCCCAGACGAGGATGAGCACCAGCGTATCCAGAAGAAAGGCGTCGTCGACGGCGAGCGGCGCAAGCCCGGCGGCGGCGAAGAAGGCGATCGCGGCGGCCGCCGAGGTCCTCATACGCCGAGCGACTCCGAGCCGCGCTGGCCGAGAAGGCCCGCCGGCCGCACCACGAGAATGGCGATGAAGAGGAGCAGGTAGAGCACCTCCTTCCAGGAGGTCCCGATGGTGTAGGAGCCGACGACTTCGACGGCGGCGACGATGAGAGCCGCGACGAGCGCCCCCACCATGTCGCCGAGCCCGCCGAGCACGACGGCGATATAGGCGATGAGCACGAATTGCAGCCCCGCGGTCGGATAGACCGGATAGATCGGCGCGAGCAGCACGCCGGCCCCGCCGACGCACGCGATGCCGACCGCCCACGTCAGCGCATAGATGCGGCCGGTGTCGATTCCCATCAGCATGGCCGCGGAGCGGTCCTGGGCCGTCGCGCGCATCAGCTTCCCGGTGTAGGAGAAGCGCATGAAGGCGAAGAGCGCGCCGGTGGCGGCGACGGCGAGGACGAACGCCACCGCCTGCGCGAGATTCATCACCGCGCCGCCGAGGTTGATCACCGACCCGTAGTAGCTCGTGCGCACGAAGCGCGCGTCGCCGGTCCAGAGCACGAGCGCCAGGTTTTGCAGCACGATGGAGAGGCCGACGGTGGTGAACACCTGCACGTTGTGCGAGGTGTGCACGATGGGCCGCATGACGAGCGCGTAGCTTCCCCAGCCCACCGCAAGGAAGAGGGGCACGGCGAGGACCAGCGTCAGGTACGGATCCGCGTGCAGCAGCGTGAAGGCCCAGAACGCCGCGTACATTCCCAGCATCAGGAATTCGCCGTGCGCGAAGTTCACGACGCGCATGACGCCGAAAATCAGCGTCAGCCCGACCGCGATCAGGGCGTAGATCCCGCCGAGCAGGATCGTCGAGACGACGAGCTGGGCGACCAGGCTATTTACGCGGGTTATTTACGTTGCTGCCAAGGGCCGAGCGGCACCCACTTCGCGCGGTTGCTCGTGAGGTCCTCCGGCCAGACGGTGACGAGCGAGCCGTTCTGCCACTGCAGCATGTAGTGCTGCACGCGCTCGTTCGAATTCTGTCCCGATTCGTCGAACTTCACGCCCCAGCCGTTGATGAGGCTGCCGACCGGGACATCCATCTTCATCACCGCGGCGCGGAACTTGTCCAGGTCGTCGGTCTTGGCGGCGTCGAGCACGACCTTCAGGAGCCACAGGCCGCCCGCGGCAAGCTGGTGCCCGCCGGTGGGCACGTCCGAGCCGGTCTTGGCCTTCACCGCCTCGCGGAAGGCGCGCTCGATTTTCTGCCCGTCGGGCCGCATCTTGTCGACGAGGAAGCCCACGCCGGGCTCGCTCAGCGCGAAAGGCCCGTTCGAATCGTTCCCGAGCGCCTTGCCGAAGCCGGGATTGCCGTAGCCGGTCGCGCCGGCGTGCACCACCGCCTTCACGTCGAAATTCTGCTCGCGCGCCTGGCGCCAGAAGAGGATCGCGTCCTGGTCGCGCGCGATGTGATGCACCACGTCCGGATTCGCGCCCTTCAGCTTGAGGATGACCGGCGTGAGATCGTTGGTGGTGAAGGTGTAGTACTCGAGCGCCACCTCCTGCATGCCGAATTCCTTCTTGGCGCGCTCGCGCGCCGCCTCGGTGACGCCTTGGCCGTACGAGGAGTCCTCGGCGATGTAGGCGATGCGCAGCTCGCTCGGCTTCTTGCCGAGGCGCGGCGCGAGGTACTTGGCGATGAACTCCACGTTGTACCAGCCGAAGCCGACGCCGTCGATTTCCGTGCGGAAGACGTTCTTCAGTCCGCGCCGGGTAAAGCGCGGATCGACGCACGAGGTCTCCCAGTAGATGACGTTCTGCCGCGCCGCCGCCTCGCTCGCCGCGCCGCACAGCGTCGAGGAGAACGTGCCGGTGATGATCTTTACCCGCTCGCGCGTCGCGAGCCGCGTGGCCTCCGACGCCGCGGCGGTCGGGTCGGGCGCGTCGCCGACCACGAGGACGAGCTTGCGGCCCATCACGCCGCCGAACTGGCTGTTGATGAGGTCGCGCATGATCTCGTAGCCCTCGAGGTGCAGCTTGCCCTGCACCGCGAGGTTGCCGGTGAGCGGCTCGAGCACGCCGAGCCGGTATTCGCCCTTGAGTTGTGCCTGAGTGATCCCGAGATGAAACGCCAGCACGGCGCCAAGCGCGCCGGCGATGAGCTTCTTCATGTCCCGCCCCCTCCTCACAGGTTGGAGAAACGGCGAGAGAATGCCCTATCGGCGCGTCGCGGTAAATGACCTCAAATCAGGGACAGACCACGTTTTCCCGCATCGAGGTCTGAAAAAACGTGGTCTGTCCCTGATTATGGGAGGGCGAATCAGCCGCCCCAGACTTCGCGGGCCGTCTCGATACAAAGGCGAAGCTTCGCCTTCTCCTGCTCTTCCGTGAGGTTGTTACCGTGGTGGGTGCTCGAGAAGCCGCACTGCGGGCTCAGGCAGAGGTTTTCCATCGGCACGAACTTGGACGCCTGCTCGATCCGCTGCTTGAGCTGATCCTTGGCCTCGAGCTGCGGCACCTTGGAGCTCACCAGGCCGAGCACGACTTTCTTCCCTTTCGGGATGTAGCGCAGCGGCTCGAATCCGCCGGCGCGGTCGGTGTCGAACTCGAGGAAGAAGCCGTCGACGTCGATCTTCGAGAACGCGGTCTCCGCGACGTAGTCGTAGCTGCCGCTCGCGAGCCAGGTGCTCTTGAAGTTGCCGCGGCAGGTGTGGATGCACACTGCCATGTCGTCGGGCACGTCGCGGATCGCGGCGTTGACGGCCTCGGCGTAAAGCGCCACGTCCCTCTTCGGATCGTCGCCGAGCTTGCGGAACTGCTCCTGCACCTTCGGGTCGCCGAACATCGCGATGGTGGTGTCGTCGATCTGGAGGTAGCGGCAGCCCGCCTTGTACAGGTCCGCGATCTCCTCGCGATAGCACTGCGTGAGGTCGGCCCAGAAGTTATCGAGGTCGGGGTAGGTCTTCTTGATCGAGGCGCGGTCGGCGCGAGCGTGGAGCATCGCCGGCGAGGGCATGGTGAACTTCGGCGTGCCCTTGCTTACGTTCGCCTTGAGGAACTTGAAGTGCTCGAGCATGTTCGGCCGCGTGCGGCGGATGCGGCTCTCGACCAGCATGAACGGCGGCTGCTCGTCGGTGCCCTTGAACTTGGCGTCGCCGTAGGCGTCGCCCTTCGCGAGCTCCACGCCGTCGAAGCCATGCAGGAAATCGATGTGCCACCAGTCGCGGCGGAATTCGCCATCGGTCACCGACGGGATGCCGATCGACTCCTGCAATGCGATCACTTGCTTGATGCAGCGCTCCTGCACCGCCTTCAACTGCTCTTGCGTGATCTCACCTTTCTTCGCTCTGGCACGCGCCTCGTGAAGCTCGCGCGGACGCAGCAGGCTGCCGACGTGGTCGGCACGAAAGGGTGGTTTCATCGGACCTCCTTGAAACAAACTACGCTGCTTGCTTGAGCGCGAGCGCCTTGTCCGTGGCTTCCCAGGTGAATTCAGGCTCCTCGCGGCCAAAGTGGCCGTAGGCGGCGGTTTTCTCGTAGATCGGCCGCAGCAGGTCGAGCATCTGGATGATGCCCTTCGGCCGCAGGTCGAAGTTCGCCTGCACGAGCTGCGCGAGCTTCTCGTCGGAGAGCTTGCCGGTGCCGTGCGTCGTCACCATCACGCTGGTCGGTTGCGCCACGCCGATGGCATACGAGACCTGCACCAGGCAGCGCGAGGCAAGCCCGGCGCCGACGATGTTCTTCGCGACATAGCGCGCGGCATACGCCGCTGAACGATCGACCTTCGACGGGTCCTTGCCGGAGAACGCGCCGCCGCCGTGCGGCGCCGAGCCGCCGTAGGTGTCGACGATGATCTTGCGGCCGGTGAGGCCGCAGTCGCCGGTCGGCCCGCCGATCTCGAAAGCGCCGGTCGGGTTGACCAGATATTTCACCTTGCCCTTCACCATGTTTTTCGGCAGCACGGGCTTGATGATCTGCTCGATCACGGCCTCCTCGATCTGCTTGTGGGTGAGGCCGGGCGCGTGCTGGGTGGAGAGCACCACCGTCTCGATCGACTCGGGCTTGCCGTGCGCGGCGTAGCGCATGGTGACCTGCGACTTGGCGTCGGGCCGCAGCCACGGCAGGCGGCCGTCGCGGCGCACTTCGGCCTGGCGCTCGACCAGCCGGTGCGAGAGGTAGATCGGCATCGGCATCAGCTCCGGCGTCTCGTCGCAGGCATAGCCGAACATCAGGCCCTGGTCCCCGGCGCCCTGGTCGAGGTCGAGGCCCTTGCCTTCGTCCACGCCCTGCGCGATGTCGCGCGACTGCTCGCCGTAGGCGACGATGACTGTGCAGGTGTGGGTATCGAAGCCGATCTTCGGATCGGTGTAGCCGATGCGCTGGATGGTCTTGCGCGCGACCGCGTCGAAATTCACCCGCGCGTTGGTGGTGATCTCGCCGGCCAGCACCACGAGGTTGTTCTTCACCAGCGTCTCGGCAGCGACGCGCGAGCGGGGGTCCTGGGCTAAAATCGCGTCGAGCACCGCATCGGAGATCTGGTCGGCGACCTTGTCCGGATGCCCTTCGGACACCGATTCGGACGTAAACAGAAATTCGCTCATTGCGTGCGCCTTCTTGTGGGAGGGCGCAAGGATACCAAAATCTTGTCTTTCCCCAGCGTTCTCCTGCGTTTCGCCGGGAAGCTGCCGTTGCCGCTCTTGCATGCGTTGGGAAGCGCCCTCGGCTGGGCGATCTATGGGATTTCGCCCACCTATCGCAGGAACCTGCGCGCCAATCTGCAGCAGGCCGGGTACACCGACGCGCGCACCCGGCGCGAGGCGATCGGCGCGGCGGGCAAGATGCTCACCGAGCTGCCCGCGCTCTGGTTCCGGCCGCACGCCGAAGTGGCGGCGATGGTGCGAAGCGTGCATGGCATGGAGCAGGCGTTCGCCGCGCGCGACGAGAGAAAGCCGCTGCTTTTTCTCACTCCGCATATGGGCTGCTTCGAGGTCACCGCGCAATACGCCGCGCTGCACATGCCGATCACGGTGCTCTACCGGCCGCCCAAGATGGGCTGGCTCGACCCGCTCATGCGCGAAGGGCGCAACCGGCCGAACGTGCGCCTGGTGCCCGCAGACGTGAGCGGCGTGCGCGCGATCTTCAAGGCGCTGCGCGACGGCGAGGCGGTCGGCTTCCTCCCCGACCAGGTGCCCGGCGAAGGCGAGGGCGACTGGGCCGAGTTCTTCGGCCGCCCCGCGTACACCATGACCCTCGCCGCCCGGCTTGCCGAGCGCGAAGGGGTGCGCTGCTTCCTCGCCTTCGGCTGCAGGCTGCCCCGCGGGCGGGGCTACGAGCTCCGGGTCAGGCCGTTTCCCGAAAAGCTGGAGGGGGAATCCGCCACCCGGCGCCTGAACCGCGCGCTCGAGGACCTGGTGCGCGAATGCCCGGGCCAGTACCTCTGGAGCTACAACCGCTACAAGGTGCCGAGAGGAGCGCGCCCTGCTTAGCCGACTGCTCGGCCGGCTTTTCGGCCTAGGGTTCGTGGCCTTCATGTGGCTGGTGCGTTTCCTGCCCTTTCGCGCAGTGGCGGCGATCGGCGAGGCGACGGGATCGGTCGTCTTCTGGCTCATCCCAAAGCGGCGCAAGGTCACGCGCGTCAACCTCGCCAAGTGCTTCCCTCAGATGAGCGAGCGGGATCGAGAGGCGATCGCACGCGCGCACTTCCGCGCCTTCCTTCGCAGCTTCATCGACCGGGGGATTCTCTGGTGGTCGGCGCCCGAGCGGGTGGAGGCGCTGGTCGGGATCGAGGGCTTCGAGCATCTTCAGGCCGTCGCGGGACAGCGCATCGTGCTCTTCGCGCCGCACTTTCTCGGCCTGGACGCGGGCGGTATCCGCCTCGCCAAGCAATGGCCGCGCATGGCGAGCATGTTCTCGCGCCAGAAGGATCCGCTGCTCGACCGGCTGCTCCATGCCGGGCGGCTTCGCTTCGGCGGCGCGATCTATCCGCGGCAGGCGGGCATCCGCAAGATCCTGCGCGCCGTCCAGGCGGGCGAGAGCTTCTACTACCTTCCGGACATGGACTTCGGGCCGAAGGCGTCGGTGTTCGTGCCGTTCTTCGGCGTGCCCGCCGCGACCACCGTCGGACTGTCGTATATTGCCCGGGTCACCGGCGCCCGCGTCGTGCCCTGCGTCACGCGCATGCTGCCCGACGGCCGTTATGTCGCTCGGCTCTACCCGGCCTGGGAGGGCTTTCCGACCGGCGACGACAAGGCCGACGCGCGGCGCATGCTGGCCTTCATCGAGGAGCGCGTGCTGGAGATGCCCGAGCAGTACCTCTGGATGCACAAGCGGTTCAAGACCCGCCCCGAAGGGGAAGCAAAATTCTATTGAGAGTCGCGGTCGTGGGCGCGGGCCACATGGGCCGCTACCACGCGGAGAAACTCGCCGCGCGCAGCGACTGCCGTCTCGTAGGCGTGGCGGACGTGGACCTCCAGCGCGCCCAGGCGCTCGCGCAGGATCTCGGCTGCCCGGCTTTTTCCCATTATCAGGAGACATTCAGGCATGCCGACGCGGCCGTGGTCTCGGTACCGACCGAGCGCCATCACGAGGTCGCGGGCGCCTGCCTCGACGCCGGCCTGCACGTGCTCGTGGAAAAGCCGATCGCGGCCGACCTCGCGCAATCCGATGACTTGATTTCCCGGGCAGGAAAGAAGAACCGGGTACTGCAGGTCGGCCACGTGGAGCGCTACAACGCCGCGTTTCGCGCGCTCGCCGCGCGCGTGCAGCGGCCGCTGCTGATCGACGCCGAGCGCCTTTCGGGGTTCAAGGCGCGCGGCGCGGACGTCGACGTAGTGCTCGATCTCATGATCCACGACCTCGATCTCTGCCTGGCGCTCGCAGGCTCCGAGGTGAGCGAGCTGAGCGCTTGCGGCTTTCGCCTCATGACGCAGGAGATCGACATTGCGACGGCGCGGATCGAGTTCGTAAACGGCTGCGTCGCGAACCTCTCAGCGAGCCGGGTCAGCCAGGTGCCGGTGCGCAAGCTCCGCGTGTTCCAGCCCGGGCTCTACGTGTCGGCCGATCTGCAGGCCGGGAGTCTGCGCTACGTCGGCCAGGCCCAGGGCACGATCGACGAGCGGGAAGAGAGCCACGCCGGCGGCGATGCGTTGGCGTCCCAGGCGGAGGCCTTCGTGAAGGCGATCGAGGGAGACGCGGCCGCCGGCGTCGACGGCGAGAGCGGCCGCAAGGCGCTCGGCCTCGCGCTCGAGGTCGGCAGGCTGGTGCGCGAGCGCCTGCAGAAGTTCGGATGAGCGCGGCGAATCCCATTCCCATGGCCGATCCGGCGGGCGAATACCGCCTGCTCAAGGTCGAGATCGATGCCGCGGTGAGCCGCGTGCTCGCTTCGGGCCGCTACGTCCTCGGCCCGGAGGGCGAAGCGCTCGAGCGCGACGTGGCCTCCTACGTGGGCGCGCGGTACGCGGTGGGCTGCAATTCGGGCACCGACGCGCTGCACCTGCCGCTCGTGGCGGCGGGCATCGGCGCCGGGGACGAAGTGATCGTGCCGGCGTTCACGTTCTTCGCTACCGCCGAGGCCGTTTCGCACACCGGGGCGACGCCCGTCTTTGCCGACATCGATCCCGGCAGCTTCAATCTCTGCGTCGATTCCCTGTCGAGGAAAATCACGGAAAAGACCCGGGCCGTCATCGCGGTCCACCTTTTCGGCCAGTGCGCCGACCTCGGCCGGATCGTCGAGCTCTGCCGCGGCCGCGGCCTCCTCCTCATCGAGGACTGCGCGCAGGCGCTCGGCGCCGCATACCAGGGCCGGCGGGCAGGCGCCTGGGGCGACTTCGGGTGCTTCTCGTTCTATCCGACGAAGAACCTGGCCGCGGTGGGTGACGCAGGCATGATCACCACCAGCAATCCGGGCCACGACAGCACGCTGAGGATGTTGCGTCATCACGGCAGCCGCCAGACCTACCTGCACGAGCGGGTGGGCTGGAACAGCCGCCTCGACGAGATCCAGGCGGCGGTGCTCCGGGTCAAGCTCCGGCGGCTGGACGAATTCAACGCCGCGCGCCGGCGCGTGGCGCAACGCTACCGCCAGAAGCTGAAGGGCGTGCAGGGCGTGCAGCCGCCGGTCGAGGACGCGCGCGGCACGCATATCTATCACCAGTTCACCGTGCGGAGCGGCCGGCGCGACGCCATCCGCGAGGCGCTCGCGCGCGACGGCATCGCGGCGTCGATCTACTATCCCACGCCCCTGCACCGGCAGCCCGCGTACGAAGCCGCGAACCGGGGCATGTCCTTCCCCGAGTCCGAAGCGGCGGCGAAGGCGGTACTCTCGCTTCCGATCCATCCGCGGCTCGACGACGGCTCGGTCGACCGCATCTGCGCCCGGGTCGAGGCCGCGCTCGCATGAAGCTCGCCTTCACCAAGATGCACGGCGCCGGAAACGACTTCGTGGTCATCGACGCCACGAGGGAGCCGTTCACCCTCTCTCGCGCGCAGCTCCGGCGCGTCGCCGACCGGCATCTCGGCGTGGGCTGCGACCAGATCCTCGTGGTCGAGCCGGGCGGGCGCGACAGCGACTTTCGCTACCGCATCTTCAATGCCGACGGCGGCGAGGTGGAGCAATGCGGCAACGGCGCGCGCTGCTTCGTCAAGTTCGTCCACGGCAAAGGCCTCAGCACGAAGCGCGAGCTGCGCGTCCAGACCCTCGGCGGGACGATCTTCCCGCGCCTGGAAGCCGACGGCGAGGTGACCGTCAACATGGGCGCGCCCACGAAACCGCAGTGGGAAAACCTGGCCGTGGGCGGCGACACCGTGGAGCTCGCCGTTCTGTCGATGGGAAATCCGCACGCGGTCCAGGTTGTGACAGACGTGGCGTCCTCGCCGGTCGGCACGCAGGGCCCGCTGCTCGAGCGCCACGCGCGCTTTCCCAACCGCGTTAACGCGGGCTACATGCAGGTGCACGACCGGCACCGTGTCGCGCTGCGCGTATGGGAGCGCGGGGCGGGCGAGACGCTCTCCTGCGGCACCGGCGCGTGCGCCGCGGTGGTCGCCGGAATCGCGCGCGGGCTGCTCGACTCCCCGGTGCGCGTCGAAACCCGCGGCGGAGCGTTGACCATCTCTTGGGCCGGCGGTGACAATCCGGTGTGGATGAAAGGCCCCGCCGAAACGGTGTACGAAGGTTTCCTGGACGTGTGAATCCATAACGACAACAGCCCGATGACGAACGACGAAATCGCCCGCTTCCTGCGCACCCATCCCAAGTTTTTCGACCAGCACCCCGAGCTCCTCGAGACGATCTACGTGCCGCATCCTTACGGCGGCCGCGCGATCGCGCTCTCGGAGCGCCAGACCGTGGCGTTGCGCGAGAAGGTCAAGCTGCTCGAGGGCAAGCTCGCCGAGATCATCAAGTTCGCCGAGGAGAACGACGCCATCGGCGAGAAAGTGCATCGCCTGTCCGTGGCGCTCGCCGGGGCGCGCGATTTCCCCGCGCTCGCGCGTTCGCTCTACTTCCACCTGCGCGAGGACTTCGCCGTCCCGCACGTGGCGCTCCGCGTGTGGGGCAAGTCCGTCGCGGCGGACCTCCAGGAGGCCGAGGCGGTGAGCGAGGCGCAGCGCCAGCAGGCCGAAGGCATGCCCATGCCGCAGTGCGGCCCCGCCGCGGGCAGCGTGTTCGCGCCGTGGTTCGGGGAGGCTGCCGAGCACGTGCGCTCGCTCGCGCTCGTGCCCATCGGCGACCAGGGGAAAATGAGCCCTCCCTTCGGCCTGTTAGCGCTCGGCAGCGAGGATCCGCAGCGCTTCTTCCCCGAGATGGGAACGCTCTACCTTCGTCGCATCGGCGAGCTATGCGCGGCCGGAGTGACGGCGCGGCTCTAGCCCGGGAGTACCTCGATGCCCTGCGGCATCGGCGCCGGCTCTCGCCGGCGACGCTGACCAATTATGGTCATGCGTTGAAGCTCCTGATAGAGCTTCTTCCCAGTCATTCATTTTCCGAGCTGGAGCCGGCGCAGGTGCGCCGCTTCGTCGCGGTGATGCATTCGCGCGGCCTCGGCCCGCGCTCGCTCGCCCTCATGCTTTCCGCCTGGCGCGGCTTCTATCACTGGCTGGTCCGGCACCACGGCTTCGGCGCGAATCCGGTGGTCGGCGTGCGCGCGCCCAAGGCGCCGCGGCCGCTTCCCAAGGCGCTTTCGGTCGAGGCGGCGCAGCACCTGCTCGACGAAAAGCCGGGAAGCCCGCAGCTCCTGCGCGACGCGGCGATGTTCGAGCTCATGTATTCGTCCGGTCTGCGCCTGGGCGAGCTGATCGCGCTCAACGTGGACGACGGCCGGCTCGATCTGCGCGAGGCGGAAGTCACCGTCACCGGCAAGGGATCGAAGACGCGCACGGTGCCGGTCGGCGCGAAGGCGCGCGAGGCGCTCAAGGCCTGGATCGCGAGCCGGGCTCAGGTCGCCGCGCCCGGGGAGCGCGCGCTTTTCGTCGGCGGGCGCGGCCGCCGCATCGCCCCCACGGTGGTCAATGCGCGGCTGCGGGCGTGGGCGCGGCGGCGCGGGCTCGCGCAGCGCGTGCACCCGCACATGCTGCGGCATTCGTTCGCCACCCACGTGCTGCAGTCCTCGCAGGACCTGCGCGCCGTGCAGGAGCTCCTCGGCCACGCCAGCATCGCCACTACCCAGGTCTACACCCACCTCGATTTCCAGGCGCTGGCGAAGGTGTACGACGCCGCGCATCCGCGCGCGCGCAAGAAGACCGCCCCTAAATGACCGTCCTTGTCCTGAAGAAGGGGCGCGAGAAGTCCCTGCGGCGGCGCCATCCCTGGCTCTTCTCGGGCGCGGTCGAAAAGCTCTCGGGCAAAGCGGGCGCCGGCGACACGGTCGACATCAGGGACGCCTCCGGCAAGGTGCTGGGGCGCGCGGCGTACAGCCCGAAGTCGCAGATCCGCGCGCGCGTGTGGACCTTCGACCCGAGCGAGGAAGTGGACGCCGCTTTCTTCCGCCGGCGCATCGAGCGCGCGCTCGCGCTGCGCGAGGCGCTGCCGGCGCGGCGCCACACCAACGCGCTGCGCCTGGTGCACGGCGAGTCCGACGGCCTGCCCGGCCTGATCGTCGACCGCTACGCGGACGTGCTGGTGGCGCAATTCCTCGCCGCCGGCGTCGAGCGCTGGCGCGACCCGATCCTCGACACGCTCTCCGAGCTCACCGCGGCGGAGGCGATCTTCGAGCGCTCCGACGCCGAAGTGCGCAAGCTCGAGGCTCTGCCCGCCCGGGTCGGCTTCGCGCGCGGCAACCGCAACGCGTCGCGCTGCCCGATCGTCGAGTACGGGCTCAACTTCCGCGTCGACGTCGAGCAGGGCCAGAAGACCGGCTTCTTCCTCGACCAGCGCGAGAACCGGCAGCGCGTGCGCGAGCTCGCGGCCGGCCGCGAGGTGCTCGACGGCTTCAGCTACACCGGCGGCTTCTCGATCGCGGCGCTCGCCGGCGGCGCGAGCAGGATCACCGCGATCGAGAGCTCGGCGCCCGCGCTCGAGGTGGCGCGCGAGAACCTGGCCGCGAACCCGTTCGACGCCTCGAAAGTGCAATTCGTGCAGGGCGACGTGTTCGCGCAACTGCGCACCCTGCGCGACCGGGCAGCGAAATTCCAGATGGTGGTCCTCGATCCGCCCAAGTTCGCGCCGGGCGCAGCGCAGGTGAAGAACGCCGCGCGCGCCTACAAGGACATCAACCTGCTTGCCTTCAAGCTGCTCGCCCCGGGAGGGCTGCTCGCCACCTTCTCGTGCTCGGGCGGGGTGTCGGCGGAGCTCTTCCAGTCGATCGTCGCCGGCGCCGCGCTCGACGCCGGCGCGGACGCGAAGATCGTCGAGCGCTTCGGCGCCGCCGCCGACCATCCCGTCGCGCTCGAGTTCCCCGAGGGCGAATACCTGAAAGGGTTGCTCCTGGTGAAGTCCTAAGCCGAACCTCAAAATCAGGGACAGACCACGTTTTTCGTAGGTCAACGCGACTCGCAGGTTGACCGTTGACTTCGCATGCCAAGGCGTGCGCGCATCATGCTTCCCGGAGTCGCTGTCCATGCGATCCAGCGGGCCAATAACCGTGGCGCATGTTTTGTCACCGACGAGGACCGCTCGTTCTATCTGTTTCACCTAGCCCGCGTGCTCGTGCGCACGGGATGCAGGCTGCACGCATACTGCCTCATGAGCAACCATGTCCATCTGTTGCTGACCCCAGATCAACTAGAAGCCTGCGCCAACCTCATGAAGGGCATCGGGCAGCTCTACAGCCAGTACGTCAACAAGCTTTACAAGAAGAGCGGGCACCTCTGGGAAGGTCGGTTCAAGTCCTGTCTCGTTCAATCCGAGCAATACGTACTCGCGTGTTATCGGTATATCGAACTGAACCCGGTGCGAGCAGTGTTGGCGGGGCGCGCGGACCAATACCGATGGTCCAGCTACCGCGCCAATGCCCTCGGTGAGCATTCGGACCTTCTGACGCCACACCGGGAATACCTAAGCCTCGGCAGGACCAATGAAGAACGGCAGGCGGCCTATCGAGACCTCTTCGGCATGGTTCGCCGCGATGAACTGGAATGTATCCGCGCCGCTACGAACGCGGGCTACGTGCTCGGCGATCCTTCGTTTAGGGCGATGATGGCGCGAAAGCTTGGTCGACGTGTAGAGAAGGGCCAAGCGGGACGTCCATCGGCGAGCGGCGTCATGGACGGCCAGCTCGATCTATTGAGCGGGAATTAAACGTGGTCTGTCCCTGATTTTGGGGTCCGGAAGCCGGGTCCGGCCGCGATTTATAATCCCGCCCTTCGCCAGGAGCAGTCATGGAAGACAGCAACATGGTGCCGGTGACGATCCTCACCGGGTTCCTCGGCAGCGGCAAGACCACGCTGCTCAACCGGATCCTGAAAGAGGACCACGGCCACCGCATCGCGGTGATCGAGAACGAGTTCGGCGAGATCGGCGTCGACAACGAGATCATCGAGACGGGCGACGAGCAGATCGTCGAGATGAACAACGGCTGCATCTGCTGCACGGTGCGCGGCGACCTCATCCGCATCCTCGGCACGCTCAAGGAGAAGCGCGACGGGGGCAAGCTCAAGTTCGACCGCGTGGTGATCGAGACCACCGGCATGGCCGACCCCGGGCCCGTAGCGCAGACCTTCTTCACCGACGAGGAGATCGGCAACTACTACCTGCTTGATTCGATCATCACGCTGGTCGACGCCAAGCACGCGCCGAAGCAGCTCGACGAGTTCCACGAGGCGCAGGAGCAGGTGGGGTTCGCCGACCGCATCTTGCTATCAAAAACAGACTTGGTTTCAAACGACGAGGCGGATTCGCTTTCCAAGAGACTAAAGAGAATGAACCCGCGGGCGCCGATCAAGAAGGTGCACTTCGGCGACGCGCCGATCGCCGAAGTGCTCGACATCCGCGGCTTCAACCTGAACGCGATCCTCCAGCTCGACCCGGAGTTCCTGGTCGACAGCCAGCACCAGCACCACGACGAGGTCGAGTCGTTCGTGTTCAGGTCCGACAAGCCCTTCGACGGGCAGAAGCTCGAGCAGTTTCTCTCCGGGATGATCCAGGTCTACGGCCCGGACCTGCTGCGCTACAAGGGCGTGCTGTGGATGAAGGGCAATCCTCGGCGCGTGGTGTTCCAGGGCGTGCACATGATGATGGGCGGCGACATGGGCAAGGCCTGGGGCAAGGGCGAGAAGAAGCAGTCGATCATGGTGTTCATCGGCAAGAAGCTGCCGAAGGACATCTTCATCGCCGGCATGGAGGAATGCTTGGCGAAATGAAGCTGCAGGGTTCCCAGGTATAGAATCCGCGGCAATGCTGCGCCGTCTCGCACGGTTTGTCCTCGCAGCGGCCTTCCTGGTCGCGCAGACGGCCGGCGTTGCGCACCAGGCGTGGCACGGCGCTTCTGCGGTCCTTGCGCACGCGGATGAAGCCGTC
Source organism: Burkholderiales bacterium (assembly GCA_035577785.1). Classification (GTDB taxonomy): domain Bacteria; phylum Pseudomonadota; class Gammaproteobacteria; order Burkholderiales; family SG8-39; genus SCGC-AG-212-J23. Next base: position 5,216 of record DATLUZ010000155.1, on the reverse strand, counting down.
GGCCAAGGCAAGGTGCCGCAAAAGAATCTCCTCTGCGATTTCCATACGGCGCTGAGCGCGGTTCTTGGCGCTATCGGCGGCGACAGCCGCGCAGCTCCGCCCGAGGTCCAGTCCGCAATCGCATTTGCCCCCGCCGATGCTTCGGCGCGCGGGCTCTCGGCGCCCACACCCCGCTCCCGGGCTCCTCCCGCGTTCCTCTAGAAAGGCTTCGAGCGCGCGCCTGACGGCGCGTATGTCGAACTCTCGAGAGGAGCAATCCATGTTTCGCAAGGCGTGGTGCGCCGCGGCGCTGGCCGCGGCGATGCTTCCGGCGCACGCGCAGGACCAGACGCGCGAGGAAGTCAAGATATTGCAGCAGCGCGTCGACGAGCTCGAACGGCGCATGCAGGAGGCCTCGGCCCCCAAGCAGAGCGAGAACGCATTCAACCCCGCGGTGTCGGCGATCCTCAACGGCGTTTACTCGAACCTGTCTCAGGATCCGAACACCTACCGCATCAACGGCTTCGTGCCGACGATGGGCGACGTGGCGCCGCCGCGGCGCGGCTTCAGCCTCGGCGAATCGGAGCTCGGCATCGCGGCGAATGTCGACCACCTTTTCCGCGGCACGCTGATCGCCGCGATCCAGCCCGACGGCAGCGGGGTCGAGGTCGAGGAGGCCTACATCCAGACGCTCGCGCTCTCGCGCGGCTTCAGCGTCAAGGCGGGGCGGTTCTTTTCTGCGGTGGGCTACCAGAACCAGATCCACGCGCACGCCTGGGATTTCACCGACCAGCCGCTGGTGATGAAGGCGTTTCTCGGCGGCCAGCTGAACGACGACGGCGTGCAGGTGAAGTGGGTTGCGCCCACCGAGCTCTATGTGGATGTCGGCGCGGAATTCACGCGCGGGCATGCGTTTCCGGCGAGCGATCCGGACAGGAATGGCGCCGGCGCGGTCAACTGGTTCGCGCACCTGGGCGGCGACATCGGCGCGAGCCTCGCGTGGCAGACGGGGCTGTCCTATCTGACAACGTCGCCGAGGGAGCGCGTGTACGACGATCCGCAGAGCGGCACGAGCAACAGCTTCAGCGGCGCGAGCAAGCTGTGGGCCTTGAGCGGCGTTCTCAAATGGGCGCCGGAAGGCAACTCGACCGTGAACAACTTCAAGCTGCAGGGCGAGTACTTCCGGCGAAGCGAAAGCGGCGAGCTCACTTTCGATCCGGCGGGCGCCGCGCTGACCGACGGATATGCGAGCCGGCAATCCGGCTGGTACGCGCAGGGCGTCTACCAGTTCATGCCACAGTGGCGCGTCGGCTACCGCTACGATCAGCTCGACTCCGGCACGACCAGCATCGGGCTGGTCGATTCCGGCGCGCTCACCGCGGCGGATTTTCCGGTGCTCGCCGGCTACAAGCCGAAGCGGCATACGGCGATGGTCGACTGGAGTCCGAGCGAGTTCAGCCGGGTGCGGCTGCAGCTTGCGCGCGACTATTCGCGCCAGAGCCAGCCCGATAACCAGGTCTTCCTGCAGTACATCGTCAGCCTGGGCGCCCACGGCGCCCATACCTTCTAGGGGATGACATGAGAATTGCCTTGCTTCTCATCCTGAGTGTTTTTTCTTTCAAGGTGTTTGCGCTCAATGTCTTCGCCTGCGAGCCCGAGTGGGCGTCGCTCGCCCAGGAGCTGGGCGGCGACAAGGTGAGCGTCGTTTCGGCGACGACCGCGCGCCAGGATCCGCATCACATCGAGGCGCGGCCGAGCCTGATCGCGCGCATGCGCGCCGCAGATCTCGTGGTGTGCTCGGGCTCGGAGCTGGAGATCGGCTGGCTGCCGCTGCTGCTCACGCAGTCGGGCAACAATCGCGTGCAGCCGGGCTCGCCCGGCTACCTCGAAGCCTCGCGCTACGTGCTGAAGCTCGAGGTGCCGACCACGGTCGACCGCTCGATGGGCGACGTGCACCCCGGTGGCAATCCGCACGTCCATACCGACCCACGCAACATCGCCAGGGTCGCCAAGGTTCTCGCCGAGCGCCTAGCGCAGCTCGACGCCGCAAACGCTGCGACGTATCGGTCGCGCGCCGACGCCTTCGACAAGCGTTGGGCGGAGGCGATCGCGCGCTGGGAGAAACAGGCCGCGCCGCTGAAGGGCGTGCCGCTGGTGCAGCATCACAAGGGGTTCACTTACCTGATCAACTGGCTCGGCATGCGCGAGGTCGGCGACCTGGAGCCGAAGCCCGGTATCCCGCCGACGACTTCGCACCTCGCCGGCCTGGTCGAGCAGATGAAGAAGGCGCCGGCAAAGATGATCGTCTACTCTTCCTACGATGATCCAAAGGCGGCGCAGTTCCTCTCGCAGCGCACCGGCATCCCCAACGTGATGCTGCCCTTTACCGTCGGCGGATCGGATCGCGCGAAGGATCTCTTCGGGTACTTCGACGATCTTGTCGCCCGGCTGCTTACGCCGCTGCAATGAGTTTCGATACCGCCGCTTTCAACATCGTCTGGCCTGCGCTGCTCGCGGGACTGCTCGTCACCGCGACGCACGTGCCGCTCGGCATCCAGGTGCTGAGGCGCGGCATCGTCTTCATCGACCTCGCAGTGGCGCAGATGGCGGGCCTCGGCGTGATCGTCGCCGACCGGCTCGGCTTCGAGCCGCAGGGCGCGGCGGTGCAGTTCGCCGCGCTCGGCGCCGCGCTGGCCGGGGCGCTGCTGCTCAACTGGACCGACAGGCGCTGGCCCGAGGTGCAGGAGGCGGTGATCGGCGTCAGCTTCATCGTCGCGGCCAACGCCGCCATTCTGCTGCTCGCGACCAACCCGCACGGCGCCGAGAACCTGAAGGACCTGCTGGTCGGCCAGATTCTCTGGGCGGACCCGGCGCGCCTGGGCGTCGTCGCCGTGATCTATGCCGTGATCCTGGCGCTCTGGTTCGGGGTCGGCGAGCGCGCCGGTCCCATCAGCGAGATCTGGCGTGCGCGCTTTTATCTGCTCTTCGCGGTGGCGGTCACCGCCTCGGTGCAGTTGGTCGGCGTGTACCTCGTCTTCACTACGCTGATCGTTCCCGCGCTCGCTACCCGCCGGATGGCGCGCGGCCGCCTCGTGACCGGCTATGCGCTCGGCGTTCTCTGCTATGCGATCGGTCTCGGCATTTCGCTTTTTTCCGATCTGCCGCCGGGGCCCCTGATAGTTTGTACCATGGCCGGCATGGGCTTTGCGCTATTCTTGATATTGCGGCCCCAAGCCCCCACCTAGCGTTCATCCCATGGAACAACTGCACGGCACCACCATTCTGTCCGTGCGCCGCGACGGCAAGGTCGCGCTCGGCGGCGACGGTCAGGTGACGCTCGGCAACGTCGTCGTCAAGGGCGGCGCGAAAAAGGTGCGCCGCCTCTACCAGGACCGCATCCTCGCCGGCTTCGCCGGCGGCACCGCGGATGCATTCACGCTGTTCGAGCGCTTCGAGGCCAAGCTCGACAAGCACCAGGGCAACCTGATGCGCTCCGCGGTGGAGCTCGCCAAGGACTGGCGCACCGACCGCATCCTGCGCCGCCTCGAGGCGATGCTCGCCGTCGCCGACCTCGAGCACTCGCTCATCATCACCGGGATGGGCGACGTCCTCGAGCCCGAGCTGGGCGTGCTCGCGATCGGCTCGGGCGGCCCCTATGCGCAGAGCGCGGCGAAGGCGCTGCTCGAGAACACCAAGCTCGGTCCGCGCGACATCGTCGAGAAGTCGCTCGCGATTGCGGCCGACCTGTGTATTTACACGAATCATCAAAGAACAATAGAGGTTCTCGAATGAGTGGCATGACTCCCCAGGAGATCGTGCATGAGCTGGACAAGTACATCGTCGGGCAGGGAAGGGCCAAGCGCGCCGTGGCGATCGCGCTGCGCAACCGCTGGCGGCGCCAGCAGGTGGCCGAGCCGCTGCGCCAGGAGATCACGCCGAAGAACATCCTGATGATCGGGCCCACGGGCGTCGGCAAGACCGAGATCGCGCGGCGCCTCGCGCGCCTGGCCGATGCGCCGTTCATCAAGGTCGAGGCGACCAAGTTCACCGAGGTCGGCTACGTCGGCCGCGATGTCGACACCATCGTGCGCGACCTCGTCGAGATCAGCGTCAAGCAGACCCGCGAGCAGGCGGTGAAGCGGGTGCGCGCGCGCGCCGAGGACGCCGCCGAGGACCGCATCCTCGACGTGCTGGTCGGATTCAAGGGCACCGAGGAAGAGAGCGTGACGCGGCAGAAGTTCAGGAAAAGGCTGCGCGAGGGCGAGCTCGACGACAAGGAGATCGACATCGAAGTGTCCGCGGCGCAGCCGCAGATGGAGATCCTCGCGCCGCCCGGCATGGAGGAGCTCACCTCGCAGATCCAGGGTATGTTCTCCAACCTGGGCGGCGGCCGCAGGCGCCTGCGCCGCATGCGGATCCGCGAGGCGATGCAGGTCATCGTCGAGGAGGAGGCGGGACGCCTGGTGAACGACGACGAGCTCAAGACCCGTGCGGTGGCCAACGCGGAGCAGAACGGCATCGTGTTCCTCGACGAGATCGACAAGATCACCAGCCGCTCCGAAGTCCATGGCGCCGACGTGTCGCGTCAGGGCGTGCAGCGCGACCTGCTGCCGCTCGTCGAAGGCACCACCGTGTCGACGCGCTACGGCATGGTGAAGACCGACCACATCCTGTTCATCGCGTCGGGTGCGTTCCACCTCGCCAAGCCCTCCGACCTGATTCCCGAGCTGCAGGGGCGCTTTCCGATCCGCGTGGAGCTCGACTCGCTGTCGATCGACGACTTCGAGCGCATCCTGGTCGGCACCGACGCGAGCCAGGTGAAGCAGTACCAGGCGCTCCTCGCCACCGAAGGCGTCAAGGTGGAGTTCCAGCCGGAAGCGATCCGGCGGCTCGCGCAGATCGCCTGGCAGGTGAACGAGAAGACCGAGAACATCGGCGCGCGGCGCCTCTACACGGTGCTCGAGAAGCTCCTCGAGCAGATCTCCTTCGACGCGGGGCAGCGCGGGCCGGGCGAGGTGACGATCGACTCCGCCTACGTTGACCAGCGGCTGGACGAGCTCGCTAGGGACGAGGACTTGGCGCGCTACGTTCTTTGAGCTCGAGCTGAAGGCACGCCGGGCACAGGCAGTCCCGCCCGGCGACGGGCTGCAGCGCCGGCAGGTCCTCGCACCAGCAGCCCTCCTCGTCCGCGCCACAGCGGAACGACGTCCCGCAGCGGGCGCACGCCAGGTCCCTCA